>JABBAY010000211.1 GCA_018607725.1 K189A clade bacterium
GAGGCACTGATACACAGGCCTTATGTGGGGCGTTTATATGGGCACTTATACGGGCGTTTATACGGGCACTTATACGGGCGTTTATACGGGCAGTTATATGGGCACTTAGGCCCACCAGTCCAGTAATTCTACATTACAACGCGCCGCGCGATTTTTCTCGGAAGATGCTTCAAACTCACGACGCTCACCTGGTGTCAACGCCACATCCCTTACGGCATAAATGATCGCCGACTCAATCACTAAGCCATTCTTATCCTTCCACATGGCAGTGACCGTCACAAAGGACAAGTCGGTGTTGCCCGTATTCTCCACGTAACCCCGCAGCTGTGTGCGATCATGAATCCGCTCGCAGGAGGACATCCGAGCCCGAACCCCCGGCTGCTTCGTCGATGGCAGGACGTCAGCCACAGGCACCATCTCGACGACAGCATCTGAGCGAAAAAAACGCTCGAAGACGATATAGCCGCTCAACGCTGCCAACGCCAGAATAATGGCGATAATCATCGCGCGATTACTCATTGGTGCTATCCAGCTGCTTTACCAACAAGACCACTTCTTTCTCGCCACCGTAAGTGAATTGAGTCCCCACTTGAACAAAGCCCAAGCTCAGATGCAGCGCTAAGGACTCAGGGTTCGGCGGCATCAAGTTCACCTCACAGCACAAACTTGTCATGCCATTGGCCAGGGCCCGGCGCTCCAGCTCTTGATAAATCAATCGCGCAACGCCGCGCCGGCGGAACTGTGGGTGCACCATTATTCGGTCGATATAGAGAAAATTCGTCAACTCTTGGTCAAACCAGGTGTAATTGGGCGACTGGTAATCTGCGCCACTACCAAGGCTAATTACGAACCCCGCCAACTGACCCTCTTCAACGATTTTAAAAAACGCGACAGCCTGCTGAAGAAAATCGGTCATTTGCGCCGAGTCGATGGAGTTCACGTGCGGCACGGCATCTTCGTTCAGAGCTAACAGGGGGGGGAAGTCCGAATGTTCAACCGTTTGAATCTCAATCATACTTTAAAAACCATAGGCTAGCGTTACAGAGGTTTCAGTATCCGTCTTACTTCGATCAACGGGAACTACAGAATTGTGTTTAACCGTCAACGACAGCTTCATGGAGAGACTACCATTGATTGTCGCCGTAATCGAAGAATCAGATCGTGAAATGGTCGAATCGCCACCAATTTCACTGCTTAACAACTGCTGGAACGCAGCATTCTCACTCACCTCCCACGTATATTTACCCGCCAGTCGAACGATACCCTCTTCTTTTTTTTGGCCACTGTCCAATTCACTCACACGTAAACCGACACCTACATCACCCGTCAACGCCATCGCGCCAGTATCGAAGAGCAAGCGAGAGTAACCTGCGGTCAAATCAGACTGGTACTTGAAACCGCTGAAGCGGTCATTATCGTATGAGATTCGGCCAAACACGGCTGAAATCTCGTCTAATTTATAATCTGCCTGATAAAATGCGTAAAACTTCTGGGCGGTGACAGCTCCGTCTCTGGAAGATTGCAGGTTATCAAGATGCAGGTGATGGCGAAAATGCGCAAAATCGCCTTTTGAATCAGCTCGCAACTTCAAATTCTGTGTGTCGGTATTACCCGTCGTGGCGACCAAACCCACCTCAACTTCAGTAGCCCACGCCTCTACGTCCTCCGCCATCGCTGAAGACAGGGTACCAAGCGAAATTATTGCCAACAGCATTGCCCAAATTAATTTCATCGCTAGCATTTGTACACCCCTGCATTTTAAGGCCGGCATATTAGCAGATCTCACAGGTTGAGCTGAACCGCTTAACCCTGCTTTCAGTCGCCAAATTGTCATTGAATTAGAGAACATGTTATAAAAATACCGCATCCGCGCACAACAGGTTGAAACTATCGATGAACCTTACGCTGCATTTCGCGCTTCTTATCCTGACAGTCACATTCGCGGGTCTCTGCCACGCTGATCTGAACAGCAAAACCGCAAGCGCTGAGCGCGCGAAAGCTCTGATTGACGATATGGAAGCACTTTACCGCGGCGATATCAGTAAAGCCTTGATCACCATGCAGGTCGTTACACCACAGTATCAGCGCTCCATGGAAATGGAGTCGCTGAATCAAGGGCGAGACAATGCATTTATCCGCATCTTGTCGCCAAAGAAAGATCGCGGTATCGCGACCCTGAAACTTGATCAAGAGATGTGGAACTATTTTCCCAAGATCAACAAAGTCATCAAGGTACCGCCATCGATGATGATGGGGTCTTGGATGGGCAGCGATTTCACCAATGATGACCTGGTCAAACAGACTACGCTGACGGAAGAATACGATCTCGCACTGGTCGAAACAGTCGATCATTACACCATTACACTCACCCCCCAGACCCACACGGTGACTGTCTGGGGCAAAATCGACTATGTCATCGACAAAACCCAATTGGTACCAATCTCACAGCAATTTTATGACGACAATGATGTCATGGTGCGACAACTCAATTTTACTGAGCTAAGAGACTATTCAGGCAGGCTGCTACCCTCGCGCCTTGAGATGATTCCACTGAATAAACCCGGACACAAAACCCTGGTCATCTACGAGTCGCTGGATTTCGAACCTGTTGATATCAGCGATAGCGATTTCACTCTGCGCAACCTGCAAAGCCGATTTTAACCACACACTGGGACGAGACAGATGCTGCTATTGAAGCTCGCATTTCGCAATATCCTTCGCCAAAGGCGCCGCACGATTCTCACGGTGTTAAGCATGACCGGCGGCTACGTACTCTGTTGCTTGTCATTTTCCCTGACCGACGGTTCCTACAAAAATGTCATTCGCATCTTCACAATGGATCACACGGGGCATATTCAAATTCATCGAGACGACTATCTGCAGCGACCCAAAGTTTTTAAGGGTATCGATGACACGCCCGAACAGCGTCAACAAATACACAGCCAGCCCGGCGTTCAAAGTATAGCGCCCAGGGTTTTCACGCCGGCACTAGCCTACGCGGGCACCCGTAATACGCCCGTACAAATCGTCGGCGTGGATCCTGCGCTTGAAAAAACCACGAGTCGCTTGTTCGATAAGGTTACTCAGGGCCAGTATTTCGACGCCACCCTCAACGCCGACGGCTATTATTCTGCCATGCTGGGCATAGGTGTCGCTGAGAGCTTGCGAATTAATATTGGTGATGAGCTAATACTCATATCCCAAGGTGCCGATGGCTCCATAGCGAATGATATCTACATTGTCACAGCCATTGTGGGTACGCGTAACTCATGGGATCGCAACAAGGTCTATCTGCCGCTGTCGGTGGCGCAAGAGTTTTTGAGTTTCTATGGCAAGGTTCATCAGTATTCATTGTTGCTGGAAGACGAAAATGCTGTGGGGCGAATCACCCAATCGCTGGCCACCGCCTTGCCGACATTGACCGTCAATCCATGGATGCAGGTCGAAGCCACATTCTATAACTCCATGGAAGCCGACAAGCGTGGTAACCGCTTCACATTGCTCATCATTGTTTTTATTGTCTTTATCGGCGTACTCAACACGGTCTTGATGTCGGTACTGGAGCGGACCCGAGAATTCGGTGTGCTTAAGGCTATCGGCAGCAGGCCTGCCACTATCGCTGGACTGATCTTAATAGAGACGATGATGTTAGCCAGCATGAGCCTGCTGGTCGGTGTCGTCATTGCCGCACCGATCATTGCTTGGTTCGCCCTGCGCGGCATCGCGTTACCGGACCCCATCGACATGGGCGGAATCGAGTTCGGCTTCATGACTGGCGAGTTCTCTGTTGGCGTATTTGCCTGGCCCATGCTGCTCATCATGGCATTTGCGATAGTCGTCAGTATTCCACCGGGTATACGCGCTGCGAGGGTATCGCCAACTCGCGCCATGGGTAGTTTCTAATGCTGATCATGAAACTCGCATTGCGCAATCTATTCAGGAACACCCGTCGCACGATTCTGACAGTGTTACTCATTGGTTGCAGCCTGAGCGCCCTTATACTGACTGACGCCGTATTGCTCGGCATGGTTGACGTCATGATAGAGAGCCTGACAAAAACGCTCTCTGGCGAAGCTCAGGTTCACCGTCAGGGTTTTACCGATAACTACGACATTGACTTATATATGCCTGAGTCGGCCTCGATAGAATCCACACTCGAAAATGACCCCAGTGTTGCGGCCTACGCTAGCAGGGTCATCAGCGGCGGTATGATCTCGTCGAGCTATAACGTCGGTGCCGGCCTGATTTACGGCGTCGATGCAGATCAGGAACGGCACTTAAGTAAACTGGCAGCAGCAATTATCCGAGGTCATTATTTACAGGATTCCAACGACATACTGATTGGCGAGCCCATGGCGGAACTGCTCGAAATAAAATTAGGTGATCGCGTTGTGATTACTCAAGCCGAAGCCAACACTGGGGAACTTTCCCAAGCATTGTTTCGAGTGGCTGGCATATTTAAGTTTGGCGTACGGGAACTGGACTCGAACATCGTCTTTATCCATATCTCACAGGCTCGGAAAATTCTCGGCATAAGCCAGGGTAGCCACGAGATCGCCATTTTGTTTCATGACGTTAGTAGTGCAGATCTTGACCCCACAGGACTGCTGTCGTCCTTAACAAACGACACAACTGAAGCGCTAGGCTGGAGAGCCTTGAACAAAGATATTGCCGCCATGTTGGAGATGAGCAATTACTCGTCACTCATCGTCGGCGCTATATTGTTCTTTCTGGCGTCATTAGGTGTGATCAACTCCATGTTTATGTCGATCTACGAGCGGATCTATGAGTTCGGGGTCGCTAAAGCTATCGGCACTCGGCCATTTGATCTGTTTCGGCTCATCATGGTCGAGGCGCTGTTCCTGGCCCTGCTCAGCTGCATCTTTGGCGTGCTGGTGGGAGCTCTACTCGGCGAGTGGTACGCGACTAACGGTATTCCACTAGGAGAGATGGAGATATCCGGCATTGCGATGAACAATAACATCCCCACTGTTCTGGCCTGGCACCAGTTCACAAACTTCCCGGCATACGTAATTTTGTTGGTTCTGACTGCTGCGCTCTACCCAGCACGGTTTGCGGCCAATATTATTCCCACTGACGCCTTGCACAGGAGCTTATAAAGCCGATGACGAATGCTGTAATCAAGACGATGGAGGTCTGTCGATATTTCGGTGAGGGTGAAACTCTGGTCAAGGCAGTCGAGCAGGTATCAATCACCATCGAACCCGGTGAATTTACCGCAATTATCGGTCCTTCAGGCTCGGGGAAATCAACACTCCTGCATCTGGTAGGCGGTCTCGACAACCCTACCAGTGGGGTAGTTGAATTGTCGGGCACCAACATTGCTAACATGTCAGGCGCACAAATTTCAGATTTTCGACGCGACCATATAGGTTTCGTGTTCCAGGCATATAACCTGATACCCGTGTTATCGGCAGAAGAAAACATCGAGTATATTATGTTGCTGCAGGGCATCGCCGGCCCAGCTCGGCGCCAGCGAGTCCAGGAGATGCTCGAACTGGTTGGCCTGAACGATCTCGGATCACGCCGGCCGAACCAGCTATCCGGTGGTCAACAGCAACGCGTTGCCGTGGCCAGAGCCATGGCATCACACCCGGACATCATTCTCGCCGACGAACCCACAGCCAACCTCGATTCAAAAACCGGCATCGCATTGCTTGATGTCATGAAGGATCTGAACGAAACCCACAATATGACTTTTGTGTTTTCCACTCACGATGAAAAAATCATGTCTCGAGCCAGCCGTTTAATACACATGGAAGACGGCGCCGTAGTCCACGATGAGCGCCGCTAGACGATGCCTCACCAACGACTGTCGACCTGCCTGATCCTAGCCATCTGCTGCCTCCCGCCAAGCTCACCACTCATGGCCGACAGCACTTTGCGCGGTTACCTGAAGTCTTATGTCATCAGCCAACAAGGCATCGACAATGCTCTGTTGCACGCAGATCAAACCTGGCAATCCGAAAGCAGCCTGCGATTGATGTGGCAAGGTGGTAGCACATCCACAAGTTCAATAAATTATGCCTGGGAACTGCACTACCAAGTGAATCCGATATTTAGCAATCAATTAGTCGAGGCTGTGAATTTCCAGAGCACGCCACCGGCAAACTATCGCCTGACGGATATCGACCCCTTGTTAATTGACGAAGCCCGTCGACCCGTATTACAAAACCTCGACCGCCTGAATATACAACTGCAGTTCGACCAGGGAGATCTAACGATTGGTCGCCAAGCGATCACTTTCGGCTCCGCCCGGATCATCAATCCTACCGACGTATTCCTGCCCTACAATGTCACGGCGTTAAATACCGAATACCGTATTGGCGTCGATGCCATACGCTACCAGAAACCCTTAGGTCAGTTGGGTGAACTTGATATGGGCTTTATTTTCGGCAAAGACGGCCACCCAGATTCTTCGGCCGCTTTTATTCATGGCAAGGCCAACCTGGCGGGCACTGACCTGGAATTTGCCGCCATGCGCTACGCCAATCAGACATTGCTCGGTGCGGGAATGCAGTCGGCGTTGGGCAGTCTGGGGTTCTGGCTAGAAACTGCTGTGGTCAATGGTGATCGACGCTACTGGCGCACCTCAACCGGCGTTGACTATGCGTTCACTGAATCAATGTTCGGCATGGTGGAATACCATTACAATGGTGCCGGTGCCGCTGACAGTAGGCACTACCTGAGCACCGCTCAAACCTCAGCCTACCAAGTGGGCGGTGTGTTTCTACTGGGCCAACATTACCTGATACCCAGCCTCAGCTTCCAGGCTACACCGCTGACTACCCTTGGCCTTCAGGCTATCGTTAACCTGAAAGATAAATCGAGTTTCTGGTCCATCAGCGCCACTCACAATGTGTTAGACGATCTTTATCTGGGCTTGGGTTACTACCACTTTATTGGCAAACCACCGGTAGCCAACCAGACCACACCCTTTGAACCGGGCTATCTGGCCGCGGAATATGGCACTAGCCCCGATGCGGTCTACGCGCAACTGAGCTATTACTTTTAGCTATCGGCGTTACATGACTGCAGAAATCAGTCCGAGCTTTACTGCTTCCACCTCAAGCCGCGAAACGAGATCATCCATCTGCTGAATCACCGCCTGAATTGCCTCGGGTTTCGACAAATCAACACCAGCCTTCTTCAGTTGCGCCATGGGTAAGTCGTCACCACCGCTGCGCAGCAAAGTCAAATAGCGGTCCTTGGCGGCCGCTTGCTCGGCTTCTGTGCCTGAGGTCATGGCATTGTATAGCGCCGCCGAGGAAGCAAAACAGGTGGCATACTTGTACACATAATAAGGCGAGTTATAAAAGTGCGGAATCCTAGCCCAGAGGTTGTCATATAAGGCATCTTCTGTGACCTCCTTTGACTGATAAGCCCGGGAGATATCTCGGTAGATTTCGGTTAAGACCTCGGCCGTGATGGGCTCACCTTGTTCTGCGCGTTGGTGCGCCTGTAATTCATAGTCGGCAAAGGACACCTGTGCGTAAAATGTCCCTGCTATGTTTTCGATGGCTTTTTGCAACAGCAGAAATCGCTCTGCGGGATCATCGGATTCATTGAGCAGCTTTTCCAACAGAAATCGCTCATTGGTGGTTGAGGCCACTTCCGCGACAAAGATGGTATAGCTGGCGGTAGCAAATGGTTGATTGGCATAGGACAAGTTGGTGTGCATCGCGTGACCTGACTCATGAGCCAGGGTAAACACCGCATCCAACGTGTCATTATAGTTCAGTAGCATATAGGGCCCGACACCGTAGACTCCGGCCACATAGGCACCCGATCGCTTGCCAGCGCTTTCATATACGTCAACAGCGCGGCTATTGAGAAAATCTTTGAGTTCCGCCTGATAGGCTGTACCCAAGGGCAGTACCGAGTCGACCACCATTTCTCGGGCCTGTGCATAAGGATAGTCAACTGCCGTATCAAGCAATGGCAGCGCATCGTCGTACAGGTGATACGCATCCAGTTTCAGAATTTTTTTGCGCAGTGTCTGATAGCGTTTCAGAGGCTCCGTGCCCGCTCGTACCGCTTGCACCAAATTGGTATACACCTCGACGGGCACTGCATCACCATCCAGGGAACTTGCTAAGGTGCTGGGATAGTCTCGCGACCTGGCGTCATACCAGTCTCGTTGCAGGATGCTGTTATAAATCGCGGCATAGGTATTTTTTGTCGCCGCGTAGGTTCCATAGTGCGCCTCAAAAGCAGCCTGGCGATCAGCCTGCTCGCGCGCGGTCTCCAACGTCCGGCGATAGGCACCACTGGTCATTCGCAGCGTTTCTCCGGTAGTCAGCGTCACCTCAGGAAATTCGATATCGGCGGTAGAGAGTGCCTGATAGATGGCACTGGGGGTTCGTTTAAACTGACCTGAGTAAGACAGCAGGCGTTCGCCGGTCTCATCCAATACATGCGCCTTTTGCCGATAGGCATCGAGGATCGGGTACCGATAGGGTGCCAGAGCAGGGGTCATGTCGATCCAGCGAGTCATCTTCTGCAGTGGAATCGAGAGTAATTCCGGCGTAAACCAGGCCGACGCCGTATCCATCTGAGCAAACGCCGCTTGGACCTGCTGAAAACGCCCTGAGATCGATTGATCACGCTGATCAATATCTCGCTGCAGGCCGGGGTAGCGATAGGTTAGATAGGATAACCGACCAATTTCATCCGACAGCTGGTAGGCCTTCAGGATCGCCGCTGGACCCTGTTCAAGCGTTCCTTTGAGCGCGACGTATTCGCTCACCTTGGCGTTCATCTCTGCCATCCCCGCTTCCCAAGCTTCCCATGAGGCATAGATCATTGAGAAGTCCCACTGATAGGCATCAGGATTAGCCTGCGAATCTAGGGACTCGGACTCGGGTTCGGCCAAGCTCTGCGCGCTTTGAAAGAGCAACAGGGTGATCGCAAGCGCCCTAACAAGCGCCACGAGAGAGAGACTTGGGGTAGCACTGGTAGTCCTAGCAGATATTTTCAACACAACAAAAGCCTTCCAACGTGAGTAGATTCGACAACCACAGGTAATGCACCTGCCCTATGAAAACGCTATATTACACCACCTTTTCTTCTAATGTAGCGCGAGACCTTTCGCGCCTTTGAGTTAACAGCGCCATGCGAAATCTTCTATGCCTGCTCGTCCTTCTACTCACCAGCGTTCAGGAAACGCTAGCCGCGCCTGTACTTGGCGCTGAGAATCCCCTACCTGAGATGTGGCCAGGCGCAGTCTACGACCCGAGCATTCCGACTTACGAGCAAGTGCTAGGCTACCCTGTTGGAGCTCGAATCAGCCGCTACGAGGATATGCTACGGTTTTTCACCGCCCTGCAAGCCGCTGCGCCAGCCCGGCTCAAACTCATCGACTACGGCAAGACCTGGGAAGGTCGGCGATTGGTTTATGCAGTGATCGGCAACACTGAGACTATCGCCCGCCTCGACCAGATCACCACAGACATGCAACGCTTGGCCGATCCTAGAATCACCGATCTAGCCGCCGCCAGCCAGCTCATCGCCAGCTTGCCAGCCTCCATCTGGTTAGCCTATGGTATTCACGGCAATGAAATCAGCAGCACAGACGCCGCTATGCTGACCGCCTACCACCTGTTAGCCGCCAACGCCGAGACGGTCAGTCTAAAGGTTGCCGACAACTCGCTGGTATTTATTGACCCACTGCAAAATCCCGATGGCCGCGCACGTTTTACGCAACACTATTACTCCTCGGTTGGCTTGCAAGACAGTCCTGATCGCATCAGTGCCGAGCATAACGAGCCCTGGCCTGGCGGTCGTACCAACCACTACCTGTTTGATTTAAATCGCGACTGGCTCGCGCTGACTCAACCCGAGACCCAGAGTCGGGTTCTGGCGCTAAATAAACATCTACCCCTGGTCGTGATTGATTTTCATGAAATGGGTGGCGATGAAAGTTATTACTTCGCGCCGGCCGCCGACCCCATCAACCCGCATATGACACCGCAGCAACGCCAGCAAATGCTCCGCATCGGCAAGCGCAACGCCTATTATTTTGATCAACGGGGCTTTGACTATTTCACTCATGAGATTTTCGATGCTTTCTACCCCGGTTATACTGACAGTTGGCCGACATTCTACGGTGCCTCGGCATCCACCTATGAAGCGGGTTCTGCTCGAGGTATGGTCTATCGGCGGGCAGACGGCGCGCTGTTGACCTATCGCGAAACCATTCGCAAACACTTCACCGCCAGCCTATCCACGCTCGAAACCGCAGCAGACAATCGCAACAGCCTGCTCACCGACTTTTATCAAATTCAAGTCGATGCTATCGACATTGGCAAAAACAATAAGCAACAACGATTTTATATTTTCCCTAACAATCGCGACAAGGCGGGGAATGATCGACTGGCGTCCTTGCTCACAGAACATGGCATCGAGGTCAGACAAGCCAAAGAGGCTTTCAAAGCTTGCGGTATCAGCTACGCCGCCGGCGCCCGTTTTATCGATACTGCACAGCCGCGTGGTCGGTTAGCCACAACCTTGCTGAGCCAGCAGGTTGATATGGATGCGCCGTTCTTGGCGGAACAGGAACGACGTCGAACGCACAACCTCGACAACCAAATCTACGACACGACCGCCTGGTCCTTACCGCTGTTATTCAATATCGATATCGCCAGCTGCACTAAGGTCAGCGACCTGCCTTCGATGGCCTTCACCTCGGCGCAGTCCCGTCAGGGTCAGGTTATTCACCCCGAGGCTACCGTGGCTTTTCTGGTGCCCTGGGGCGACATGGCTGCAGGCCGCTTTCTAAGCGCAGCGTTGCTAGCAGGCATCACCGTCAAGAGTGCTGATGAGGCATTCACGATGGCCAATAATACTCGCTATCCTGCAGGCACTCTCATTATCGAAAAACGTAGTAACTCGGCGGACATTCATCGAGTGCTGACAACGCTGGCCGCCAATAGTGGTGCTCAGGTGATCGGAGTCGATGACAGCTGGGTTGAGCAAGGTCCGAGCTTCGGCAGCAGCAACAC
>JABBAY010000169.1 GCA_018607725.1 K189A clade bacterium
CATCAATGTCACTTGCACATCGGCGACCCTTGTGGCAGTTTTGTCCGGCTTATTGCATCCAACTTTTCTTACATTTTGTCGGGGTACTCGTGTTACTGGACCTACATACACATTCCATCAAGTCAGACGATGGCCGCGCCAAGGTCGAGAATTATTGCCAGTGGATTCGTTCGAAGAACCTGCCGCTGGATGGCTTTGTCTTGACCGAGCACCGCCAATTCGATAATGAATCAGACTACAGTGGCCTCGCCGAGAAGTTTGGCCTGTGCATTCTCAAGGCCAGCGAGGTCGAAACAGAATATGGTCATGTGTTGGTCTACGGCGTTACACCTGCCTTACAAGAGGCGTTTGATTTCGCCAGTATTTCTCTGTCTCTGGCCAAGGTCATTGAGGCCTGTAACACTCACGGGGCGGTAGCCGTGCCTTGTCATCCTGGTCGTCCGCGGGTCGGTATGTTTGCCCATACAGATGAGTTGGGTGTGCCCGAGGGCGTCAATATTGTTGAAATCTATAATGGCGGCAGTCGCGACCAGGAAGACCAGATCGCCATCGACAACGCCGCCCGTCTGAACTATCAAGGCGTTGGCGGCAGCGATTCTCATATCGTCAGCCATGTGGGCCGCTGCGCAACCCGATTTGACGATCAAATAGAATCCATGGATGATCTGGTTGCAGCATTGAAAGCCGGTAAGTTTGAGGCGGTGAGCCTGAAAGGGACGGTCTAAGGGCTAGAATTAAGCGTGCACTAAGTATGCATTCAGCTTGTATCAACAAAATGGGGAAGATCGTGGACCAGGACATAGCAGAAGCGCGAGATCAGTTTTTGAATCAGGATTTTGACGAGAAGACATTCGAGATTCCTGCCGACAAGACCATTGAATATGCCCGCCTGTGTGGGGAAACAGCCGCGCGCTTTCTGGACTCGGCCCACCCAGATTTTCAGGCACCGCCGACTTTTATCGCGAGCCTGAGCGGGAGCCGGGCGTTACCAGAAAACTTTCCGCGATTCGGGCTTGGCATGGACGCGGGTAAAGGCGTCGAATGTTTTCTCCCGGTTCGGCCTGGCACGACCATCACGGGCCGTACTCATCTGCATGATATCTATAGTAAAACCGGACGCTCTGGGCGCATGGTGTTCGCAGTTTCAAGAATTGAATTCTTCGACGCCGCTGGCCAGCATCTGGCGAATGCGGATAGTCGAGTTGTGATGCGGGAGAAAAGCTGATGGCTATTTCAACGATCCAGGAAGTGGTATTCGGCGAAGACTTGCCGACGTTTATTCCAGATACGTCTCTGGCGATTGCCAGTCAGTTCGCCAAGTTGGTGGGCTGGGGCGGGCCGCGATTCACCGACCATGAAGGGGCTCGTAAAGAGGGTCTGCCCGGCGCCATGGTGCCTGGTATTCTTAATCAAGGCTATCTGGTCGCGATGATTCATCACTGGGCGCCAGATGCTGAGATCAAGGCGATCGATACGGTCTTTCGAGCGCCGGTGATTGCCGATGAAAAGCACACCATCTCTGGCGTTGTCACTGACGTCAATGAAGAAGATGGTCAGGTGGAGATAGACCTGACCGTGGCCAACGAGAAGGGTGAAACCCGAGTGTTTGGTACCGCAACGGTACAGTTGCCGCTGGGCTAATCTCAGTTCGCAACACCTTGGCGTGGCTGGCTATTGATTTATGCATCGCGCATCCCAATCTCTAGGGCACCATATACCTCCAAGGAAACACTATGTCTCTGTATGAAGTCGCCGTTCCCGCCATGAAGCGCACCCTGACCAGTCTGGCTGCCATTCTGGCGAAGGCTGAAGCCTTTGCCGAAGAAAAGAAGATCGATCCCTCTGTCCTGGTCAATGCTCGTCTGGCGCCGGATATGTTTCCCCTTAAACGTCAAATTCAGATTGCCTCTGACTCTGCTCGGCGTGGTACCGCTCAGCTGGCGGGTATTGAAGCGCCTGTGATGGAAGACACGGAAGAGACCTTTGCTGAGTTACAGGCCCGCCTCAGCGCAACCATCGCGTTTCTTGACGGCCTGACCCCAGCCCAGTTTGAAGGCGCTGAGACCAAGATCATCACCCTGCCGGTTGGTGGCGCTGAGTTGAAGTTCGATGGCCTCACTTACCTGATGTCCTATGTGATGGGAAATTTCTCATTCCACTCGGTCACGGCCTATAACATTCTGCGGCACAATGGTGTTGTCTTAGGCAAGATGGATTATCTTGGCAAGCCATGATTAGGCATTGATTGCAGTTTAGACCTGAAACAAAAAAAAGCCCGCTTGCTGCGGGCTTTTTTTTGAGCAGGTTTAACCTTATGCGGGTTTAACCTTATGCAGGTTTAAAAAGGGGTATGCATAAATCCTCGTGCTCTTCCCATTCGACAGTCACAGCCTGACCAATCTTGAGGTCATTCAGCGGGTCGGTCACGCCAACTACATTGGAGAGGATGCGCGGGCCTTCATCCATATCAATCCAGGCTACCGCATAAGGCACCTGGTTGCGGAAGAACGGGTGATAACTCTGCCGAACCACACTGAAGGTGTAGATCGTGCCTTTGCCTGTCGCAGTTTTCCACTCAAGGTTGCCGTCAGTACAGCCTGTGCAGTGACGTCGGGAGTAAAAAATAATGGTCTCACAATTGCTGCATTGCTGGTACTTGAACTCTTTGTTCTTGGTCGCAGCCCAGAAATCTCGAGTATCGAACTCATCAGCTCGGGGTAATGGTCGTTTTGGATCACTCATGATTAATCTCTCCCAAGGATGATGGTACCAGCAGAGTGGCGGCTACCTAACATGCCGCCATTACCGTGGGCGACAGCGAGTCTCGCATCTTTGACCTGTGATGTGGATTCACCCCGCAACTGACGCGCGGCTTCGATCAGCAGAAAAATACCGCGCATGCCGGGGTGGTTTGACGATAGACCACCGCCATCGGTGTTCAAAGCAGGACCATTGGGGTTGTCAAAGCGCAGTCTGCCACCGCTGACCCAGGCACCGCCTTCACCTTTCTTACAAAAGCCAAGATCTTCAAGCAGGGCCAGTACGGTAATGCTGAAGGAGTCATAGATCATGGCGATATCAATCTCACCCGGTGTAATGCCGGCCTCGCCAAATGCTTGGGGTGCCGATTGCACGGCGGCGCTAGAGGTAATATCACCGCCATTTTTCGGGTACTTGGTGGCTTCCCCACTACCCAGAATCCAAACCGGTGGTTTGCGACAATCCCGTGCCACCTCTGGTGAGGCGATGACAACGGCCCCACCGCCGTCAGATATCATGCAGCATTCCAATAGATGTAACGGGTCAGCAATCATTCGTGAGTTGATAACATCGCTGATGCTGGTCTCTCTGATATCAAGAAACTCCAGGTCTTCCATGGCCTGAACGGCTTCCGGGTTGCGCATGGCGTGGTAGCGGGTGGCCACCGAAATTTCGGCCAGCTGCTCGCTGGTCGTGCCGTACTGGTGCATATGGCGGTGCGCCACCATGGCATAGTTGGCGATAAGAGTCATGCCGGCAAAGGCATCCATGTTTTCAGCCGGGTGCATGGAGCCGCCACCGCGGCCACCGACGCCGATGGCGCGGGCATTACTATGGGCGGTGGAGCCGTACGTGAGCAGGGCGACTTTAGCCTTGCCTGCCGCGATGTCGCGCTTGGCGTGGGCGGCGTGGAACTCATAGGAGCTGCCGCCAACGCCGGTGGTGTCGATGACATTAGGGTTCAGGCCAAAATATTCAGCGATATTCAGGCCGCTCATGCCGCCACCGTCACCAGCATCATAGATGGCATCCACATCAGACCAGTTCAGGCCGGCATCACTTAGGGCCTTGGCGGCCGATTCAGCCTTGATTTGCAGGGGGCTGATCTCACCCTCGACGTCCCTCGAGGGGTATTCATGTATGCCGACGATGGCGGCGTCTCGTTTCTGGCTCATGTCCTGGATTCACTCCCTTAGCTGCTGATTGAGTCATGTTATGCAGCAACAATACTATTCCTTGGCCTTGATGTCACAAACCGCATTAAGGAATTCTGCAGTTGGCAGGATTTGATGTACATCAATGTTAAACCATCTTGAATTGCTAACTTGGAGCGAAAGACCTTGAAGGAGTGGCTAGGATGATTTCAGTGGCGGAGTTGATGAGTGAGGACGTGCAAACGTTACCGGCTGACGCGCGCTTAGCCGAGGTTTACCAGCTGATGCGGGATAAACATATTCGACATGTCCCCATCGTCGACTCGGCCGGTGGCCTGTTGGGGGTCGTCAGTTATCTTGATGTCATGGCCGCAACACCGTCCCGATTTGACCAGGAAACCCGCCGTGAGGTGGCCTATAGTCACACCCGCGCCGGTGATATTATGCAAACCGAAGTCCATAGAGTGTCATCAAGCACTTCCGCCAGGCAGGCGGCGAAGCGTATGGAAAAGCTGAAAATTGGTTGCTTGCCGATTGTGGATAATGCAAAGCTCGTGGGTATCATCACCGACTCGGATTTTCTCGGTGTCGCCATCAATCTGCTGGAGCAAATGGACGATCAAGAAGCGGCTGACAGAGAGTCTTAAGCGGCTCGCTTACTCAGGTTTTAGGATCGCAATTTTCTGGCTCCTGTGGCAGATTAGGCATTTTTTCGGGAGTAAGTTCGGTGAGAATCATCTGTTTAACCGGTGGGCTGGCCTCAGGCAAGTCCACTGCGACTAAATTCCTCGAGCAGCAGGGTGCACAAGTGATTGATGCTGACCGGCTCGGCCATCGAGCTTATGATCCCGGCACCCAGGCCTATCGACAGGTGATTGAAACATTCGGTGAAGAGGTTGTGGGCGCTGATAACCAGATTGATCGCAAGGTGTTGGGCAGCAAGGTGTTCGCTCAGCCCGCGGCGCTGAAGCAGTTAACCGATATTGTCTGGCCGGAAATTCGACGCCTAGCCGTCATGGAAATTGCTGGTTTTGAAGCCCTTTACCCCGACGCTATTATTATCTTGGAGGCCGCCGTCTTGTTTGAGGCAGGCTGGGAAGATATCGGCGAAGAAGTTTGGGTGGTGGTTGCTGATCGTGAGGTGGCCATTGCCAGAGCCATGAGTCGCGATGGTGCTTCTCGAGAGGCAGTGGAGCAGCGACTGAACGCGCAGCTCAGTAATGAGGAGCGGATGAGTCGCGCCGACCTGGTCATCGATAATAGCGGCACCGCCGAACAAATGCAGCGTCAATTAGCCGATAACTGGACGCGTCTGAACAACAAGGGTTAAGCCGGACACGGTTAGCGCACCCTTTTGGGGGCATGGCTGTTAACAAGGCTCTTGTTTTGGTCAGGCCAGTTCTGCTGGCGAGGCTATTAGTCTGGCGAGGCTATTAGTCTGGCGAGGCCAAGACGCTTGGTTTACAATGCCGGCGGTGAAAACGCGACGGGTTTTTGTGTGTGAGTTTGCAGAGATAGTCATTAGCTGCTGTTAACGGCCCACCACTGTCGAAAGAACCGATGTCGTATCGAACATCGCCCTAAACGACTTATTATCGAGAAATTTGTGGAAATTAATCCCTATCTAGTCCTCATAAAAGACCTCGCGGAGCGCACTGACGTTCTGAGGGGGTACCTTTGACTATGACACCCGCAAAGAGCGTCTAACGGAAGTTGAACGGGAGCTGGGCGACTCGAAAATCTGGGATGACCAGGAATATGCCCAAAAGCTTGGTCAGGAACGCTCGTCCCTAGAAGCGATTGTGCATACCATTGATCAGCTGGATGGTGGTTTAACTGAAGCCGCTGATTTGCTGGAACTGGCTGCTGAGGAAGGTGACGAGGATTTAGTTGCCGAGGTCGACACCGACCTTAATTATCTGGACGAACAGCTCAAAAAGCTCGAATTTCGTCGTATGTTTGCCGGTGAGATGGATCCGAATAATGCCTATCTGGATATTCAGTCTGGATCAGGCGGTACCGAAGCCCAGGATTGGGCTGATATGCTGTTACGCATGTATCTGCGCTGGGGTGAATCCCGCGGTTTCAAGACCGAGGTGATGGAGCTATCAGATGGTGACGTGGCGGGTATCAAGGGTGCCACGGTGCACTTTGTCGGTGACTACGCTTACGGCTGGTTGCGGACTGAGACGGGTGTTCACCGGTTGGTGCGAAAGTCGCCATTTGATTCCAGCAATCGCCGCCATACCTCCTTTGCTTCGGTATTCGTGTCCCCAGAGCTGGATGACGATATTGATATTGCCTTGGACATGAATGATGTGCGCGTCGACACTTACCGGGCCAGTGGCGCGGGTGGCCAGCATGTGAACAAGACTGATTCGGCGATTCGGCTGACGCACCTTCCCAGCGGTATTGTTGTTCAGTGCCAAAACCAGCGCTCTCAGCATAAAAACCGTGATCAGGCCATGAAGCAATTGAAGGCCAAGCTGTATGAGATGGAAGAGCTCAAACGGCGGGCAGAGATGGATGTGATTGAATCCACCAAATCAGATATCAGCTGGGGCAGCCAAATTCGCTCCTATGTGCTCGATTCTGGTCGTATCAAGGATTTACGGACCAATGTGGAGACTTCAAATACTCAGGCTGTACTGGATGGCGATCTGGACCAGTTTATCGAAGCGAGCCTGAAACAGGGTTTGTGAGCAAAAAAGTAGTCAGTAAAATTCATCAGTATTCGTGTGTTATTTAAGGCAGCAGGCAGCACCATGACAGAAGAGCAGCAACATCCAGAAGACGAGAACGAGATCATCGCCCAGCGCCGAGCCAAGCTCGCAGAGCTGCGCCTGCGGGGCAATCCGTTCCCCAATGATTTTCGTCGCACTGATCTGGCCACCGCGTTGCATGCTGCGCATGAAGCTAAAAGCAAGGAAGCGCTGGCGGCTGAGCCGAGTGAGATCCGCGTTGCGGGAAGGGTAATGCTGCGCCGGATCATGGGTAAGGCGAGCTTTCTAACGATTCAGGACCGCAGCGGCCGAATTCAGGTTTATGTTCGCGAAGGTGATATTGGTGAATCGGATTACCATGATTTTATCAAGTGGGACATCGGCGACATCGTTGGTGTCACCGGGACAATGATGAAAACCAATAAGGGGGAACTCACTGTTCACGCCAGCGAGATTCGATTGCTGTCAAAATCATTGCGACCCTTGCCTGAAAAGCATGCGGGCTTGACCGATACGGAGACGCGCTATCGTCAGCGCTATCTGGATTTGATGATGAATGAAGAAACCCGAGATGTGTTCGTCAAGCGCTCGCAGATAGTGAACAGCATCCGTCATTTCTTTATTGAACGTGAGTTTATGGAAGTTGAAACGCCCATGATGCAGGCTATTCCCGGTGGTGCAACGGCGGCACCATTTGTGACTCATTATAATGCGCTGGGTATCGACATGTACCTTCGAGTGGCGCCTGAGCTGAACCTGAAGCGGCTGGTTGTTGGTGGTTTTGAGCGCGTCTTCGAGATTAATCGAAATTTTCGCAATGAGGGTATGTCGACCAAGCATAGTCCTGAATTCACCATGCTGGAATTCTACTGGGCCTACGCGGACTTCAATGAGCTGATGGACCTGACGGAAACCTTGTTCCGCGAAGTCGCGCAGAACGTGCTGGGTAGCACCAAGTTCGCTTATAAAAATGCTGAGCTCGACTTTGGCCTGCCCTTCAAACGGATGACCATGGCTGAGGCGATTCTTGAGTATAACCCCAAGATCAATGCGGAGCAGCTCAATGACCTGGCGCAGGCGCAGCAACTCGCCGAATCTTTGGCGCTGGAAGTGGATAGTGCCTGGGGCATCGGCAGGTTGATTATGGAAATTTTCGAGGCGACCGTGGAAGAGCGGATTACCCAGCCGGTGTTTATTACCCAACATCCTATCGAGGTTTCGCCGCTGGCGCGCCGTAATGATCAGCACCCCGAGATGACCGATCGCTTCGAATTGTTCTGTATGGGACAAGAGATTGCTAACGGTTTCTCGGAGCTGAATGACGCAGAAGATCAGGCGGATCGTTTCAGGCAACAGGTCGAGGCGAAAGATGCCGGTGATGAAGAGGCGATGCATTTTGATGAAGACTATGTCACCGCTCTGGAGTATGGATTGCCACCGACAGCAGGCGAAGGCATTGGTATTGATCGCTTGGTGATGCTGTTGACGAACTCCCCGTCAATTCGTGATGTCGTGTTGTTTCCACATATGCGACCGAAACATTAATCGTCGAGACATTCATTAAAGGGTCACTGAGTAGCCCGACCATGGGCGACCAGTGATAGGTATAGACCATGATGAGAACCCCTTCGCTGCTCCATGCCTTGCTATGCTTTTGTGTTGTTGTTGGCATGATTTCCAGTGGCCTGTTCCTCTTCACGATTAGCTTGCATAGCATTATTTTTATGGCGTTAATCTGGGTTGGGATCAACGCGCGATTATTAGGCTATGACTATGCCGCGATTCAGTCGATGATGAGCGAGGCCATTACTCGGGCCCTGCCGGCAATCTATATATTTCTGCTGATTGGCATGGTGATCGCCAGTTTCATGCAAAGTGGCACGATTGCGACCTTGATCTATTACGGCTTGAGTCTGATTGAGCCGTCCTTGTTTTTGTTCACCGGGCTGCTGCTGTGTTGTCTGATGGCCATTGCCACCGGTACTTCCTGGGGCACTGTGGGCACCTTGGGCGTCGTCTTCATGGGTATCGGTGCGGCTTTAGGCGTGCCCCTGGCCTTAGTTGCCGGCATGGTAGTTTCTGGTGCAACCTTTGGCGACAAGATGTCGCCGGTCTCTGATACCACCAATCTGGCCGCCATGAGTGCTCATGCCGACTTATATGATCATATTAAAACGATGCTCTATACCACGGTGCCGACACTACTGTTGACCCTGTTGATTATGCTCTGGTTTGGCTTTAGACAGACCGCAGAGGCGCTGCCCGATGTGGAGATCGCTCTGATCCAAACGGCGCTGAGCTCAAGTTACGGCCTCAACCCGCTTATTACCCTGTTGCCACTGCTTGTCATGATCGTTTTGAGTGTGCGCCGAGTCTCACCTCAGGTCAGTATGACAATGAGTATCCTGGTCGCGGTACTGATCGGTGTGTTCTATCAGGGTGCGAGTATCCCTGCTGTGATGAATGCGCTGTGGAGTAATTCCGCGGGTACCACCGGCATTGAGAATATCGACAACCTGCTGGGCCGCGGGGGTATTAGTAGCATGAGCTGGACCCTGTTGTTGTCGATCATGGCGCTGGCCCTGGGCGGTATCTTGTTTAAAACCCAGATTCTTGCAGTGTTACTGGCGGGTCTGATCAGTCGGATGAAACGCACAGCGTCGCTGATCGCACTGACCCTCGTTTCCGGCTTTGTCGGTAATGTCGCGATGGGTGAAGCGTATATCAGCATTATTCTTAATTGCCAATTGTTCTCGGATGCCTATAAGGCCCGCGGCCTGGCGCCCAGTATTCTGTCTCGAAGCGTCGAAGAAGGCTCAACAGTCACCACTGGCTTGATTCCCTGGACCACCGCCGGCGCTTTCTATGCCGTCACGCTGGGTGTTCCGGTGCTGGATTATCTGCCCTATGCCTTCTTTAACTTGCTGAACCCGTTGGTGTCGGTTTCCATGGCGGTGATGGGCTTGGGATTGTTGCAACACCGGGTCAGTCGTCGGGCGGCGATCTAAGGTCTAATATTGATGGCCTAATATCACAGGTCTTAATAGCGAGCTGGCAGCTGACGGTTTGATAGTCGGTTAATCATGCAACTGTGTTTGGGAGGTCAGATAAATGCAAATCGACTACGTTAATGTGTTCGTCAGCGATCTGGATCAGGCTGTTGATTTTTACCAGGAGAAGCTCGGGCTTGTCCTGCAGTCTTCTGAGCCGCAATCGGGCTATGCATCGTTTGCTGCCGGACCCGTTCGCTTGGGTCTTGCCGTTGCCGATGATACCCAGCAGGCGTTGATTGGTCGGCACACAGGGATCGGCTTCAGCGTCAAAAATTTACAGCAAGACTATGAGCGGTTGGCGGCACTGGGTGTAACATTTTTGATGCTGCCGACGAAGCAGTCTTGGGGCGGGTTTATGGCGATGTTCAATGATCCGGATGGTAATCATTTCTATCTGGACCAGATTGAGGTTATGCACCCGTTAGAGTGAGTTCGGGTTTTGCGTTTTCACGTGACGCGCTTACGTTATGCACTTACGTGACGTACTTAAGACAGGGACAGATACTGAGCCGTGAATAATCACACTAATCCGTTGATGATCGCACTGTTGATACTCTCGCTAGTCGGGCTAGTGCTCGTCATCCAATTCGGTATCATCACGGTCACGTTTGAGAAGCTCGGAGTCTCGCCCACCGGCGCGACACGTTTGTTATTAGGATCGATTATCGGCAGCCTCATTAATCTGCCGCTGTTTAGCCTGAAAACAGATATGCCCCGTCAAGAAACTGACTCCTGGTATTATCTTTTTCTCGGTCTTAGACCGCGGCAGGATTTCTCTCGAACTATCATTGCAGTTAATGTGGGTGGGGGAGTTATCCCCGTGGGCTTCAGCCTGTATTTGTTCATCGCGCTGGATTTGCGCATTGCAGATGTTGTGGTCGTTGGCGGTATCGTGGCGCTCGTCAGCTACCTGTTTAGCCGCCCGGTGAAGGGCATGGGCATTATGATGCCGATACTTGTTGCGCCCCTGGCGGCAGCACTCGCCGCTATGATGATCAATCAACCCCAGAGCGCTCCCCTGGCTTATATTGGTGGCACCCTAGGTGTACTGGTTGGTGCGGATCTGCTGAGAATCATGGATGTGCGGCAGCTACGAGCGCCGATCGCGTCGATCGGCGGTGCAGGTACATTCGATGGCGTATTCTTAACTGGTATTATTGCCGTCTTGTTGACTGGCTAGTGTGACTGGCTAGAGTGACTGG
>JABBAY010000186.1 GCA_018607725.1 K189A clade bacterium
CGGGACGTCGTCGCGCCGCGTACTCACGGAATGCAGGCTCGCCATGTTTGTCGCCATGGGGTGCGGCCTGGAATCGACCCAAGCCCAGAGGATAATGCGATTAAACATTGGGATGCTTTTCGTCCCTGATAGGTCCGGATCTATAGATTAATGCTCGGTCAAATAAAACGGCTGCTCTGGCGATTTCTGGGCGTTGCGCCTAGACTCCCGGTCACTGGGATTAATAAAATAAAAACTGGGAGCCATCATGTCTGACGAAGAACCCGTATTAGTCGAGCGTAAAGCCGGCTGGGCAGAGATCATTTTAAATCGACCAGAGCGGCGTAACTCGATTATTCCGCCGTTAAGTGATGGTGTTAGGCTAGCACTTGAAGAATTGGCTGAAGATGAAGATGTCGCCTGCGTGATTTTGCGCGGCGCGGATGGATTTTTCTGTTCCGGTGTTGATCTCAAGGCTCTACAGGCTGAACCGCCGCCACCCTGGAAATCTCGCCAATTTGGCAGTTGGCGTGAGCTACATCTGGCCCTGTATCATTTTCCAAAACCTGTCATCGGCGCATTTGAAAAGTATGGCATCAACGCTGGTGCGGCACTGGCCTTGGCTTGTGACATCTTGATTGCTGGAGATACCGCTTTTTTGCAGGTCGGAGAGATTCAACAAGGCGCAGTGGTGCCAATGAATGCGGCTTGGTTCAAAATCAAGTCCACCGAGCAGGTCATGGCGCGAATGGCCATGATGGGTGATCGGGTAGCCGGGCCGGAACTGTTGAGGTTAGGGTTGGCTGCAGAATGCGTCGCTGATGACGCCGTCGTCGAGCGTTGTCGCGAAATCGCTGAGCGGATTGCTGGTACCCCGAAAGGGGCATCGAAGAATATTAAGTTGAGTATAATCAGTCAGCGTGGCATTGACGATCCGGAGGCGTTCTTCCAGCAGCCTGACAGTCAGGCTCTGTTGACCGCGGCCATGGTCAAAGGCTAACCGCTCGGGATGTAGATAATGTTGAGCGGTTAATCGGCTGCTGGCGACGAGTTTGTAGCGGTAGCGCTAGACGCGAACTTGTGGCCGGCGAATGATGTATTTTTCAAAGAGGGCTGGATTACCATAGTGATCTTTGATGATGGGCAAGTCAGCTCGAATCATTCGAGCCTCGCTGGCATCGGCAAGTTTTTTGGTATCATTCGCTGCCGCTAATCCGTTCAGCGTTACGTGTGGCGGCGCATTGTGGAGCGCCGCCAAACAACCCAGAGAGACTATTAGCGCGACAGTTTTCAGGGAGTTCTGCATGCGTTGTTGACCGTTTCATTCAATGTGGACAGCAGCTTAGTGGTCTATTTGAGAGCTGAAAAGAGGCCGGCGATCGAAATAACCGAAAATTAACTATCTTAACGCTGCCTTAACCCTGTCTTAATATCCATGGCTGGTAAGTGCGCCGCGAGAAGATAACGGACACTCCACGCGCCTCAATCAATAGGACAGAAAAAGGTGCGATAGACAGCACAAACCACCAAAAAAATTAATATTGTGTAAGTTATATTAAGATAGCATTTAGATTCTTAGCATATTAGAGTTCTTCCCATGTTGAGCCGCGTGAACAAATCGTTTTTATCTTGTGGCTGAAACAATAATGACCAAATGGAGAGAGAATAATGAAGCATCTTATGTGTTTGTTTGTCGCAATGTCGTTGTCTATCAATGCGTATGCAAAGGAAATTCAATTGGATGATGGCGCCAAGTTTGTCACTAAAGATGAAAATCCTTATTCTCAATTATGTATAGCGGCACTAGAATCCCGGGATGCGATCAAGGCTAAGGCCGAGGAGCTCGGCATCGGTCGTCGAGCTCAAAAGCAAGTCGTATGTAACGATTTGTCGTTGTATGAGTTTGCTGAAAAGCACCGAGAAGATATTCGCGAATGGTCAGTGGCCAATGTGCAATAAATTGCCGTAGCGGGCGCAAAATTTAGCGGGCGCAAATAATGTAAGAGGCGACGACCCAAAAGGATCGTTCGGGGAAAAAGGGCGTTAGATCCCTTTTTTTGTGCCTGTGACATTGGGTACCCTGCTGGCTTATGCAGAAGCTTTAGATAGCGAGAACTGAGATGCCTGAAATTAACGGAATGAATGAACTGGGATTCTATACGTTGGCCGGCGCCCCGCGCTCGCCCCGTGACCTGATTGCTGAGGTCCATGATGCTGAAGCGATGGGTCTCGGCAACTGTTTTATCTCCGAGCGCTTTAATATCAAAGAAGCCGCCACCTTGTCTGGTGCTGTGGGTGCCGTGTCCAAGACGATCGGTATTGCCACTGCGGCGACCAACCATAATACCCGTCATCCTATGGTGACGGCAGCTTATGCCAGCACCATGCATTTTTTGACTGGCGGGCGTTTCAGTTTGGGCCTGGGGCGTGGCATCAATGCGGCTTTTGACGCCTATGGTCTCGCGCGGATCAAGACTGACCAGATTGAGGATTTTGCGAACCTGATGCGCCGCCTGTGGCGTGGTGAGACGGTGGTGGGTCATGATGGCCCCGCTGGCAAATGGCCCGTGCTGCGTCTGGACCCGGATTTCGATGAGTATATTCCATTAACTTTCACTGCTTTCGGACCCAATTCATTAGCGCTCGGCGGTCGAGCCTTTGATGCCGTAGTGCTGCATACCTTTTTTACCGACGCGACCACCCGGCGTTGCGTTGATACAGTCAAACAAGCTGCCGCGGGTGCTGGCAAAGATCCGGCGGATGTTAGGGTCTGGTCATGCCTGGCCACCATCGGTGATCATCTGCCCGAGGCTGTGCGACTCAAAAAAACTGTTGGCAGAATGGCGACTTACCTCCAAGCTTATGGCGATTTGATGATCAAGACCAATGATTGGGATCCATTGGTTTTGAAAAAATTTCGAGCCGATCCACTGGTATCTACCTTTCAAGGCGCCATTGATCAGCGCGCAACTACCGCCGAGTTGGAGCACGTCGCCGGCCTGATTCCTGAATCTTGGCTGGCCGCGGCGGCGATGGGTACACCTGAGCAGTGTGTCGCGGCTATCAATCACCAGTTGGACCTTGGCTGCGATGGTGTCATTCTCCATGGCGCATCGCCCACAGATCTGGCGCCCATCGTTGCGGCTTACGCTGCCCAAAGAGACCCAGATCGTTTCGCCCATCTGCCGAATAATCCTGCGATGCCAGTCTCTCGAGGGCCGCTTTCATGACTGTCAGATACGGTATTATCGGCACTGGCATGATGGGCTGTGAGCATATCCGTAATCTGGTGCAGATCGATGCCGCAGAGGTTGTGGCCGTGGCAGATCCTAACGCCAAATCCAGAGCGTGGGCATTGACGGCCTGCCAACCCAAATTTACACCAACGGTGTACGAGGATTACCGGCAATTACTTGCCCGTGATGATATCGATGCGGTGGTGATTGCGTCGCCGAATTTCACCCATATCGATGTCATGCGTGAGGTTTTCAAGACGGACAAACATGTCCTGTTGGAAAAGCCGATGTGTACCACGATGGCCGATTGCCAGGCTGTCGTCGCGGGGGCGAGCCAGCATAAAGGTTTGGTCTGGGTGGGCCTGGAATACCGTTACATGGCACCGGTAGCCCGCTTTTTGGCAGAGCTTGAGCAAGGTGCGGTGGGTGATTTAAAGATGCTATTTATTCGTGAACATCGCTACCCCTTTTTGCAAAAAGTCGGTGACTGGAATCGATTTAATAAAAACAGTGGCGGCACTCTGGTAGAAAAGTGTTGTCATTTTTTTGACCTGATGAATCTGGCAATAAAGTCGCAACCAGTCAGTGTCTTTGCTTCCGGTGGTCAAGACGTCAATCACCTCCAGGAGCGCTATGACGGTGCTACCCCGGACATTCTCGACAATGCCTTTGTCATCGTCGACTATGCCGACGGGGCACGGGCCTGTCTTGACCTTTGTATGTTCGCCGAGTCCAGCCGCAACGAGCAGGAACTGGTGGCGACTGGTGATCTGGGTAAGCTTGAAGCGCTTATTCCTGAAGGTCGCCTGATTCGTGGCGGGCGGGAGTACCAAAAATACGAGTCATTCGATATCGAAATTGATCCTCGAGTGGCCGAAGTAGGTTTTCATCACGGCGCCAGCTACCTGGAGCATCTCAATTTTATCGAGGCGATTGAGACAGGGAGTCCGGCGGCAGTGACGGTGGCAGACGGCCTGTTGTCGGTGTCGATGGGCGTCGCAGCGCAACGTTCGATTGCTGAGGGCCGCAAGGTGCTGATGTCTGATGTCTGAGATTGACCCCCAACCCCATCGGATCCAGATTTCCGAACAGTTTGAGTTTGACGGCCGGCCCTTTCCGGCGGTCTTTGATAACCAGCAGTCACTGACGTCCCTCGCAGCCAGCACTGCCTGGCTGCAAGCCAATCAGACATCGCTGGAGCGAGTCTTGCAGGAATCGGGCGCAGTGTTGTTTCGTGGTTTTCCAATCGAGACCGCCGCAGCTTTCGATTGCTTCAGTGCCGCATTTGGTTATCCAGATTTTACCTACCAGGAGTCTCTTTCCAATGCGGTGCGAGTCAACCTGACCGACAGAGTCTTTACCGCCAATGAGGCGCCCCCTGAGGTTGAGATATTTTTACATCACGAAATGGCCCAAACGCCGATATCGCCAGCCAAGCTGTTCTTCCATTGCCATGCGGCTGCCGAGCTGGGCGGCGCGACATCACTGTGTCGGTCTGATCAGTTGTATGCATTGATTCTCAGCAAGATGCCGCAGTGGGCTCGAAAATTTGAAGATCATGGCTTGCGATATACGACGCTGATGCCGGTGGATGACAATTCGGCCTCTGGGCAGGGACGAAGCTGGAAGAGTACCTTGAGCGTCATTGACCGAGCTGGCGCGGAAAGCCAGTTGCAGGGGCTCGGCTATAGTTGGCAATGGCAGTCAGACGACAGTCTGCAGGTGACGACGCCGGTACTGCCAGCGGTGCTGGACCTCGGTGACGGTCGCAAAGCGTTTTACAATCAGTTGATTGCCGCTTATATGGGGTGGGCTGGGGTCAAGGCGAACCCTGCTGCGTCCTTGGTGCTGGGTGATGGCACGACGATCCCGATATCTGTTTTTGAAAAACTGGTTTCGATGGCCAACACCTTAACCTTTGATCTGAACTGGCAAGACGGTGACATTGCGCTCATTGATAACCGGATCACCATGCATGGTCGCCGCGCCTACAGTGGCGACCGGCGGCGTCAGGTATGGGTGGCACTGGCGGCCGCGAGGGCTTGATGGCCGGCCATATAGGGCGATCAGTGGTGCGTAAATAAGCTGAACCCGCGGCGGAAAATAGCGTATCCTTGTGACCTGCTAGGACTATCATCAGGCACTCGTCTCATTAGGCACCCATTAAGAGCAGAAAGGGCAAGCCGGCATCAGGTTGTGAAAACGCTATGCAAGTTACAAAAACACCCGCATTCGTCGCTTCGCGTGTATTCGCGCATGCGTCCTACACAAAGGCATTTTTCCAGTTGGGCCATACCGTCGCTATCTATGGTATGACCATCGGTTTGATGTTTGCTTCATTGTCTGTGCATTACGGAGTGACGCTGCTGCTGTCGCTACTGGCAGCGGCGGCCTATCTACGGTTGTTTATGATCGGCCATGATTGCTCCCACGGTTCATATCTACCCCATAAATGGCAAAATATGCTGTTGGGTAACATGATGGGCGTGCTGACCAATACGCCTTTTCAATATTGGGCAGGTCAACATGCCATGCATCACCGCAGCACCGGTAACCTCGACAAGCGCGGCGATGGTGATGTCATCACGCGCACCGTGGACGAATACGTCAACTCAGGTTGGTTCAGTCGGCTCTGCTACCGGGTCTACCGTAATCCTTGGGTGTTGTTTTTCTTTTCGGCGCCGTTGCATTTCGTCGTTCTGCAGCGAATTCCATTGGGTGAGCAGTCTAAAACGTGGGGTGGATGGTTGAGTGTAATGGGCACGAATCTCGGCATTCTGATCTACTACGGCAGCATGATTTTGATCTTTGGTTTGAAGCCATTTTTGTTAGTCTATGTGCCCGTCGTCATGTTGTCGTCGCTGGGAGCGGTCTGGCTGTTTTACGTTCAGCATCAGTTTGAGGACGCCTACTGGGAACGCAATGGTGTCTGGAATTATCATGACGCGACCCTTGAGGGCAGTTCGTTTTATGACCTGCCGCGGTGGTTACATTGGGTGAGCGGTAATATTGGTTATCACCATATTCATCACCTCAACCCCAAGGTACCAAACTATCATTTACCAACTTGCTACGATAACCAGCCGGTTTTGCAGAATGCCCGCAAACTGGGAATCGTTGAAAGCTTGTCGACGGCTTGGCTGGCGCTATGGGATGAAAAGGCCGGTAAAATGGTGTCTTTTTCGAGTCTTGGTGCGCCTGGCCGCACGAATCAATAGGTCAGGTTTTCCGCAACCGGCGGCTCTGCTTTAGTGTAGGGTAAGAGGTTGCCAATCGCCGCTGAAAGCTTGGGTGTCACGCCAGGTGACCTGTTCGGGTTCCGGCAAAATAGACATGTGTCGTGCAATCTCAATCTGTGAGTTGGCCCCCAGTGATCCGAATTTGAACGAGGTGATGTTCTCGGTCGCAAAGTCGATGAGCATAAAGCCAGGCCATTGCTCGCCTTTCAAAGTGCCTGCATTGATTAATGTCATGGCGTCAAAATGGATCATGGTGCGGAAATGCATATGCCCATTGATCACATAACGATACCTGCCGTCCTCTATGATGCGGTCCAGCGCGGGACTCTGGATCATGGGCATGTGTGTGGAGCCAGGCCAAATTTTCTGCAAGTCATTCTTGCCAATGCCGTGGCACAACAATAATCTGCCAGCCACCGTGTCGAGTTCAATGGCGCTGGGTAGGCTGTTGAGATAGGCCAGGCTGGCATCTTCAAGGTCGTCTTGGCCGTGCGCATCGGCAACGTGCCGAACCTTGTTGTCGAGTAACCAGCGATCATGGTTGCCCCGCACCGTGCTGACGTTATGAGTTTGTAACAGACGCAAGGAGGTTTCCGGACAGCCGCTGCCATCGACGACGTCGCCGGTGCAAATGATTCGGTCAACGCCGGCGGCCTGGAGATGGTCGAGGGCGAGTTCCAGGCGGACATCTTCCGCATGCACGTCACCAATCACGCCAAGCCGAGCAATGGGTGGTGTGGCTAACGACACAGATAATCCCAAATGATATTCAAGCGTGCCTGGGTACTGCAAGCCTCAAGAATGGCCTGCATCATGTCAGGATCGAAACGCAGGGTCTCAAACAGCTGATAGCTGAATTCATCAGGATTCAGAGATTGCCATTCTGACCCATTAATCAGATTTTCAAACTCAGGGTTTGCGGCACCGATCATGACTAAGAGTTTGGAATTAATCAGCAGTTGTAGATCACGGTTGCGCCCCTCGATAGACATCACCTCGCTGGGGTCCGGCACGTCATCGTGAAGTGGCTGGCTGGAGACGATACGGTAGGGGATTGACTGAATTTCTTTGACGATTCGCAAGCGCTGTTCAATGCGAATCTCGGCCATGATGCGGCCATCGGCAGTGGTCTCAATAATGTCGCAGTAGCCGGCGGAAAATACCGCTTGAGGCTGGTAAGTCGCTTGATTGGAGTTCATGGCCTCGTCTTGAGTCTGGTTTGCTTTCGCCGCGCGAATGACCTTGCGAGTATGACAGACGCCGATCATGCGCTGATCCCTGACACAGTCGTTGATCATTTGCCGATAGCGTGGTTCAAACACGTGCAAGGGCACGATGGTGCCAGGAAACGCGACCAGGCTGGGAATTGGAAAGAGTGCGACTTCGAGGGGCTGTGACAACGTTGGCTCCGGTTTGATTATGCAGGGTATACGATAACATACTGCCTCTGGATCGAAGCTAATGCATCCGCGCGGCCAGCCAAATTCATGCCAGGCAATATATCGAGATTCGGGTGACAAACCCTCAACTCTGTTGCATCACCAGGCCGATCTGGCGGCTCTGAGCCACGAGTTGGCCGGCACTATCCCAGAGCCTGCCACTCTCGATCATGCGGCCCTGCTGTAAATCTTCTGTGGAAAATTCTGCCTGAATCCAGCCGGGCGCAGGTCGACAGCGCACCTGCACAGTGAGTTCGATGGTGGGCACCCAGCCGACAACCCCTAACAGGCTGAAGGTCGAGGGTGGAAAGGTATCCGTAAACAGTGGCAAGGAGCCCGTGTCAGGTTCGCGGCCATCCAGAAATCGTATCCAACCGGCAACTTTTGCGACGTTCGTGCTGCCTGCCACGGCAAAATCAGGGTGTAATCTGACATCGAGCCGGTTGGCAATGGGCAGCTCAACACCCTGAGTTTCGCCGTGGCGCTGGATGCAGACTTCAGGTGGCGGGATAGCGGGCGCAGGGATTGTCAGAACAGTGTCGATGCCGGCAGAGATCTGCAGGTCGGCAAACCCTGCCAGCACCTCGAGCCTGGCTTTGCCGCCTTGGATCAGGCTAGCACGAGCCGTGCTAAGTGTGCGGCCAGTGCGCAGCACCTCGACATGGACCTCAAAAGGCTCGTCAGCAGTGCCGGGGCGCAGATAATGTGTGGTCAGGGTCATAGGGTCCGGATGGGGCAGAGACCGTTTGAGCGCGCTCAGAACGCAAGACAGCAGATAGCCGCCATTCGGATTATTGCCGATATTCCACTCCCTGCTCAGGGTTCCCCGCCAGATGTTATCGGCGGTTTGGGTAACTTGGGTGTCGATATCGAATTGACTCACGCCTGGATCCTTATAGTTCGTGTTGGTCGCGCGTAACGAAAAAGTGCTCGCGGAATAAACCATGTTTCAGCGGCGGCTGCAATGCCGTATCAGCTCGACAGTCGGAACAGGGTCGCTGAGCCATGATTCAAACTCGTCAGTTTTGCGCCGAAACAAGTCTGACCCAGGTCATGGCTCAGTTGCTATGGTTTGGTTACTTTAGCGTGCTTAGTAGACGCATCTGAGCGCATACCAGTGTCTACAGGGTCGCCACCCCCACTATAGGGTTATCCCACGCAGGTATCACTGTGTGTCTGCGAGAAGCCAGCGGCAATGATACAAACTCATCTCAAATGGAGAAGTCGAGCATGATCTGCGATTTATTAATCGTCGGTGGTGAGGGAGATTTGGCGTTCCGTAAGCTTTACCTGGCGCTGTATCATTTGGATAAAAGTCAGCTATTGCCGGATTGTTTGCGAGTCGTCGGTATATCCCGGAATCCACAAAGTCCCGAAGTATTCCAGGGGCGGCTGCAAGCGAGTCTTGTCGCCAACTTGGGCGAGAGTTTAGATCCCGTCGTCTCTCAACGGTTTTGTCAGCGAGTGACGTATCGGTCCGTTGATGCCATGAACCCTGAGTCTCTGGGGCGGCTCAACGACGAGGAGTTCTGTGATCGGACTCGAGATCTGATTGTTTACCTGGCAACGCCGCCATCCATATTCCAGCGGGTCTGTGAATGTCTACAAAGTGTCGGCCTGGTTCGCCCCAATACCCGCGTCGTTGTTGAAAAGCCCTTAGGCCACAGTCGTGAATCCTTTATCGACATCAACCGAAGCCTGACTTCAATCTTCGCGGAGAGTCAGGTGTATCGAATCGATCATTATCTGGGTAAGGAGACAGTGCAGAATTTATTGGTAACACGGTTCGCTAATGCCTTGTTTGAACCCCTGTGGAGTAATAAATATGTGGACCATGTGCAGATTACCGTGGCTGAAACCGTCGGGGTTGAGGACCGTTGGGCGTTTTATGAAGAGGCGGGTGCGCTCCGCGATATGATGCAAAATCATCTGCTGCAGCTATTGTGTCTGGCTGCCATGGAGCCACCTGCGCGGTTTGATGCGAGCTCCGTCCATGATGAAAAAATCAAGGTGCTGAATAGCCTGAAGTCTATCGATCGTACCAATGTGCTGCAAAACACGGTTCGAGGCCAGTATGTTGCTGGCGCCGTGGCTGGCGAAGCCGTTCCAGGTTACCTACATGAGGCCGGCGCCAAGGTCCGTTCAACCACCGAAACTTTTGTCGCCATCAAGGCCGAAATTGATAACTGGCGCTGGGCGCGAGTGCCCTTTTATTTACGCACGGGCAAACGCTTGGGAGCGCGTTATTCGGAGATCGTTATCCAGTTCCGTGACGTGCCCCATGCTATTTTCCCGGATCAACTGGCGGGCAATGCGCCAAACAAGTTGGTGATTCGGGTTCAGCCCGATGAAGGCATTAGTCTCCAATTGCTGAATAAAGTCCCAGGTTTGGAAGAGTCCATGGCGCTGCAGGCCGTTGATCTGCAATTGGCACTGTCAGAAGCCTTCACGGGTAAGCGCGTACCAGATGCCTACGAGCGTTTATTGTTTGATGTGATGCTCGCTAACCAAACCCGATTCATGCGGGCCGACGAACTCGAGGTGGCCTGGCGTTGGGTGGACCAGATTGTGGGTGGGTGGCAAGACACAGGACAAAAATCCATGCCATATATGGCGGGTTCCTTTGGGCCGGCAGAGAGTGTTGCCTTGATCGCGAAAGACGGGCGGCGCTGGCGCGAAAATCAGCCGTTATTCTAAGGTTCAGCAGCGCTGTGCTTGGAGGGTTGATCGTTGGTGCCGTCATTTGATGGCAAGCGCACCCTAGGGTCATCGTGCCAAGCCGAAATTCGGCCGGACACGAAAGCCTAATGGTTACTCCAGATTAAAAGTCATGCCCGCATGGGCAACCAAGCGTGTAATCAACTTCTCGCCCATGGCCGGTGCGGGGGTATAAATACCACCCTTGAGGTCAGGGCAATCATGTATCAGGCACAAGGCACTTTCGGCGATCATCTTGGAAGTGGAGCCATAGC
>JABBAY010000142.1 GCA_018607725.1 K189A clade bacterium
TTTGATCGTGACGATCGGAGCCCTGGCTGGTCCAACGACTTTTGTCATGGTAGGTCTATTAGTTGCTTTGTTAGCGCTGATCTAGGTATGTATGCACAGAGCTTGATGCTTAGTATGACCGCTCACGGACTTGCGAGCTGCCCACAAACCGCTCTGAGTTTTCAGGCAGATCAACTGCGTGAAGAGCTGAGTATTGATGATTCGATGAAATTATTATTCGGTATATCCTTTGGTTACGAAGACCCTAAACACCCTGCCAACCAGTGCAGGGTAGGGCGCGCCGAACAACCAAGCGTTGTTGATTTTTACCAATAATAATGGCGCCTAGCCGCACGATAGTTTTAACAAACCAATGAATAAACACAGTAAGAAAATCTCATGAATTTAACAAAAATAGCCGCTGGCTTAATGCTGTTTTCCGGTGTCAGCCACCCCACCCAACTGCTCATTTACGGCACGGCTGATCCTGCACTGGTTAATTCTTCGCTGATGGGAATGAGCTTTCTGGTAGTGGGCGCACTGCTTTTGACCGGCAAACGCTGGGCTTTGTGGATAGGTGCAATCCAGCCACTGGTTTTTGGCATCTTCCAGGCGCTCAATGACCTTCTGATCTTTTCGCTGCAGGCCATGGCCGCGCTGGGTTCAGGCTACATTCTATTGTCCTATGGTTGGCGCGCGCTGTTGTACGTTTGCGTACCGTTGTTGCTCGCCATGGTGGTGATTCTTTGGCATACCCGCGACCAGTCGGCGGTGGCCATCACGCCCACGGCGGTATAACTATCGCGGCGGTGGCAGGCGGGGATGAACTCGACTCTCTGCAGGTGGCCCAGGTTGCATATTCAAAACATGATATCTAAACGATTGCTAGAAAGATTGTTTAAAGCAATAGCCAAAACCCAAAGAGAACCCACAGTATGAGTGAAGCGTTTCTATTTGCCGGACTCAAGGTCCTGGATGTCGGTAGCTGGATTGCCGGTCCCGTGGCAGCAACGATGCTCGCTGACTTTGGCGCCGATGTCATCAAAATCGAGATGCCCGGTGTGGGTGATCAGTATCGGCAGTTGTCGGCGGCGGCGAACACACCCGTGACTGACAGTAACTATATGTGGAAATGTGCGGATTAGCGAACACTAACCGAATACCCCAAGATCCGTAGCAATACACCCTATTTGGCAATCCCCCCCCGCCCAACACAACCTCAGCACCGATTATGGAGCAATCAATGAGTATTGCTGATCATTCAGAGGTGTCACTGACACCCTGGAAATTAGGACCATGACAAAGGTGAGAGGAATCTCAAATCGAGGGGTTATATTTGTAAAATAATTACAATTATACATCCTAGTAGAATAAACTCTGGTCTCCTTTACCAGACTCTCGATCATTAACTTGTGACAAAGGTTTCAAGCAAATTTCGTTCGGTGATCACGCAGTTCGCGATTTTGCTGCTGCTCGTGCCTGCGCTTCTGCCTCAGGGTATGATGATGGCGCGAGACAACGCGCTCGGTCAGATCGTAATCACAATGTGTTCAGGCGTCGGTGGCCGCAACGTCTGGCTCGATCTTGATACCGGACGTTTCTCCGATAGCCAGCACGCCGAGCAATCACAGACTGATGAAGGCCAACACGCCAACAGCAACCAGCTTTGTCCCTTTGCAGCGGTTGCAGCGGTTGCACTGCCAGACAGCCCATCAATCGGGGCCAATTTCACGACCTCCTACCTGCCCAATGCCATTGCGCCAATTCTCCCATATAGCCGATTTCGTGGCGGCCGCCTACCTCCCAGAGGACCCCCGTTGATCAGTTAATCAGCCTTTTTAATAGAGCCTTTTTAACTGCGCAACTGCTGCGCTAATTCATCAACGGAGATAGCCCGTGAGTGTTCAAAAATTTCCCACGCGTCTGAGCGTGGTCATTGCTATGGCGCTAACGAATGTCAGCCTCAGCATCTATGCCAGCGACGGCGTGTTCGAAGAAGTCATTGTGGTCACAGGCAAACGCCTGCCAGTATTTTCAAACTTGACGGACATGGCTGACCAGCCCATACCCGTGACGGATATCGCGGCTCTCGTCGGCCAGATGCCCGGCGCTGCGCTGATTAACAATGGCGGCCTGTCGGGCCAGGTCGCCTATCGCGGCGTGTTCGGTAGCCGAATCGGCACCACGTTGAATGGTCAGCGGTTTGAATCCGGTGGTCCGAATATGATGGATCCGCCCCTCCACTATGCGCCCCCTGTACTGGTGGAAAAAATCGAAGTCAGTCGCGGCACGCCCGGCCTGGAGTTTGGCCCTGCATTAGTCGGGGGCGTCAACGCCGTGTTGAAGCAGGTGCCATTTCAGGCTACCAGCAAGGTCGAGGGTCACTATGACCTGACGGCCAGCGGCCGTGGCAACAACGGTAGCCAGGCTGTCGGCGGGATTGCCGGCATGGCTAACGATCGATATCGGGGACACATGCTGTTTTCTGATGAACACGGTCAGAACACGGAGTTTCCCGCAGGCACCATCGCCAGCAGCGCCTTTGATCGTCAGGTCTATGGACTGGCTGGCGGTATGCAAAGCGGGTCGTCGACATACGACGTTGAATTTCGACATCACGCCACAGGACCGACGGGCAATCCTCCCTTCGGCATGGATATCGAGTATGTCGACGCCGATTTTGCCCGCCTCGGCTGGGCATCCAATTTTGGCGACATCAATGTCACAGCATCTGCAGGCTACGCGGATATCGCCCATGGTATGAATAATTTCGCCTTGCGACCGGCACCTGCGAATCCGGCCCTATATCGTCGAACCTTGACCGATGCAACTACCTGGGTTGGCAGCGTCAAGATCGATATGCCGACAGCAGCGGGCCTGTTCAAGGCGGGGCTGGACACCCAACTGGCGGATAAATCTGCCAGTATCGGCAACCCCAATAGCCCAGGTTTTGTTCTGCAGAGTCTGCCAGCAATCGTCTTAAAGCGCACTGGCATGTACCTGCAAATTCAACCATCGCTCAATGATTGGCGCTTTCTGCTGGGCGTCAGAGTAGACGGGCACAACGCCGAGGCTGGGCGGGCATCAACAGGGCCTGCCGTCCCTGCCATGCCTGCGAGCCTGGCGCTCGCATTCAATGGCGCCAGCCGCCAATGGCAGGCGACTACAGTTGATGCCCTGGCACGCGTCTGGCGAGTACAGGGGGACGCTAACTGGCGTCTGTCTTTGTCCCGTCGAAACCGCGCGCCTGATTATGTCGAGCGGTTTGCCTGGCTGCCGACTGCTGCCAGTGCAGGACTTGCGGATGGCAATACTTATGTTGGCAATCAAAACCTCAACTACGAGACGGCAACGACCCTGGATGCTGGCGTGGACTTGTTGTGGGGGAATGGCTATGTTCGACCAACGGTGTATATCACTGGCATCAGTAATTACATTCAGGGTATACCCTTCGATACCACGCCGGGAATTATCGATTCGGTGGTGGAGCAGGTCTCGAATATGAATGGCGATTCAACGCCGTTGCAATTTAACAATGTCGATGCTCGCTTGTACGGATTCGACATGGATTTTGGCTACCAACTCAACCGGTCGCTCGGCCTCAATGGCAGTTTAACGGTGAATCGAGGTGAGCGCCGTGACATCGACGACCAGCTTTACCGTCTCGCGCCACCACGATTGATGCTGGGAATGAACTACCAGCGTAGAAGCTGGGGCATAAACTTTAAAAGCACCTATCATCATCGCCAGAGTCGAGTCTCCGAATCAAACTCAGAGATCCCGACGAGTGGATATACACTTTTCGACCTCAGCAGTCACTGGCAACCAACACCGGACTTAACCCTTTTGGCAGGTATCGAGAACCTGTTTGACAGCCAATACAGCGAGCATCTTGGGGGCTATAACCGGGTTGCTGCTGGCGACGTCGGTCTGGGGGAACGATTGCCTGGTTCTGGGCGCAGCCTGTTTCTGTCCGTGCAAGTCACGCGCTGAGCAAAGAGGCTCTGCATATTTGGGGTCGGAGTAAAAACTAATCTTGGTGGGCTAGAGGAACTCTCCGCCACTGCTCACCGGGAATTTTTACTCCGACCCCAAATTTTTCGTGGCACTCACCGCGGCCGAGATAGAAGACATCATCCAGCGCTTTGGCATGGCCGCAGGCGCCTGCAAGGCAGCTGGATTCACCGGGGTGCAGATACACGCCGCCCACGGTTACCTGATGTCACAGTTTTTAAGCCCGCGCACCAACCTGCGCACAGATGAATACGGCGGTCCCCTGGAGAACCGCGCCCGCGCCCTGCTGGCTGCGGTGAAGGCTGTACGTGATGCCGTGGGACCGGACTTTCCCGTCGCCGTTAAACTCAACAGCGCGGATTTCCAGAAAGGCGGGTTTGATTTTGAAGACAGCGTCCAGGTAGCACAATGACTGGAGCAGGCCAGCGTTGATCTGATCGAAGTCTCTGGCGGTACCTACGAGCAACCCAAGTTGCTGGGGATTGCCGGCGCAGAGGCCGAGGAAGACCAGCATGTGGCGCAGTCAACATTGATGCGTGAAGCCTACTTTGTGGACTTCGCCGTCGCCATGCAGGAAAAAGTCAACATTCCGCTGATGGTGATCGGCGGCTTTCGGCGCCGGGATGTCATGGAGCAGGCCATCAACTCTGGCGGCGCTGACCTGATTGGTCTCGGCAGGCCCATGTGTGTGGTCACCGATGCCCCCGCGCAACTGCTGGCGGGCCTCGACGAGCTACCACGGTTTGAAAACCAGCTGTCACTGTTTCCAACCTGGCTGGCGTTTCTCGGCCGGGTTCAGGCCCTGCGCGGTGCAGCAGCCTTTGCGGTGCAGTTCTGGTTCTATGCACAACTGGACAACCTTGGCCGCGACGGCCATATCAATAAAAACCTGTCGGTGCTGGCGGCTACCCGGCAGGTGATGCTGCAGCAGAAAAACTGGCTGGCAGCACGACGCTAACGGCGACAGGCCACCCACCGCAGCGGTACATTGCCGTGATAGCGATGCGTACCTTGCCTCGCTTCATGGAATGAGTTTTGCCGGTGGTTCAATACCGCTGACCTCAACTTCCGGGTCAAGCCGTTTGATAATCCCTTCAAATTTCTTCACATCATTTACAGACACATCTGCCATTATCAATATCTGGCCTTGATCTATCGCTGATTCAAATGACTTAAGTCTGGAACTTGAGAAGGCACCACCGGCGATGCCTGTCAGCATACCGCCTATACCTGCACCCCAGAGCCCCACGAGCAGAACCAGCCCACCGCCTACCACCATACCGGCGGGAGGAAAGGCCAGCGCTGATAAACCGAGCAACAGCCCCGTTGCGCCGCCTAACTCCAGGCCGCGTTTATAGGCAGGTAGAAAATCATCTGATTCCGGCCCACCATCAGGTAAGTCTTCAAGCTCGACACCGAACTTGGCAAGCACGTAGATATGCTGCTCAGGTATTCCGTTATTTTTTAAATCATCAACTACCTGACGCGCATGAACCACATCCGGCGATAGAAAACAGAGTCTTTTCATCACTAATCCTCCAGCTAGCTAAAGTATGTATCGAGCAATCAAAACCGAAACGATCACCAGTGAGATTATTGTTCCGCCAAGGATCAACAAGTTACGTAGTACCGCGCTATCTTTTCTCATTCCCCTCTCCATTCATGGCAAAATCGCTGTTCTAAAGTTTACAGAGAGACGCAGTCTGCATTGGTTTTACCGCCTTAAGCACCTGGACTACCTCGGCCATCCGGGCCGCCTCGACCACCAGGACCACCTCGACTACCCGGACCACCCCGATTACCTTGACCACCTCGCCCATCGGCGATACGATCCACGCAACGCTGAAATGCAACCAGGTGTCGCTGTTGTGATGCCGCTTGAAGTTTACGCAGCACTTCAAGGATGTCAGGACGCTGGGTTTGGCTGATCAGTCTTTTGTACATTTCGACATTGGCTGTCTCCGCCGCGACAGCTGCCTCGCAGGCAGCGTGTAAGCTGTCATAGCGGACAACGTTGCCAGGCCACTGATTCTGTGGGATGGCCAATCCGTAGCGTGAGAATAACGTGCACAGTGCTTCAATGTGACGCGCCTCCGCATCACGGATATTGTTGAAGGGGCGCGCCTCACCGAAGTCGGTAATGACCTGATCATAGGTCGCCCAGGAATGGTATTCATCCTCAAGCGCGGTCCTGAGAACACTGATATCATCTGCAGTGAGAGAGTTCACGTCTCACCCTCCATGGTGAAAAACAGCTATGGTACCAACGCCTGCCAACAGCAACAGGAGTTGTCTCCACACGGCATTTCCGGTGACTTCCCGGTGCAGCCCTGGAATAAGGTCGGCCGTTGCAATATAAATGAAACTCGCCGCAGAAATCGCCAGAATATAGGGCACCGCGCCGCTCATTTCATCGAGCCAGAAATAGGCAATCAGAGCGCCAGGCAGTGTCGAGGAGGCTGACAGGGTATTGAGAATCAAGGCCTTTCGTCGGGAGTAACCGCTGTCGAGGAGGATCGCAAAATCGCCGACTTCCTGCGGAATCTCATGGGCGATCACCGCCAACGAAGCGGCAATGCCTAACGGCACCGAGGTCAGGAAGGCAGCCGCAATCACTACACCGTCAACAAAATTGTGAAAGGCGTCACCAATCAAGATCAAGGGACCAGCGCGGCTGTGTACTTCGCAGTCGCCATCGTGGCAATGACGCCAAAGCACCAGTTTCTCCAACACAAAAAACAGCACTATCCCGGCCAGCACAGTGGACGACACCGCAAACGCTGGAGCGTGTTTCAGTCCAGCGGGGATCATGCCGAGGAACGCTGCACCAAGCAGCGTGCCGGTGGCGTAGCTGATAAGGCACGGCACGAGTACCTTGCGAATGCTCTTCGGAAATAATAAAAACAAGGCCGCAGAGCCAACTGAAAGCACACTACCCGCCAGGCTGAAGAATACAATATACAGCAGCATTTGCTTGCCTCGACTTCCTGTCAAGATACTCAATGGACCCTGCTCGCGGCAAAGCAGATCCGCGATTAATGAGCCACCTGTCATATATCACAGAGCAGCAGAAAAGCCCTCGCCCCTAGTCGGCATTCGCTGATCATGCCGAGCAGAGGATACTTGAATGTTACTTTTCCGGGGCTTTCGTCAAGCGTAGGTAAGGTAGTTTGATATCAAGTTGACCGAACTTTTCCTTCGCCTGCGCGTCATTCAGCCCTAAGCCAACAATCACATCCTGCCCGGGCACCCAGTTTGCAGGTGTTGCAATAGGTGCGCCGTCAGTCATTTGGATCGCATCCAGGGCACGCAAAATTTCTGCAAAGTTACGCCCGACAGACATCGGATAAGACATGGTCAGACGAACCTTTTTATCCGGACCAATGATAAATACTGTTCTGACAGTGGCGCTGTCTGCCGGGGTACGGCCATCTGGCAAGTAAGCGTCGGCTGGCAACATGTCGTACAGTTTAGCTACCTGCAGCGAGGTATCATCAATGATCGGGAAATCCGCAGGCGCGCCAGAAAAAGCCTCAATGTCACGCTTCCATTTCTTGTGCTCTTCAACGCTGTCAACAGACACGCCCATCACCCTGGTGTTACGTTTCGCGAACTCCGGTGCAAGTTGGGCAACAGCGCCAAACTCGGTGGTACACACTGGCGTAAAGTCTTTTGGATGCGAGAACAGAATCGCATAATGGTCGCCAATCCACTCGTGCAGAGTGAGCTTGCCGGAGGTCGAATCTGTAGAGAAGTCTGGTGCAATATCGTTGAGACGAATAGACATGAAATTATTCTCCCGTAGCTGTTCATTGAATAAATTACTAACTTGATTTTCTAAAGCCGGACTGACCGGTCTAACGGCATTCACGGCTGTTTATGCCATGCCTCTGAACTTGATTTGCCGGTCCCGGTACATGTGAAGCACCGGCAACGGCGCTGCATTAGTACTTAGACATATGAAGATATTCAGCTTAATTGTCTGGATTAAAGCCGCTGCATTGTAGCAGCGCCAGGGCCATTTAACCGCCGGTCAAAGAGAAAACGAGTTGTTACCTGACATGCATCACAAGTAATGCGAGCGAACCGGGGTGAGGGTCATCAGATTGCCGCGGCAAAACCATATATGCCGGCGACCAATCACAATATCGACTAATCAGCATAACCGCTGCCGATGGCTCGCAGGGGCATTTCCAAGCCAAGCTCTGGTACCTGCAGCCCTATCCAGGCCGGAAAGGTATTGCTGTTAGGCCATGACAGACATTGACCATCTAAAGGATTACCACGTCAGGGGGGCATAAATTTGACTGCACATCAGCAATTACCACACTTGACCGTTTTTCAGAAAATGTGGTTTATTTCCTTATCTTCAACTCCGGGTCGCCCAACAGGGCGCCGACCTGGGTATGCGAATGATCCAGAGGCAGCTGGAAATAAATGTCAGTCTGGCCAAAAAGCAATTTCGAAAAACGCTTCGCACTCTGGGCAACGCATAACCTTACTCCTTGATATGAAGTCTGGTCTACGCAGTAGTTAGCAGATTGTATGCTTCCAGCAGGGTCAGTGGACTTTGAGCGCGCGTGGTCTGCATGTGTGTTCAATGGGCCCGCAGAACACTCATGTTATCCAGGTGGTGGCTGTTTGGAGCGCAGGTCGTTAATCAATCGGATCCCATAATTTCGGCCCGAAGTTGTTCGAAGAAAATCTGCCGAAGTCGCTCAACCGCCAGCTTGAATCCGTCGGGATCGACAAACCTGTCAGGATCGTAGGCTTGGCCTGGTTGGTACTTTTTGTCGCGGCCGTATTGACTTGCATGAGAGGCTACCCAGACATCAATGTCCATGTCCAGTTGCTTTCTGTAGGTCGTCGCAAAGTCACTGGCCACAACAGGATAGGTCGGATTGATCAGCAACTTTTTACCGTCGTTGATGCTGCCCATGTTGGCGATCAGTACCTGATAGTCGCGATCATTCTCGCGAACGGCGAAGGAGTAGCTGGCGCTGCCTTCCGTATGGCCCGGGTGCAGGTGTGTGCGAATGGTTGTGTTGCCAAGCGTGAAGGTCTCATCGTCTGCTAGTATGCGATCGACCTGAATCGGTTTGAACCTGAATTCCAGGCAGTGACCGAAGTGCGGGTCGCTGGTGCCACCGTCTTTGAGGATGGGCGCATCAGGGGCTGTCGCCCACATGGGTGCGCCTGTCATTGCCTGAATTTCTGCAAACACTGCGACGTGGTCAAAGTGTGCCTGGGTGGTTAACAGTAGCTTGATATCCTCCAGCTTGAATCCTAACGTTTCCATATTGGTGCGAAGGTCCTCGGTAGAATCCTCCAGCCCTGTATTGACCAGGATGAGTCCAGCGTCTGTGGTGATCAGGAATGATGCAAGGTCAGCGCCACCGACGGCGTAGAGGTTGCCGATGATTCGATGGGCAGGGTAGTTCTTTGTCCACGTTGCCGGCAGGCTTGCATCATCGGGCAGGCATCTGGTTGCAGCCTGGACTGTGCCGGTTGTGAGTAGCGCTAACAGCACGCCTTGAATCATCAGTTTCAGCATGGTTTTGCTCATTGGGTCCGGGGAAAGCTGAAGTTACCTTAACGCATGCCTATACGGAACGAAAGATGCCCGCGTACGGGTGTAGCATCGTTACAGTATAGTCTCTGGATGGAGCAGAGGGAGCTGACAGTTGAGGCGGGTGCCTCTGCTCAAGACAGTTTCTGGCGATGCCGACATGAATCAGGGAAGGCTGACCGGCAGCATTGTTGCCTGCTCACCCAGGGGGTCAGTGACCCTTTCGTGGACAGCCTGTGTCTCTGGGTCGGCGCATCAGAGTCCGGCGTTCACCACCCGCAACGATGTGCGAATGTAGCTGACCCACCTTTCCAGAGGGTCGTGGGTATGCCGGCAAAGCAGGCACCTTGTAGCGTGAGTACAGATGATACGGTCAGGCCAGGCAGATTTTCCCTGGGATTGTCCAAGCAAACCTCAGCTCGAATTAGGTACACTGTCCCCGGAATTGCTCGCGGCGACAACTTGTGCAGCCGCTGCAGGGAGCCATGCTTCAAGGGGGCGCGATAGTACAGCGTCCGTTTCATGGTAGACAAAATCGATCACAACTTGATTGCCCTTGCCTTTGGCGGGTATCAGGTTCGAGTAACCCTCAAAGCGGAGCAGCTGTCGGTCGGGTGTGTAGGTGAGGTTTAGGGTCGGCAGGAACATGCGTGCGAGCCAGTTGTTTGGGTAGACCTTGAAGCGTACCTGTTTGGAAGCCGTGTCCGGGTCCACTTTGATGCGCATGTTCAGGGTGCGCGTAATGCCAGCGATGGCGAAGTCGACCTTTCGCTCACCGGGTTGCTGGAAAGTTGACCAGTTGGCCTTGATATAGGCATCAGAATATTTAGGGTCGGGGTAAAATTTACAAAATAATAGTTTTTCACGTTACTTAAGTGGCAAGTAGGTAGGGCAAACCTTTCAGGCCCGGCTCAGCTTGAATTCGTTTCGCATGCCAAGAATAAAGAAACAAGCGAATTCAATAGCACAAGCCCGATCTAGCTCACAATGAGCGGTAAGCCATTTGTAAATTTTACCCCGACCCCATTTATTCCAGCTATATATCCCTGTAGCGGGGCCATGGTCATCTGCCGCGGTGAGGGGCTTAGCTTTATAAATGTAAATTTTACCCCGACCCCATTTATATAAATTTTACCCCGACCCCATTTATTCCGAGTGCCCTTTTGCAGCTGCACGTATG
>JABBAY010000077.1 GCA_018607725.1 K189A clade bacterium
TCTAGTACTGCCATTTGCCGTGGCTCGAACCACGTGTCTTTTAAATTAACTCAATACTTCTAGACCACGCTCAATACACCACATCGCGGACAAGCCGCCAAGCAGATAAACCGGTATCGGCAATAGCTTTTGAACAGCAATCCGCTGTAAAACTATTGGCCGATTAATGGACCACCACAGGGCCAGCACTAGCACCACAAATGCAATCTGGCCAATCTCAATTCCCACATTAAAAAACAACAATGCCAAGGGCACATGACCCTGGGGCAATCCGATTTCAGCCAACGCACCGGCAAAGCCCATACCGTGCAGCAAGCCGAATCCACCGGCCAACCACCAAGGGTGGCGTTTGAAAAGACCGTCGTTGTCTTTTCTGGTCAGCGCCAAGGCTAAAGCAAAAATACTCACAGCAATCGCAAACTCTATAAGGGCAACGGGATAGGTTAATAACCCAAGCGTCACTAACGTCAATGTCATGCTATGGCCCACAGTGAACGCCGTAACGGTCCACAACAAACGCGCGCCACCACCCACTAACAGCAATAGTCCAAACACGAACATTAAGTGATCCGGCCCTTCCCAGATATGTTCTGCGCCTAACACTGAATATTCGGCCATGACTTTCGATTGACCTGGCTGAGCAGGTATTAGAAATTCAAGCGCTTCTGCATTCACGACACTTTGATAGCTACGACCATCCATTAAGCGAAGCATCACCATGGCTGAAGCCTGGTTTTCGGCTAACCCTTTCACACCGAGTCTCTGCCCCACCAATCCCTTTGAACCTAATTGCGAACAATCCAACGTCCAACTGGAAACCGTGCCGGTCCCTTCTCTGGTGACTGGCTTTTCAGACTTGACTAGGCAGCTATCAGGCCAGGTCGGTCGCAGGGGAATATTGCTGGTGGCTTCCGTGGGTGTTTTCCAAACAACGTTGTAGTTGTTTTCAGCGGTTTGAACATACTTTAATAATGACGGCGCAAACCGGTGCGCTTCAGCCTCTTTTGGCAGGAACAAGACAATGAGTAGCATTATGGAGAAGCTCAGTCGCATTACTGGCAATCCTCCGTATTCGACGCGCCACCCTGCATCACATATTCAGATCGAAGTGTCGCTATCGCGCACCGCAACGCGCGTTTCTTCGCGCTGTAGTTAAGATCGGTCAGCAACTGTTGCTTTACTTCGTACAACTCGGCATCGCGTGCTGGCTCAACGTCTTCAAGCCAAATGTAGTGAAAACCGTACGCGGAAGGAATTGGGCCGAGCCACCCCGGCTTGGCAGGCGCTCTTGCGGTCGCTTCAACCAGTGCTTCGAAAAAATGCCTGCCAAAATTCCGTGTAAGCTGATCTGGCGTTTGACGCAGAAACCTACGCCCCTGTAAAAATGGCGCCCCGAACTTCCTCGCAGCCTGAATATCGAGATTGTTATCAGATATGTTTGCGATAACCGATGACATTTCAGACCCTTGATCTGTGCCAAAAAATACATGTTCAAAGGAATACAGTGGCGGATGTTGCAACTCAGCTTTTCTGCTTTCAAAAGCGGCTTCAATATCTTCCGCGGTTGGCGCTACCGGCGGGTATTTCGCCAGCAATCGCTGTTCCATCATTTGAATCAGCCTTCGTTTCACCACTTCATCATCAAGATGCAAGCGCATATCTAAGGCTTGCTCAAACAGTTCGGTATCTGAACTACCCTCTGCGAACTGTAGGAACTGCATATTACGAATAAGTCTTTCGTAAACAATTGAATCATGTCGATGCAACTCAAGTTCAAGCGCATTTTGCATGAGCATATCGCGATCGAGCTCGGCCGCGATGAACCCGGCCAGTTGTGCTTCAGTGGGTTCACGCCCTGTACTGATCCGCCACTGTTCTTTCAGAGTCTCAATTCGAGCTTCACTCAAAGGTCCGACAGTCGGTTTAGGTTGTGGAAAGACAGTAGATTCGAGCAGATACAAAACCACCCCCAGCACTATAAAATGCAGCCATGGCTTGTTTAGTCTGGTTAACCTGCTCACGCTTGATCCACTCTCACCTGATCCCGACTCAACTTATTCGCTGAGAAATTATGTTCATTCTGGTAAGTAGTGAATAGGCGAAGACCATGCACGTTCCTGAATTGTGGTCGGTAAATCTGGCCTTGGCGCTATCCCTGCTCGATTCGCATCCCAGGTAGACCAGCGACAGGTTGGATTCTCAATAGCACGCGCATAGTAAAACGCGCGTTGCGCAGCTTTAAATTCTGGATCTCGCCATAGGGCGGCCAGTTGTCCTGCTCCCGTTTCTTCATTGATGGAACAATCACTGAGATCTACCTTTGCACCATTGTCGGCGCAGCGGCTTGTTTCGGGATTAACTGGAGCACCACCGGCACAGGCAACATCAATGACCACTTCGTGGGTCCCGTCTGCATCGACCCAACCTTTAATGATTTGCAATCGTTGCAACGGTGCGCTTTCTGTATCCGCTGACGCCATCAGAAGAAAAGCCGGCTCATTTGTCTGCCCTCCGTCCGATTCGTCAGGTGCCAGGTTACCCCCCATTGTTACGCCAGTAGCATAGGCTCGCTCAATACCATCCGCTTGGGTCAGCATGCTTTCATCAAACCCGTAGCCTGCAAACAGCCTAATCTGCATACGCGGACCAGATGTCGCGTAGACTTCTTTTCTGCGGAAGGCGCTGTAAAGGGACTCTCGTGTATTCTCCTCCGCCCAGGCTGCCGCAACGCCAGAAGCACCAAATGTAGGTGTCGCTCCGCCCGTATAAATATCTCCGTCGATTCTCAATCGCGAACTCATTCCACCACGAAGCATATTTAGCGCTCTAATGGTCTGATAGCTAAGCTCACCAGCGAGACCCGCTTGTGGCACGGAACCTCGTTGTTCAGCTGTGCCGGATAACAAGCCGAGTTTGGAGACGAAATTAGACTCAACGTTTTGACTCGCAGCCGAATGGGTATCACTGGAACCAATAAAACCAAATTGATAAGGGTTCGTCATACCCTGTTGCTCCAACGCCAAACCATTTAGTAACGCCTCACGCACGTAAGAGCCTTGCGGTTTGCTTAAGGCATTTGTGGCTATGCGATAGGGCATGATTTCAAAAGCCGCAAACTCATCACGGGATGATAAAACCGGATGGGTCTCCGAGGTGCCTTTTATCTGGGTGATTTCAACAATGGGTTCGTTTCTGATGCGTTGTTTCGCGTAGTCATCATCCAATGGATTTCCTGCCCAATCCACAAGCTTAAACATCTGGCCGTTGGAACCATTAGAGTTGTGGGGTATCGCCAGGCTTTCGACACCCTTTGCTCGAAGGTCATCCATCCACTGCCAAAGATCTTCAGGATTGACCGAGTGAAAGCGAGAAAATGGTTCCCTTGGTAATTTTTGTGTGCCTTCAAAAATAACATTTCTATGCAGATTGCCCATGTCGCCAGTACTGGAGGTGTATTCATAAGCTGCGAATGTAGTGAACTTACCCGGCTCGTAAAACGCGTCCGCTGCATCAATTGAATCTAGCCAGGCGCTCCTGACAACGCCGAGCACTTCGCCTCGATCCAATTCGCCCGATCGAATCTGCGCAACCGCAGAGGGTAAAAAAGCGCTAAAGGTATTGAGTCGCTTCAGAATACTAAACAGACTAGTCCCCATGTTCTCAGCGGCGTTGAGATCATGATAAGGCTCGGAAAATGAATTTTTTGAAAACTCGGTGGAAGTATCTGCTGCCGCTTTGACGAGCCCTAGGAACATGCCATGGTCTGTCACTGCATAAAAATCTAACGGTCGAGATAGCTGCATAGTAAAACCAGCCGGGTTCGCAATGGCTTCACCCTTTGCGAATCGATAAGCATCGTAGGGTGTTGCTAAGGTGCCAAATGCGTAACCATCAAACGAGTAGGTCGTATGGACATGTAAATCACCAAAGTAGGCTTTGCGTTCCTGCGGTAAATCGCTTGGACCAGGTTTGTTCGCGCGCTCACCCTGAAGCAGCTCGGTTTCTGTCGCAAAAATCTGCGCAGACCAGTTGCCGTCTTTAGCCTGTTCTGTCAGCCGTGCATCGGTAGAGGCAGTATTAGCAATAATACGCTCATTAGTGTGGGCTTCGGCTGGCAAGCTCGACGCCTTGTCAGAGTCGTCCGAGCAAGCCGATAGCAACCCACTCACCAAGAACAATATTAAGTAGTTTCGTTTCGTTACCGCACTTTTCATAGCTGTTGTCTCCGGTTATCGCGTCACATCGACCAGTTTTTTTAGTTTTATTATTGCTCCAGTTACTTGTTGTGACTGGGTCTAGCCTAGCGTCAATACTTTTTCTCAAGAACTTTCATGATTTCAACTTTGATTAACTTTGGAAAGTGTAAATCTTATCAGCGCCTAGTGACCAATTTTTATTCAGGTATGTAATGAATCGGCGAAGACCACGCACGTTCTTGAAGCGTGGTCGGTAGATCAGGCCGGGGCGAAACATTTGCACGAATAGCATCCCATGTAGACCACCTGCAGGTCGGATTCTCAATCGCCCGGGCATAATAAAAAGCACGTTGATCTCCGTCAAAATTAGGATCTTGCCAAAGCGCCGACAGTTGGCCCGCGCCGCTATCTTCGTTGATAGAGCAATCAATAAGGTCAACGGTTGCGCCATTATCGGGGCATCGATTCGTCTCGGCATTAACTTCTGCAGCACCAGCACAAGCTATATCAATCACTGCTTCGTGGGTACCTTTTATATCCACCCAACCCTTAATGATTTGTAAGCGTTGCAACGGTGCGCTCTGGGTATCAGCTGACGCCATCACAAGAAAATGCGGACCTTGCTCATTCGTCGCCTGGCTAGGCATTGTACCACCCATGGTGACGCCCTTTGCATACGCCTGCTCAACGCTATCAGCAGCCGTTAGCATGCTGGCATCAAAGCCGAAACCAGCAAACAAACGAATCTGCATGCGTGGCCCTGAAGTGGCAAACACTTCCTTTCTACGAAAGGCGCGATAGAGCGATTCACGGGTATTTTCCTCTGCCCAGGCTGCTGCAACACCGGAAGCACCAAAAGTGGGAGTTGCGCCACCCGTATAAACCTTGCCATTAACTTTTACTCGCAATGCGGGATTACCGCCAAACTTGGCCAGCACTCTGTTTGCCTGGTAGCCAAGTTCACCTGCCAGACCGCTAGCAGGTACCGACCCACGTTGTTCTGCTGTGCTAGACAGCAAGCCCAATTTAGAAACAAAGTCTGACTCAACGTTTTGGCTGGCACCTGTATGCGTATCACTGGAACCGATGAACCCGAATTGGTAGGGGTTAGTCACACCTTGCTGCTCAAATGCCAAACCATTTAACAAGGCTTCGCGCACATAGGAGCCTTCAATCTGACTTAAGGCATTGGTTGCAACGCGATAGGGCATAATCTCGAAGCTCGCCAATTCATCTTTGGATGACAACCTCGGGTGGGTTTCTGACGTACCCTTTATCTGCGTAATCTCGACCAGCGGTTCATTGCGCATCCGCTGTTGTGCATAATCGTCATCCAGAGGGTCCCCAGCCCAATCAACGAGCTTAAACATTTGCCCGTTGGAGCCATTTGAATTATGTGGTATCGCCAAACTCTCAACGCCTTTGGATCGAAGTTCATCCATCCATTGCCAGAGGTCTTCAGGATTACCAGAGTGCAGGCGAGAAAAAGGTTCACGAGGCAGTTTATTGGTATCTTGGAACACAACGTTTCTATGCAAGTTGCCCCTGTCGTTCGTACTAGCGGTATATTCGTAGGCAGCAAAGGTTGTGAACGTGCCTGGCGCATAAAATTCATCTGCCGCGTTAATCGAATCTAGCCAAGCACTTCGAACGACGCCAAGTACCTCATCTCTATCTAGTTCGCCGTTACGAATCTGTGAGACTGCTGCCGGCATAAAAGAACTGAAGGTGCGCATTCGGTTCAATACATCCAGTGAACCCGCGCCCATATTCTCCGGTGCGTTCAAACCATGATAGGGTTCTGAAAAAGCGTTTTTAGAAAATTCGGTGGATGTATCGGCGGCAGCGCCAGCAAGGCCTAAAAACATGCCATGGTCCGTCACGGCATAGAAATCCAGCGGCCGGGATAACTGCATGTTAAAGCCTGCCGGGTTGGCGATGGCTTCACCTTTCGCAAAGCGATAAGCATCGTAAGGCGTTGCTAATGTGCCGAAGGCGTAACCATCAAACGAGTACGTGGTATGAACATGTAGGTCACCAAAATAGGCTTTGCGTTCAACAGGTGGTATGACACGTGATTCAATCACTGAAGCCTCGAGCTCGAGTAGTTCGGTTTCAGTGTCAAAAATCTGTGCTGAACGCGTACCACCAACGGCTTGTTGCTCAAAGCGAACGTCGGCGTCAGCAGTTTGTGCAATCAGGCTTTCGTTTGTATGAGCCTCAGAAGGCAGGCTCAACACCTGATTTGACTCATCCGAGCAAGCAGTGAGCAATAGCGCCATTGCGATGAACGCAACTAACTTTTGTTGATTGACTAATTTGTTCGTCAAATGAGACACCAATTCGTACTGTTCATCGTTTTGAGTGAAAGCTTAGGGACGATTGACGACAATCTCATCGCTACCGATGGGTAACTCAAATGACATTAAGTCTTCAGCAAGCAAGAAGTTGTCTGGCAAGCCACGCTTGAATACATCTTCTAAGACAACATTCAATGGCACCGGCACCAGGTGATAAAACGCCACCATGCCAACATTCGATTGTTCAGCCAGTTCAATGAGAGAATCCGTCGAGGCATGATAATCAATAACATCGGAGACGATCTTTGACTGTCTCGACTGTCCGGCTGTACCCAGCGATTTCGACAGCGTGCTGACAATGGGTAACGATAATGCGTCGTGTAGTAATAGATCTGCTCCATCGACAATCTGTCGCGTGTCTCCATTCACATTGCCGTCACCTGAGATAACCACGCTCCGGCCTTTGTAGTCGAAGCGATATCCCACTGCAGGTTCTACGGGTAGATGCTCGCTCACATAGGCGGTAATGGTTAACTCACCATCTTCTAAAATGATGCCGGGCGAAATGGTTTCGTGCGCTAACACGCCGAGTTCAGGTGCCAGCAACTCCTCTCCATGATGGCCCGTTCGATAAATACGATCTAGTCGATAAGTTGCGTTGACCCCACTGACTATCTCATCAACACCGGTAGGCCCAAAAACCGTTAGCGGGGTTGGTCTGCCAGATACCCAGGAGCCAAGATTCACCTCATAAATTTCTGAAATATGGTCAGAGTGGAAATGAGTGATCAACAACCCCTGCAATCGATTCGTCGGTAAAGCCATACGATTGATGTTGTCGGTAGAACCGGCGCCGGAATCGATCAGATAAAAATGCTCTGGTGTGACCACAGCGATACAAGCTTGAGCCTGGCCCATGCCTAATGGTGACGCGCTACCGCAAACAAAAACTCTGAGACTGCTGGATTCTGAAAGCCCAACACTGGCTCGCTCCGCAACGGCCGCCGTACCACGTTCCACAACCACATCCTGCACGGCCGGTAATTTTAACAACCCCTGACCAATGCCCAAGATCACAACAATCGTCAGGGCAACCAAGAATACTTTTTTCATTGTAACTCCGTTTCTCTTATAAGTTCTGCGCAGCAGCGACACTCGGCAGATACTGAATCGGCGACGACCATGCGCGCTCTTGGAGCGTGGCAGCTAAATCAGACCGCGGTTTTGTTCCGGCACGAATTGCGTCCCAGGTATTCCAGCGGCAGGTTGGGTTTTCGAGTACACGAGCATAATAGAAAGCTCGCTCGTTAGCATCGAAATTAGGATCCGTCCAAGTTGAACTCAGTTCAGCGCTGCCTGTTCTTGCTTTGTAGGTGCAATCGCTGAGGTTAACGGTGGCCCCGTTGTCCGGGCAGCGATTTGTTTCTGGGTTAACCGCCACGCCATCAGCACACGCCACATCAATCACGTCTTCATGGGTTTCGCCTGCCGCGTCGATCCAACCTTTGATTATCTGCAGTCGTTGTAGCGGCGCACTATTGGCATCAGCTTGCGCCCAGATAGCAAATTGTGGGGCCTTTCTTGAGGTAGAATTCGATTCAAGATTCGCTCCCATCGGGACGCCGTTAGCATAGGCGTAAGCTACACCATCTGACCTTTGTGTTAAGTCTTCAGGTAAATCGTAGCCCGCAAAGAGCCGCACCCGCATTCTTGGTCCAGAGGTCGCAAACGTTTCTTTACGACGCAGAGCCGCATAGATCGACTCGCGAGTATTTTCTTCTGCCCAGACCGCTGCCAAACCCGAAGCGCCAAATTCTGTTTGCTGACTACCCAAATAACTTTCTCCGTCAACTTCGGCGACGCTCTGGCCTGGTAGCAAGCTAATCAACACGCTTTCTAAAAAGCTAACTGGAACGGAGCCTCGTGTTTGTGCATCGGCGGACAAGAGCCCAAGCTTGGAAGAAAAACTGGACTCATCATTTTGCGATGCGGCTGTGTGTGTATCGCTGGAGCCAATAAAACCAAACGCAAACGGATTGGTAACACCTTGCGCTTCCAATTCCAAACCATGGCGCAAGGCTTCTCGCACATAACTGCCTTCAGGTTTACTGGCAATGGGCTTGCCCATTCCAACGCCTCGGGTGCTTACCAGTTCAAAGCCCGCCCATTCATCGCGAGTGGACAATGCGGGGTGAGTTTCAGACGTACCTTTAATCTGCGTGATTTCGACCAAGGGTTCGTTGCGAATGCGTTTCACCGCGTATTCATCATCTATAGGATCGCCCGCCCAATCAAACAACTTAAACATATGACCGTTTGATTTGTTGGAGTTATGCGGAATAGCTAACGATTCAATACCAGCTTCTCGCAGCGTATCCATCCAATCCCATAGATCCTCGGCGTTTCTTGAGTGCATACGGGAAAAGGGTACCGCTGGTACAATGTCGCTACTTTCAAAAATCACATTGCGATGCAGGCTGCCATTGTCATCTGCAGTGGTTGAGTATTCATAGGCGACAAAGGTCGTGAAATGGCCGGGATTGTTGTGCTCGTCCGCGGCATTAATGGAATCTGCCCATGCGCTACGAGTAATGGCCAATGGCTCTTCAGGGCTAACTTCTCCGTCGACAATCGCCAGAGCCAAGGATCGCGCAAGGCCGAAGCTGCGCATTCTATCCAGGGTACTCCATCGATCCATGTTGTCCGACGCATTCAGATCATGAACAACTTTCGCAAAAGAGTACTTGGAAAATTCAGTGCTCGTATCAGCCGCAACCGGGGAAACGCCCATAAAAAACCCATGATCGGTCACGCCATAAAAATCCAGCGGAGCTTGCAACTGAATTTCAAAACCCGCGGGGTGCTTAATGGCTTCACCCTTAGCAAATCGATAGGCGTCATAGGGACTGGCTAATGTACCGAATGCATAAGCGTCAAATGAGTATTTCGTATGCACATGCAGGTCACCGAAATAGGCATTGCGGTCAGGGTTAGCGGGCGGCTTGTCGGCCTGGTCCAAATCCGCTGTTGAGCCAGAGCGACGATCAATAATCTTATACTCAGTTGCAAACAGAGGCTGTGCAAGTGCAGAGCGCTGCTGAGCGGTCGGCTGGTTGCTGCCTCCGCAAGCAATGAGCGACAACAGGGCAAGCAGACTAACGGCCGATTTGGTTTTGCCAATTATGGTTCTGCTGATCACTTTATAGCCCCGTAATTATCATAATGCTAAAATTGAATAACGGGATGATAACTGTAGAATATCGACATCGCAAGCTAACCACCCAAGCAAACCATCAAAAAACGAAAGTGGAACGAATCTATGGCCAAAACAGCAACCGAAGCCCCGAAACTAAAGCGGAGTCGGGCTGAAACGGAGCGCCGCCTCATCGATGTGGCACTTAACCTGATTCGTGACAAAGGTGTGCTGGCTGGACTGAACCTTCGCGAGGTTGCCGAAGATGCGGGTGTGAATCGAGGGAATATCTATCATTACTTTGGGTCAAGGCAAGAACTGCTGCGTGCTGCGATTAACCGTCAATTCGAAGCGATCGTGGACGCTCTATCGAAGAGTAAGTCGAAGACCGGCTTCGTTGCACGAAGGGTGAATGCCTTCCGCATGAATAACAGCAACGACAAGAACAATGACAGCATGCTTCGTGCGCTGCTTGTTCTGGATGGTGACGATACCGTTGACCCGATTCCGCTTTTCGAAATGGGGCTTAGCCAGTTAAGGCAAGATGTCATTGATGGCGATATTGATAAAGGTCACGATCTTGAGGCGCTGCAGGTAGCATTGTCTGCCGTGCTGCGCGGTTATCGAATCTTTCGCTTACCCTACGCCAAGCGCGTGGGGGTGACGCCGAGTGAACTTGATGTTCGCGTCGGCAAGGTCTTTAGTACTTGGCTCGAAGCGATGGCTCGACCACCGACGGACAGTCAGAGTCAGCAATAATGCATCAAATGAATAAAGCGTTGATGATTGTAGTCAGACAGCGCGTTTAAGACTCTTGCCAAAAGCTGGCAGGCACGAAGCGGTTCATCGAGCCGAAAGCAAGACTTAGACTGGGAAGTGCTGGTGGTGACAGGGTAACCCGATTGTTAGCCTGTCACTGCTCTACGTGAGGCGCTTTACGCGAGCCGCTCTACGCGAGCCGCTC
>JABBAY010000123.1 GCA_018607725.1 K189A clade bacterium
GATCAGCATAAGGATCGTCTACAGATCAAAGGCTTAATGATCGATACCGTTCGCCATGAAGTGTCTATTTCCGATGTTCAAATCAAACTCACGGCAACAGAGTTCAAGTTGCTGTTCCAACTTGCTTCACAACCGGGGCGAGCGTTTTCTCGAGAGCAATTACTCAATCGAGTCGTTGGTGACGGTGTCATTGTAGTCGATCGAAATATCGATGTGCACATCCGCTCTGTACGCAAGAAGCTGGGTGACTATAGTCAGATGATCGAGACGATCAGAGGCGTCGGTTACCGTTTTAAGGAGGGCTAAATTAAACCCATGTTACGCTCGCGATTTTTATGGCAGTTGTATGGTGCATTTGGCCTCACTATTCTAGTCTGCACTCTGATCTTTGGTTTTTTCACCTCCAGCCAAGTCCAAAAAGATGCCAGGCAGCAAGTGCATGCTGGCTTGCTGGCAGAAGCATCGCTTTTACGCCTCATGTTTACTGATGACCTGGTGAATTCGACGCCAATCGACATGCAAAACGTGACAAGGCTGTTTGAGAAAAGCCAAACACGAGTGACCATCATTGACCGGCAAGGTATTGTGTTGGCGGACAATCGAGAATCACCCAGCCTGATGGATAATCACAGCCAGCGTCCGGAGATCATTCAGGCTCGGTTGAGTGGGACTGGTGATTCTGAGCGTTATAGTCAAACCCTTGGGCGAAACCTATTATACGTTGCTCTGCGGGTAAGTTCGGCTGACGACATACTCGGCTACGTGAGAATCGCGGTGCCGATGAAAGCAGTAGAAGCTCAGCTAGCGGGCCTTAGAAATCAGATTTTGGTCAGTGTGTTAGTCATTACTGGGTTATTTTTGATTTTAGGTTTTTTTCTAACAAGGATCTTCACTCGCCCGATTATCGAAATCACTGGAATAGCCACGCGAATGGCCGATGGTGAGCTGGGCCTGCGTTTGGCGCGGTTTCGTCGAGATGAAATTGGTGAATTGGGCGCCGCTTTGAATAACTTGGCGCAGGGTGCCGAAGATCGAATCGTTGCGTTAACCAACAGTCGTGACGAAATTTCAGCCGTGTTGTCGGGTTTGAATGAAGGGGTTATCGCCGTAGATCCGAAGCAGAGGATCGTGCATATCAATTCAGCGGCGCGGCAGATGTTAAACCTTGAGCGACGTGATCTAACCGGCTTGCCACTGTGGGAATTAGTGCGAGACAGCGAGCTTTGTGATGCTATCGACGCCTGTATGGGTGAGCAAAATAACATTAGTGGTATCTTGACAAGAGAGGGTCGTACCCTCGATCTCTCGGTACTTTTAATGCGTAATCAAGCGACGAATTCGTCGATAGGCGCGATTGTTGTGCTTGAAAATGTGACGGAAGTGATGCGCTTGCAGCGGATTCGTACGGATTTCGTGGCGAATGCGTCACACGAGCTGAAAACCCCCATTGCCGCTATTCGTGGCTTTGCGGAAACGATTATTGACGACCCTAGTATGGAGGATGAGACTCGGCACCACTTCATAGACAGGATTCGTAGTCAGGCTGCGCGGCTTGACAAGATCGTACAGGATCTCATTCAGTTGTCTCGAGTAGACTCGCCAGTCAAAGTGCAACTGGACGATGATATTAATCTCGGCAGTTTGCTTCAACAGGTGTTTAAGGCGAAGTCTGAGGATGCGGTTGATAGCGGCGTGAAGATGGATATCGAGGTGCCGGCAGTACCTGTGATCGTCAAGGGTGAGCGAGGTGCGCTTGACCAGATGGTAAGCAACTTGCTGGAAAATGCGATTAAGTATTCGCGCCAAATCGACGGCCACGTTAGCCTTCGCTTAGCGGTTCAAGCTGACGTGGCCATCATTGAAATCGAGGATGATGGCATTGGGATTCCCGCTGAAGAGCAACAAAGGATCTTCGAGCGTTTCTACCGGGTTGACCGAGCACGGTCCCGTGAGCAGGGCGGTACTGGCCTAGGTTTGTCCATCGTCAAACATGTTGCCCAATCTCACAGAGGTAGTGTCTCGGTGACGAGTAAAGCAGATGAAGGGTCGATATTCGTCGTGCGTCTGCCGATCGCCCATAGCGGTCAATCGGCTAGCTCGCGAGCAGTTATTGGTTGATGGCAGCGTTCACAACTGGCGCAGAATTTCACGGGCTGCATGGTGTCCCGGCAGACCGCTGACGCCGCCGCCAGGGTGGGTCCCCGCACCGCAGAGATAAAGGCTGTTGATCTCTGTTTTGTATTGGCCCATGCCGAGCATCGGGCGGGCGGAGAATAGTTGGTCGAGACTGAGTCTGCCGTGGAAAATATCGCCGCCGATCAGGCCAAATTTTTGCTCAAGATCCCAGGGCGAATGAATTTGACGACCGACCACTCGATCGGTGAATCCAGGGGCGTAGCCATTCACTGTGTCGATAATCAAGTCCGCCACAGATTCTCGATGTTGATCCCAATTGGCACCAAGCCCCGGATCGAACTGCTGGCAGAACAGGCTGGCGACGTGCTGACCCGCCGGTGCGAGTCCTGGATCAATAATGCTCGGAATCAACATTTCAACGATAGGTGCCGCAGACCAGCCATGCCGACGTGCATCCGTATACGCCTGATCCATATACTCAAGGGAGGGTGCCATGATGATCCCGGCTTCCAGACAGCCCGGAACGCGTCGAGCGGTAAATTCAGGCAGCCTGTCGAGTGCAACATTCATGCGGAATGTGCCGCTTTGGCACTTATAATCCGCAAAATGGCTCAGCACGTCGGCGCTGACATCAGCCGGGTCCATCAAGTTTTCAAACAACAGTTTGGGGTTTACATTGGCGATCACCAGGTCGGCTTTGATGGCGCTGCCATCTTGTAGGTGCACAGTGCTGGCGCGCCCGCCTGTGACCTCCACGCGACTGACTTCCGCATCAGTTTGGATTATGACACCACGCGCCATGGCCTCCGCTGCCATGGCTTGGGTAATTGCCCCCATACCGCCCACCGCATGGCCCCAGATACCTGATTTGCCGTTGACCTCGCCCACCACATGATGCAACAGCACATAGGCTGAGCCAGGCGAGTAGGGACTGGCAAAGTGCCCAACAATGGCATCGAAGCCCAGTAGTGACTTGATTGCATCAGACTCGAACATGTCATCCAGCAGCTCACCGGCACTGACAGAGAATAACTTCAACAAGAAGCGCTTCTGACGATTATTTAGTTGGCGAAACACGCGACTCAGACTAAACAGCTTCAGCAGATCGCCAAAGCCGATATCCATTAGGTTCGGAGGCGTCATCAGCATGATGTCCTTGACGACAGGCACGACCTCGTCCAGCAGGCGGTAATACTGGCCCAGTTGCTCGGCGTCTGCCTGAGAAAACTGGGCTAAATCCTGGGCTGTGTCTTTGAGGTCTGGGTGGCTGACTAGACTACGCCCGTCTGGCATCGGCAGGTAATTATTGAAGCGCCGAGGCAGAATCTTGAGACCGTGCTGGTGTAGATTCAAGTCGGCGATGATTTGCGGATGTAGAAGACTCACCGTATAACTCGCCACGGAATTACGAAAGCCAGGGTGAAACTCTTCTGTGACGGCGGCGCCACCGACAATGTTGCGGCGCTCCAGGATGGTCACTTTTAGGCCCGCCTTGGCAAGATAGGCCGCGCAAACCAGGCCGTTGTGCCCGCCACCGATAATTACTGCGTGTTGACTCATGAGCTTACTCTTGTGATGGGTTACTCTTTTTGGGGGTTACAGGTTACAGGGCATTTACTGCCAGGCGGTAATAATACCTGAATGCGCTGCTCGTGTTTTGACTCAGTTAAGCCTGTTGGTGTATTGTACGCGCGCTCTGCAAGGCGCTCCTACATTGGGCCAGCGTGATGACAGTAGACGCGGACTTACCCTATGCCAGATTCTCTTGCTGATGAAACGCAAGTTTTAGATAAACCCCAGTTAAATATCTGGCAGCTCGCCTGGCCGGCAATTGTCAGTAATCTATTATTCTCTGTGATTGGCCTTGTGAGTATCAAAATCGTCGGTTCTCTTGGCGCCTCGGCAGTCGCGTCAGCGACCACAGGCAATCGTATATTTTTCGCTCTGCAGGCCATCATGATGGCGATTTCGGCGGGAACCACCGCCATGGTAGCACGATCTGTCGGTGCCAAAAATTATACGGAAGCCGCGAAGGTAACAAGCGTATCACTCTGGATTGGCAATGTGGTCGCTGTGCTATTGATGGTCCCGTGCATTATTTTTGCTCGCGAGATGGCAGGTGTCTTTGGTTTGGATGAGACAACGACTGCGGATGCCGCGAGGTTTATCCAGTGGATCAGTGTCTTCAATGTTGCTTTTGCCATCAATATGATTCTCAGCGCCTCGTTGCGCGCGGCGGGAGATACCCGTACACCATTATGGATCGGCGTACTCACCAACGTCGTCAATGTGGCGCTGGTCTATTGGCTGGTATTTGGTGGTTATGGTGTTCCGGCGATGGGCGTCGCCGGAGCCGCTATCGCTAATGGGCTGTCATTCACCCTCGCGGCGATGGTCTATTTGGGTCTGTGGTACGGTGGGCGATTAAAGGTTGGCGTGGGTGGCCGCGGTTCCATGACGGAAAAACGTGTCCGCCAGTTGATCGATATTGGTTATCCAGCTGGCGTGGAGCAGCTGGTGTTCCAGTTGGGTTTTCTCGCTTTTCTGTGGCTGGTGGGCTACTACGGCACGGCGGCATTTGCGGCTTACGGTATTGGCGTGCAAATACTGTCGCTGTCCTTTGTGGTCGGGTTCGGCTTTTCTATCGCTGGGGCAACCCTGGTGGGCCAGCATATGGGGGCTAAAGATCCCCAGGGCGCCATGCGTCACGGTTGGCGGGCGACGGGTATGGCCATTGCCAGTATGGTGGGTCTTAGCGTCTTTATTATCGCGTTCTCAGAGGATATCGCACGTTTTCTGATTGATGATGATGAAGTCGTGCGATTGACCGTGATCTTTATTTATATCTTGGGCATCGCCCAGCCGCTCATGGCCATTGAGTTTACCTTAAGCGGTTGTCTGCGCGGAGCTGGTGATACTCGCTTTCCGCTGAAGGCCACGATGGCGGGTTTGATTGGCGCCAGGGTTGGACTCGCGGCATTATTCACGTTTATGGGTTTAACGGTGGTGTGGATCTATGCCGCGCTGATCGGCGATTACATTGTGAAGGCGCTGATGCTGGTTTCGCGCTTTAAGTCTGGGAAATGGCAGCAAGTGTTTTCTGACGCCGAGAAGAAGTTCGATAAGTATAATTAGTGATTTGAAGCTGGATTCGAGGCACAGTGTCAGCTTTTGGTGGTAGTGTTCCTGGCCGACAGATTACGTTATTCTGGCACGCTGAGTGCTCAGGTTTGATCAATTGAGGTGAATGCGTGTGATCTTGAATAGAATCGTAATCGTCAGTTTGATGGCATGGGCGGGACTCACGAGCAGCTGCGCAAGCTTCAACCTCGCGCCAGCTAAGACGCTAGTTGGCCAATGGCAGACGCAACTGGGTGGCTTTCCTGTGCAGGTGGAATATACCGCCAGTGCGGTGAGTGTCGATAATCAGGCGCCGGTAACCTACACGTTAGCCGGTGACAGGCTGAGTTTCAGTGAAGGTGGCCAACAGGTGCGCATTCTGAGCTTTCCGAGCAAAAATCAGATGATTCAGCTGGATCCCATGACCGGCACTGAGCATCGGTTTGATCGCCGTCCCGAGTCGCTGTAGGGCACTGCAATGCTTTAACAATCCTGACTACTGGTTGAATATACAGTTATACGTGAGTACCATACCCTGAGACTCGTTTCATGGTCAGGGTAGAACTTGTTGGGTGAATGTATCAGTGGCTGACTTGCCGGTAGGCTATTACCGCGATAATTTTCTTTTTCTGCTCGAGTTCGTCGTTGCGCGCTACGCTGACCTGCTAAGTCAGGCAGAGGCCGATTATGCGATGGGCTTCGGACAACTGTCGCTTTCCGCTCAGCGGCTGTATGTGCGCTTGGCGTTACGCAAGGGCCCGTTGTTTCGCAGTGATAAGGTGGCGTACGCAGAGATCCCGCAACGGGATGCCGCGGTTGAGGAATTGACTCGCTGTGGGTTTCTCGATGGCGGTGCCGAAGAAGATCTCGACAGCTTGCTGAGCCTCTTACTTAAACCTGAGCTCGTCTGCCTTCGACCCGCATGCCATGGGCTTGGCCGTGAGGCCTTATTGGCCAAATTAGCACCTCTGGTCAGCCGGGATGAGTTTTATGAATCTATCAAGTTTGAGGTATATCGTCCCCGTCATCTAGACACACTCAGGGTATTTCGCCTCCTGTTCTTTGGTAATCTCCATCAGGACTTCACCGAGTTTGTGCTCAATGATCTAGGAATACTGCGCTATGAAAATTATGCAATCGATCGACTGAGTCGGTTTTTTGATCGGCGCGAGAAAATCGAGCAGGCACTGGCGCTAGGCATCCTGAGTGAACAAGCTGAAGCCTGGATCATCGCGAAGGATGTCCAGGGGTTGCAAGGCTATCAGGCATTGCTGCCGGTAAACCTGGATCCCGGGTTACAACGTCGACTCGATAAGATTAATAATCGGGTTGCCCGTGAACTCGAACGGCTGCATGCCCATGAAGCCGCGTTGTCACTCTACCAGTGCACCGCCAGTGGTGCTGCCAGAGAACGCAGTGCCAGAATTTTGGCGACTCAGCAAGGCCGGATTGATGCGGCCATATCAATCTGTAAACAGATTTTGAACGCGCCGGAGCATGAGGCCGAGTATGAGTTTGCCGTCGGTTTTGCTGCGCGTTTGCAGAAAAAAGCCCATAAGGGTAACCGGCCAATACTGCCAGTGTTGCCCTCGCCAGACTATCCTGTGCAGCGCTTAAGCCTCGATCGGCTGCCAGATCAGCGGGTCGAACTCGCGGTCGTTGAACACATTGAGCATGCCGGGGATCGGGCCTACTACGTGGAGAATAGTTTGTTCAATGCCATCTTTGGACTGGCTTTCTGGGACATTATATTTGCACCGGTACAGGGTGTATTTTTTCATCCGTTTCAGCGCGGGCCTGCCGATCTGTACTCGCCAGCCTTTTGTGCCGCCCGAGCCGAGGCGCTCAAACTGCGTCGCCAGGAACTTGGCACTGTGGCAGATTTACGAACTCGCGTGTTGACGGTTGCGAAACAAAAAGTCGGGCTCGCCAATCCATTTGTAAGCTGGGGTTATATCAGCGCTGAGTTATTCGAGTACTGTTTTGAACGCATACCCATGGGCCATTTCCAGGCGATTTTTGATCGATTGTTAATGGACCCGTACGCTAATCGCAGTGGTTTTCCTGATCTCATCATCTTTCCCGCCAGTGGCAGTTATTTGCTGGCTGAAGTCAAAGGACCGAATGACAAGCTGCAGGCGAATCAAATCCGTTGGTTAAGGTATTTTGCCACAGCACAAATTCCGCATCGGCTAGTGAATGTCGAATGGCACTAGGCACACCAACACATTTTAAGATTTCAGTGCGCGAGCTAGTTGAGCAAACTGAGCGCAGCGGCGATATCAATTTCCGATTCTCAGCGCGCAGTTCAGCACTGGCGGGTATCCGTGGTCACCAGCGAGTACAAAAATCACGGGGTGATGATTATGTTGCCGAAAAGCGTGTTGCTGATCTGGTTAAGCGTCGCGACTTGAGTCTCGAAGTCAGCGGTAGAGTCGACGGTTATTTTCCTGGTCAGCTACCGATGCTTGTGGAAGAAATCAAGACGCTCAGGGCTGACCCCGGACTCATTCCGGCAAGCCTGCAGCGGTTACATTGGGGGCAAGTGAAGGTTTATGCCTATCTTCTTGGCAGGGACCACGAACTTAAGGTCAGCGATCCAGTGGTGGTGCGCTTGTGCTACCTACAATTGGATGATGATTCTGAGTCTTTGCTCACCCAGACCCTAACCATGCGCGAACTAGGTGACTACTATCAATTGTTAGTGACTCGGCAGCTAACGTTTTTGGCGCGATTAGCGGCCTGGCAAGCTCGTCGGGATAAAAGCATTGAGCAGTTAGCATTTCCCTATCCTGAGTACCGCGAGGGGCAGCGAGATATGGCAGTGAGTGTTTATCGAGCGATGCAGTCCAGTGGTCAGCTAGTGCTGCAGGCGCCCACCGGCATTGGTAAAACCATGGGCGTGCTGTATCCGGCTATCAAGGGACTCACCACAGGAAAGCTTGAAAAGCTCTTCTTTTTGTCAGCAAAAACCTCAGGCCAAGCGCTGGCTGCGGGGGCCGTGGCAGACATGCGCCAACAGGGTCTGCAGCTGCGGGACATTACCTTAACAGCAAAAAATAAGATTTGTTTTACACCCGGCGCACCCTGCGATGCCGAGCACTGTCAGTATGCCGTGGGCTACTATGACAAGCTCGGCAAGGTGATGGATGAGGTATTGCTCGAGACTCAGGCGCTCACTCGAGAGGTCATTGAGGCGAAGGCTCGAGCACACCAGATGTGTCCCTTTGAACTTGAACTGGATTTGTCGCTGACTGCTGATGTCGTTATTTGTGACTATAATTATGTGTTTGATCCGGCGGTTTATTTGCGCCGCTACTTTGACGGTCCTAACCAACGCTATGGTTTGCTGATCGATGAAGCGCACAACCTGGTAGACCGCGGCCGAGAAATGTTCTCGGCTGAGATCAAAAAAACTGCCTACCTCGATCTGCGGCGCCAGCTACCGCTGGAATTGCCGCTAATGGCTCGTAGTCTGGCTGCCGTTAATGCCCAGTTTCTGGCGCTGCTGAAAACAGACAAGCCGGGTTTTGCTCAGGCTGGCTATAGGGTTATTCCAGAACTGCCGCAGCGACTGGTGCAAGCTGTACGAAAATTCACAGTCGCTGCAGAAGATTGGCTGCAGCAAAATCAAGTGGCCGACTTCAGTGAAGCCTTGCTGGCATTGTATTTCGATAGCCTGCGCTTTCTTCGTATCGCTGAAACATTCGATCAGCATTACAACTGCCTGATGATTGAGCGCCCGCAGGGGGTTGTGATGAAGCTTTTTAATGTCAATCCGGGCCCGGGGCTCGCTGAAGGATTTCGCCGGGTTAACGCGGCTGTCGCGTTTTCAGCGACATTAACGCCGCAGACTTACTTTCAGACGCTCATGGGAATCGAGGCAGACGCCAGCTGGTACCAGATAGCGTCACCCTTTGACTCAGAAAATTTGGGTGTCTTTGCCACCAGTTACATTTCGACCACCTACCGCGATCGTGGCAACAGTTTGTATGCGTTGGCCGACACGATCGCCACGGTGGTGGCCCAGCGAGCCGGCCACTACATGGTGTTTTTCCCATCCTTCGCTTACCTCAAAGAAGTTCACGATAAGTTTGTCGAGCGCTATCCGAACAGCATCTGCGTCTCGCAAACGCCAGCAATGGATGAGACCGCACGGGTCGAATTTCTTAATCGGTTTGAGGTCCTGGGCGACTCGACGCTAGTGGGATTTGCGGTGATGGGCGGCATTTTCGGCGAGGGCATTGACTTGAAAGGCCGCAAGTTGATTGGCGTCATCATCGCCGGGGTCGGCTTGCCGCAGCTCGGTATTGAGCGGGATGTCATTCGCGATTACTTCGAGCAGTCGGGCCAAGCTGGGCAGGGCTTTGAATTTGCCTATCAATACCCGGGGATGAATCGCGTACTACAGACCGCTGGTCGAGTGATTCGAAGTGAGACTGATCGAGGTATTATTTGTCTGGTTGATAACCGCTTCAATGAGTCGCGTTACCGACGCTTGATGCCGAACCAATGGCAAGTGAAGCTGAGTCGGAATCGTGAGATTCTGGCCAATGCGGTGGCTGAGTTTTGGGCTGCTGACGATGAGGCGAATATACCGTAAAGATTATCGCGGATGCTTGCGATGCTTGCCTGGACGGTTTCGTTTCGAATCTTGCCGGTGGTTGCGGCGTTCTTGGTTTCGGGTTGGTTGCTGTGGTGGGGCTGAATAATCATTGCTGAGGGTTGGATGTAGACCACGTTAGGGGTTGCTTACAGGTCATGATCACAGTTATGAGCTGCGTCACGTACCTAACAATGGTCATGCTAGTGGGCTTGATTGAAATGGCAATGATCGAACTGGATGCCCTCGGGCACCGTGATGTAAGTGGTCCGTGGCGCGTCAATATCCCGAGTGGCCTGACAACCCAGGGTGGTCATTAACAGGGCGATGCTGGC
>JABBAY010000133.1 GCA_018607725.1 K189A clade bacterium
CAAGGCACGATTACAGGCAAGACCCAGGTGAACTGGGATAGCCACTCATCCATCCCTGCGATCACAAATGTGGCGTCAACCATTAGCTTGAAAAATGCCGCTTTCAACTATGATGATTATGGGGTCTTCGGGTTATTTCTTGATCTGCAGCTCGCTGGCTGGCCCCTGATAACCTCCTCGCAACCAGCCCAACTTAGGCTTCAAACGCTGGACATCGGCATTCCTATCACCGACATTACCGCCAGTTTCGATGTGACCGCAGATAGCGCTACGCAGCAGCTCGAGGCTCGGGGCCAAAATCTAACCGCCCGTTTGTTCGAGGGTGAGGCGACATCAACAGCATTTCACTTTGAGTCGAATCAGCTCAGCGGCTTCGCCCAGTTACGACTCAAGGCACTGGCCCTGCAACAGATTCTTGATCTTGGGCGAGATGACTTTGATAGCAGCGGCCAGATCAGCGGTTCAGTTCCCGTTCAGATAAAGCAAGGTAAGATCAGGGTTGTCGCCGGCCAACTGAACGCGGAGCCGCCGGGCGGACATATACGTTACACTCCGAATCAAGCCACTAGGAACCTACTGATGGGCTCAGACAAAACAAAGATCGTGCTGGATACTCTGTCAGACTTTCAATACCATAGATTGGCAGTGACATTGGATTATTCAGCCACTGGCAACCTGACCGCGAAAACGGCACTACAGGGCCACAACCCAAACTTCGAGCAAGGCCGAGAGATTCATTTCAACCTGTCTATCGAAGAGAACATCGGCACCCTGCTAGAGAGTTTACGCATGGGTGACACTGTGGAAAAGAAGGTTCAGAATGGGTCGAAGCTGCCCGGCAAGACTAAGCATTAGCGACATTGGTATTCACTCTTATCAGGAATTCATCACGTGAAAACGAGCTGTCTTTGCATCATCGCCATCGTCGGATTGAATGGGTGTACGCCAACCGTGCAGTTACAAGCGCCATCGGAGCCAATAGAAATCAACCTGAACGTCAAGATCGAACATGAAATCAGAATTCGAGTTGCCAAGGATCTCGAAGACCTGTTTGAAACTGAAACTGAAATTTTTTAGGATGTCGACTATGCGCTCACATATCAAAACTTTGTTTATTGGTGGCTTGCTGGCATTCAGCCTCTCGGCCATGGCCAGCCCACTGGACGATGCACGCAATGCCGGCTATGCGATTGAAGTACCCACCGGGTACGTTCAGGCGACACCCACTGCGCCACCTGAAGTGCAAGCCATGATCGCCGAGATCAATCAACGGCGTCTGGCGGCCTATGCTCAGATCGCCAAGAAAAATGGCATCACGACAGAGCAGGTCGCGACCGAAAGTTATCGTCAGCGTAGCAAAATAAACTAAGCGCGACAGTAATGGCTTAGCACAAGCCGGTACAGCATTTGGCTTCCATCAAGCATGTCATATAGGGCTTCAATCAGCGCTAATGCTGCAGCTCGACCTAAGATGCGCCAAGAGACAACAGATTCTCGACGGGCTGGTATAGCGCTTCCAAATAACTGATGTCCTCAGCCTCAAGGGTAAGACTCACCGCCTCCACCAGATCGTCAAGCTGCTTAATCTTGGAAACACCGATGACCGGGCAAACCACACCCGGCTTCGCCATCAACCAGGCTATAGCGATCTGCGCCGGAGTCTTGCCATATTTATCGGCCATTGCAACTACTCTGTCGGCAATGGCAAAGTCGTTAGCGCCGCGATATAGGCTTTCGGTTCGAGCTCGATCTTGCCCCATAGAGCGCTTGGTTGAACCGCCACCAAAACCACCCTGGTAGGCACCCGCCAGGATGCCCCGCGCCAATGGCGACCAAGGCGTGACGGCCACACCTGAGTCAATGCAATAGGGAATCATCTCACGTTCTTCTTCTCGGTAGATTAGATTGTAATGATTTTGCATCGATACAAACCGGGTCCAATTATTTTGGGTCGCGGTCATTTGTAACTCGGCAAACTGCCAGGCGAACATCGAGGATCCACCGAGATACAGCGCTTTGCCGGCCTTAACCACGTCGTGCAAGGCTTCCAGGGTCTCCTCTATGGGCACTCTGACCTGACCGGGTACGCCGTGGGGGTGACGATGGATAATCAATTGGTCCACATAATCATGACCCAGGCGCTTAAGAGACCGATCGACGCCTTCCATAATGTGTTTGCGAGACAGGCCACCCATATTCGCGCCGGCGCCCATGGGCATGGAAACCTTGGTCGTCAGCACATACTCGTCACGCGGTAACAACTCGTTCAAGAGCTTGCCTACCACTTCCTCGGAGGCCCCAACCCCGTAGATATCTGCGCAGTCAAAATAAAACAATCCGTGATCGATGCTGGCCTTGAAAATATCTCGGGCCTCATCAATACCCAAGGTCCAGTCACCCTGGTGACCTCGCCCCGGTTGTCCAAAGTTCATGGTGCCGAGACACAATGGCGAGACTCGAAGGCCGGTGTTGCGCCCCATTTGAACGGCTTTTAACATATGCTTGAATTCCTAATGGTCATTAATTTTTGCTTGCCACCAGCGGTCGAATCAGGGCGATTAGCGATCGAGCGTGGCTTCAGCCCAGGACTCGCACGATATCCGCCGCCACCGCCGTACCCGCCTGCCGAAAACTGGCGACCAGCGCTGGCGATGCCCAGTTCGTGACTGCCTGGGTAAATGCCGGCCGCTGTTGAATCGCAGCATACCAGCGCTGCAGGTGCTCGCGCCGATCAATTTCATGGCCCTGGCTCAAGTGGTCGATTCGAATCACATAGGGCATCAGCGCACAATCCGCGAGGCTGAACGTGGAGCCCGCCAACCATTCCTGCGCACTGAGCAAGGCATTGGCTTGGTCGAAAATCATTTGGTGAGTCAGCATCGCGTCACAAAACACGACGGCCTCCACACCTTGATCAATCACCGAACGCCGTGCCTCGCGCCGAGCAGCGTTGGGAATCTTCGCTAACAGGGCATCGACGTCTGCTCGGGGTCGTTGCAGCAATCCCGGTCGCACACCTATGGCGTAGGTGATAACACCACAGGCGGGGTGCAAGGCATCGTCAATATGCTTGCAGAACAAACGCATTCGGTGGCGCTCAACGGCAGCAGCCGGCTTCAGTGGCTTGGTCGGATAAGCATCATCCAGATATTCATTAATCAAGGTAGATTCGATCATCACACTGCCCTGATCCTCTAAGGTCGGCACCACGGCATTGGGATTGAGCGCCTGATAGCCAGGCTCGAATTGCTCACCCTGCTGCAGATCCAGCACCGTGTCTTCAAATGCCAGGCCCTTTTCATGTAACACCATGCGGACTTTCTGCGAACAGGTTGAAATCGGATTATGGTACAAACGCATAGGCAGCTCCGTCAGGGCAGTTTGTGTTGGCTTTTATTTAAATCCGTGGCAATAGCCGCCACGGGCTATTTACCTTGCCATTTTGGCGGGCGCTTCTCGGTAAAGGCCTTGGGACCCTCGGCAGCATCAGCGCTCGCACGCCGCAGGGTCTCGGCCGCATAAGTGGTCTGGTAAGCCTCGGGCAAGGGCAGGTCCAGACCGCGCATGGCCACCGCTTTGGTGGCTCTGACTGCCAGCGGGGCGCACCGCAAAATATCGGTCACATATCCGTCTACGCATTCACGTAACTGCGCCAAGGGCACCACTTCATTGACCAGACCTAATTCATAAGCTCGCGCCGCGCTCATATGCCGGCCGGTGAGCATATAGCCCATGGCTGGTTTCAAGCCAATCTGCCGCGGCAGTCGATGGACCCCTGCGGAGCCGGCGATCAAACCACGGCGAGGTTCAGGCAAGCCGAACTCCGCATGGTCTGCCGCAATAATAATATCGCAGGCGAGCGCCACCTCTAAGCCACCACCAAGGGCATAGCCATTGACCATGGCGATCAGGGGCTTGGTCATATACCAGCGTTCAACAACATGGGTTGTCTCCTGCGCCAGCCGCGCCCAATTCGCCTTGTCCGTATCACTACCCGCACGCTCCAGCGCTCGATGCTTCAGATCGGCACCAGCGGAAAAAGCTTTTTCGCCAGCGCCGGTGATCACCGCCAACCAAATGTCATCATCTCGCTCCACCACGTCCAAGTGCTGAGACAGCTGCCAACGCAATTCCGGGTTCAATGAGTTCATGGCTGCGGGGCGATTCAAGGTAATCCAGGCCACGTGGTCTTTGACTTCAAAAAAGGTCGTGTTGGTTGTAAGCATGGTGTTTGCCTCCTGATGATAGCGAAGAAAGGCCCGCACAATTGGCAGGTTTTGACCCGATAGTGATCCAAGAGACTAGCACGGCGCTCCACCAATGGCATGGCTTACCTTTCCCTTACCTTTGCCCGCGCTAACAATCGCCCGCGACTCAACGGCTCGGCACCACTGTCACGGTATGGTAATATCACCCGATGACTAATCCAATACTATTTGATAACAGCTACGCCCAATTACCAGACCGGTTTTTTACCCGTCAGAATCCCACGCCCGTGATCAAGCCAGGCCTCATTCGCGTTAATCAGGCGCTGGCGGAGCAACTGGGCATTGATGTCGATTGGTTAACCTCCACCGCGGGGCTTGAGGTGCTGGCAGGCAACGCCATTCCTGCGGGCGCAGAACCCATCGCCACGGTCTATGCCGGTCACCAATTTGGCAGCTGGAACCCACAACTGGGTGACGGTCGCGCGGTTTTGTTGGGCGAAGTCGTCGACGGCCAAGGGGCGCGCTTTGATATTCAGCTCAAGGGCTCCGGGCCTACGGCCTATTCCCGCGGCGGCGATGGCCGGGCACCACTAGGTCCGGTACTGCGGGAGTATATTGTGTCGGAAGCCATGTTTGCGCTAGGCGTGCCCACGACCCGCAGCTTGGCGGCAGTCACCACCGGTGAACCCGTATTTCGTGAGACGGCATTACCCGGCGGGGTGCTAACACGAGTCGCCAGCAGCCATATTCGTATCGGCACCTTTGAATTTTTCGCCGTAAAAAAGGATATCGAGGCGCTGCGGATGCTCGCCGATCATGTGATCAACCGACACTATCCCACAGCGGCCAACGCTGCAAACCCTTACCTGGCACTGCTTGAGTCAGTCATCAGTCGCATCGCGACCCTGGTGTCCCAGTGGCAGCAGGTGGGCTTTATTCATGGCGTGCTGAACACCGATAATATGCTGTTGTCGGGCGAGACCGTCGATTATGGCCCCTGTGCTTTTATGGATAGCTTTGACCCCACGAAAGTCTATAGCGCCATAGACCGTGGCAGCCGTTACGCCTATCAAAAACAACCCGAGATCGCCCATTGGAATCTGATGGTCTTGGCCCAGTCTTTGTTACCTCTGATTGACGCCGACCAGGCTCAGGCTGTGACGCTGGCCAAAGCCGCGCTGGATCAATTCCCGCTGGCCTTTCACGCGCACCACCGACAAGGCATGGCAGCCAAGCTCGGACTCACCACGGCGACTCAAACTGACGAACAACTCGTTCGCGAACTGCTGGAGTTGATGCAGAACGAAAACCTGGACTATACCCTGACGTTTCGACATCTGAGCGATCCGACTCAGCACAAGTTGTTACCGGTTCGACTCATGCCCTGGATCGAAGACTGGCTGGCTCGAGCGGCGACGGAAACCGATGGCAAGCCTGACTATACGTTGATGCGATCCGTTAATCCCCTGTGCATTCCGCGCAATCATTTGATCGAAGCGGTGATCAAAGCGGCTATTGAAGACAATGATTTCGAGCCCTTCGATGCGCTCACCCAGGCGCTACAAACGCCCTATGTCGAACGACCACTTGAGAATCCTTTGACGCAGCCACCGCGGCCCGACCAGATCGTTCAAAATACATTTTGCGGGACGTGAATCAGGCCAGATCAACGGACTAACTGAGCAAGCACTCGTTCGGGATTCAACTCTGGCACCAACGGGGGTATATTGATCAGGCCTGCCTCATCCAGAGCCGCGCCAGAAGGAGAATCCATGTACGAGTCCATCACCCTCGAGAATGTTTCAGCCACCGCTGTGCTGACCTTTAATCGTCCTGCCAGCCTCAATGCCTTCACCTATCCCATGATGGATGAGTTCAAACACGCGCTGGCCACCGCAGAACAAGACGATACTGTCACCGGCATCGTCATCACCGGCGCTGGTCGAGGGTTTTGTGCCGGCATGGACATGAATGCCCTGGGCACCCTGTCGGCAACGGGGGAGCAGGAAGGCGCAGAGAGCCTCAAAGAAAAATTCAAAGCCAGCCCCGGCGACTCGTCCATGGGCGAGGATTTCACCTCCGGGTTTACCTATCTCATGACGATTCGCAAGCCGGTCATCGCTGCCGTCAACGGCGCCTGCGCCGGGCTGGGCATGTCCATTGCGTTACTGTGTGACCTGCGGTTTTGTGCCGACAGTGCGAAATTTGTAACTTCCTTTTCCCAACGGGGCCTGGTGGCTGAGCATGGCCAAAGCTGGATTCTGCCGCGCGTGATTGGTCCATCACGGGCCTTGGATCTACTCTGGAGTTCTCGTCGTGTACTGGCCGATGAGGCGCTACAGATCGGCCTGGTGGACCGCGTTTATGGGGCCGACGAAGTATTGAGCCGTGCCATTGAGTATGTTCAGCAGCTGGCGGACTCGGCCGCGCCGGTGTCCTTACAAGTGATGAAGCGGCAAATTTACCGCCACATGAACATGTCACTGGGTGATGCTATGGCAGAAAGCACACAGCTGATGGACGAGAGTCTGCTAAGAGACGACTTCAAAGAGGGGGTGGCGTCATTTATGGAGAAGCGCGCGCCTGCCTTCAGCAAAATCAAGACTGATTGATGCTGTAGGCCAATCATCTAGACCGCAGCTCATGCCGTCTAGATGATCACACAACCTAGGCCGTCAAAGCACAACCTTCGATAGTAATACGATGCATCATCCTGGCCTGGCCCTGGTAATCGTTCTGGGCATTGTGCCAACTCGCTCGATTATCCCAGAATGCCACCGAGCCTGGCTGCCATTCAAATCGCGTGATGTAGCTTTCGTTAATCGCCGCCTGATACAAGTAGTCGAGCAAGGGTTGGGATTCTTCAACGGTCCAGCCCTCAAATCGCAAGGTGAACGCCGCGTTAACGTACAATGCCTTCTTGCCGCTCAACGGATGGGTGATCACTACAGGATGAATCGGGTCACCCAACTCATCGGCTGCCGTTGAGTTGACGATCCGCTCATTCGTATCAACCGAATTTTTATAGTCACCGGCGCTCCCAAAAACATGCCGCGCCGAATGCACTGCATTCAAGCCACTCAGCGCCTCTTTGAGCCCGTCAGACAGACCTTCATAGGCCTTGTACATATTTGAAAACCAGGTGCCACCGCCCGTGGTAGGTAACTGCCTGGCTACCAGAATCGAACCCAGCGCCGGTTCAAAATCATAGGTATGGTCCGTGTGCCAGCCACCGCCAATATTGGTCAGCTGGTCCGGCTCCTTCCCAACCAGGGCAATCTGTGGAAAATCAGCATGGGACTTGAAGAACCGATTTATATTGATCTTGCCGAAACGTTCGGCCAGCGCGATATGGTCGGCTTCCGTTAGATGCTGATCACGGAAAAAAACCACCCCATGATCACTGAACGCTTGCTTGATCTGCTCAAACTCGCCAGCAGCAAGATCCCTAAGATCTATACCGGTGATCTCGGCACCCGTTCCCGGCAGCACCGTTATTTTTATATGGTTAGACATTCTACCCAAGACTCCTCATCTCTTTTACATCACAAAATATCAGGAAATTGCCGGTGCGGTGCTATCCACATACATCTCGCGCAAGGTCCGCTTCAGCACCTTGCCTGTCGCATTGCGCGGCAGCGCGGCAATGAACTCCACCGACTGCGGCACCTTGAATTTTGCCAAGTTCGCCAGGCAATGTGCGATCACTGCATCCGCATCCAAACTTTGGCCGGGTTTCAACACCAGCACAGCTTTGCCGGTTTCGCCCCAGCGCTCGCTGGGTACACCGATGATGGCTGCCTCGGCTACTTGCGGCAATTCGTACAAGACATTTTCCACTTCCGCCGGGTAAACATTCTCCCCGCCAGAGATATACATGTCTTTCCAGCGATCGACGATGTAAACAAAACCCTCATCGTCACAGCGGGCGGCATCACCGGTCATCAACCAGTCATCCACAAAGGTCTTCGCCGTCGCCTCAGGATTATTCCAGTAGCCCGGGGTGATATTTGGTCCGCGAATCAACAGCTCACCAACGGTACCGCGCGGCACTTCTGCGCCCTGATCGTCAACGATTTTGATTTCAGTATGGAGCAAAGCCTTACCCGTCGAGCCGATCTTGCGCAGGGCATCATCGGGGTTCAAGGCAATTCCACCTGGACTGGTCTCGGTCATGCCCCAGCCTTGAATCAGTGGCACGCCACGGCCCATCCAGGACGACAAGATGACTTCAGCACAAGGTGCACCACCCACACCTGCCGCTTCCAGACGACTCAAATCAGTGCTGTCGAAATCCGGATGTTGCATCATAAATTGATAAGGTGCCGGCACTGCGAAGAAGTGGGTCACGCCAAGCTCTTTATCACCAATCACCTGCAAGGCTCGACCCGGCTCGAAATCACGCATCAGCAGAATCTGGCCACCAGCATGCAAGATCGGGTTGGCGTAACAGTTCAGCCCACCCGTATGAAACAAGGGCAACACCACCAATTGCACCGTTTTGGCACTGATGGCAGCGGGCGTCCCTAAATTGACGCAGTTATAGAAGGTCATGCCATGGGTAATCAACGCGCCCTTGGGATGGCCGGTTGTGCCTGAGGTATACATGATCATCGAGATGTCAGCATGGGTGCTCGCCACAGGCACCACTGGCAAGGCAGCATTCATCGCCTGCTCATACTGAGTCGTGCGATTGTTAGTACCGACATCGAGCGTATGTTTAATGCTGCAACTTTTAACTAAGGAGCCAACCATTGTTGCGTAATTTTCATCATGAACCAGCAAAGCAGGCGAGGAGTCTTTGAGAATATACTCCAGTTCCTTCTCGGTCAGCCGCCAGTTCAGCGGCAAGCAGATCAGGCCGGCTTTTGAGCAGGCAAACTGAATCTCGAAAAACTCAGTGCAGTTGGGCATGAGTATTGCCACCCGGTCACCTTTCACCAAACCCTGGGCCTGCATCCAGCCCGCCAGCCAATTCGCCCGTTGATCCAGCTCGGCATAAGTCAGTGCCGCGCCGGTATCCAGGTCCTTAATGGCGATTTTTTCGGGGCGCATGTCCGCATGATGCGCGGTCCAGTCATAGTATTTAACGGCCATTTTGACTCCCTGATATTGAATGATTCGTTTTGAGCAGACCCACTATAGATAACCAGGTAAGTCCCAACCGGTGACTGATATTTTGCCCAATCGCTTTCTGGCCCTACCGCAGCCGCCCCTAGCGTGTCGATGTGCTCGATAGTAAATCACATCAGCCTTTGATCCGGTAGTACTCAGGTCTTAGCCGCCACAGCCTCGCTGGATACCCCGTCACCCGCTGACATTGTTAACGGCCAGCGGATGGCCCTTGGCGACTGCCTGGCTTACTGCCCTTACGGGTTGGGGCGCGGCGTTTCTTCGCGGCACCGGCCGCAGTATTGCGCTGCGGCACGGCGCCTGAAGTCCTTGGCCTCGCAGCCGTTGGCGCCTGATACGGCTTCTTAGGCTTCTGCGGCTTCTTGGGTTTTTTCGGCTTAATCGAACCGGGTACGGCGGACGATGCCGGCACCTGGTGATCTGGGTAGAAATCCTCATGCACTTCCCGCGGCAGGATCTGCTGGATTAAGCGTTCGATGCCTTTGAGCTCCTCGATTTCATCGGCACTGACCAATGACACGGCCTCGCCGGTCAAACCCGCCCGACCGGTACGGCCGATTCGGTGCACATAGTTCTCGGCGACTTTCGGCAGATCGAAATTGACCACCTGAGGCAGTTGCTGAATATCCAGACCTCGGGCCGCCACATCCGTTGCCACCAGCACTTGAAACTCGCCTTTTTTAAAGGCGCCCAAGGCCTCCATCCGTTGACCTTGACTACGATCACCATGAATTGCAGCGGCACTGACGCCCTTAGTGTGGAGATACCGGGTCAGCTGATCAGCACCGGCCTTGGTCTTGGTAAACACCAAAATCTGCTGCCACTGATGATCCCGCA
>JABBAY010000237.1:0-7379 GCA_018607725.1 K189A clade bacterium
TGCAATATCGATACGATACGGTCACAAGTCATTTGACAGAAAGTCTCTGGATCGTAAACAGCCAACACGAGACAACCTATGTCACACCCTCCATCCAACAATGGCTCGGGTATTCACGAAGCCAATTCCGAGCGCTTACTATCGAACGACTATTTACCCCTGACGCCGCGAAGCACCTCCAATCGAGCCTCAACAAACTTAACGCTCCGAACAATGCAATCAGCACCCTAACAACGGAACTCAAACACAGCGACGGCTATTGGCTGCCAGCAGAGATCGAGTTCCAATCGCAACTCGAGAACGGCCGCAATTCGCCAGCCATTGTCATCGTCGCGCGATCCCTGAGCGCAGTTCACCACCTCCAATCGGAAATTCAAGAAGCCGCCGCTAACTACGCAACGCTGTTTCAACACTCATCCGAAGCTATATTACTGGTCAATCACAAAAACGAAATTACTGCATCGAATAAGTCTAGCACCGCTATATTCGGTTTTAGCCCGCAAGAATTGCACGGCCGAGGTCTCGCCGACTTACTGCCGGCCTTGACCAGTCGCGCCGACACTTCGAGCGTCCTTAACGAGCAATCCAAAGACACTGACCACCTTAGCGGAACAACAGGCGCTCGCATGCAGCAAAACGGTGACAAAAAGCCTCGTCAAACATTCAGTGGACAACATAAGAATGGCCAGACAATTCCAGTTGAGGTTTCAGTCAATCGGCAGTACCTGCAGGGCCAATACCAAAGCACTGTCATCATTCGCGATAATTCTAGGCATGTACAAACACAGAATGAACAACAAGCATTGCAATACCAACTGCTCGCAGCCCAAAAGATGGAGGCCGTAGGTCACCTGGCCGGCGGCATAGCCCACGACTTTAACAACTTATTAGTTGCCATCAACGGCTACTCAGAATTGTGCCTCGAGCCAACCCTCAGCACTGCTGAGCGCCAAGGCTATCTCACCCAAATTCAGAATGCCGGCCGCCTTGCCGCCGACATGACCCATAAATTGCTCGCATTCAGTCGACCCCAAGAGGCTGAACGTTCGGTCATCGATATTAATGATCTTATCGTCAATCTCGACCTGCTGATCCGCCGCCTGCTGCCGGCGAATATCGACATCCATATCAACCGAAACACAGACAAGGCACTCGTACTGGCTGACTCGTCTCAGATCGAACAGGTCATCATCAATCTAGTGATCAATGCTCGCGATGCCATGCTGGAACCAGGATGCTTGTCGATCAATACCGATCGCCAACTCATCACAGATATCAACAGCGTTACTGATCGCGAGATTCAGCCAGGCTATTACGTGGTCATTGCAATCGTTGACTCGGGCACCGGTATCAGCGAAAAGGACCTGGAACATATCTTTAAGCCGTTTTTCACTACCAAACCAGAGGGCATGGGTACCGGCCTTGGGCTGTCGCTGGTGGATGATATTATTCGGCAGCACCGAGGATTTATCACGATCATCAACACCCAGGGCGGCGGCTCGACGTTTCGGGTTCACCTGCCTGCCAGCCATGACAGCACGCAGCAAACACTGGGCAAAGACCGACGTAAAATCATCGGCGGCACAGAAACCCTATTATTGGTTGAAGACAGCGACCATGTCAGAGATCTGGCGCGACTGATACTCCGCGGCGTCGGCTATAACGTCATAGAAGCCAGAGATGGTGACGAAGCCCTGAGGATTTTTAAGACTCAACACAAACGTATCGATCTGGTCATCATGGACGTCGTGTTGCCGAAAATAGGTGGCCGGCAAACCTCTGAACACATGCGTGCCATCTCGCCGAGTGTCCGATTGATCTACACCAGTGGCTATCCCTATAACGGCACTCATACTCGCTTTATTGTCGAGCAAGGCCTCGACTTTATCCAGAAACCTTATAGTACTGACCTACTTTGCGAGCGCATCCGCCACCACCTTGACTAGGTGCGGCCGGCGAGGTGCGGCCGGCGAGGTGCGGCCGGCTAGGCGCGGCCGGCTAGGTGCCCCCGGCTAGGTGCCCCCGGCTAGGCGCCCCCGGCTAGGTGCGGCCCGATCGCTTAACCTGTTAAACCCTTGGCTATTTCGTATAGCCCTCTGGCACTGCATGTAGCAGATCCATAGCCGCCTTTGGGTCTGGCTTAAACCCCGGTGAATCAACACAAAACTCGATCAAGATACCATTCGGGTCCGCATAGTAAACGGAGCGACACCAACCGTGGTCTGCTTCCATCACGGGTTTGATCAGCTGCGCGGTCATGGTTTCTTTAACCTGGTCATAGCGTGCCTGGTCAGCACGAAAAGCCACATGGTTAACCCAGATCGGCAAGCCCAGATCCGTCGAGATTGCCGTCGGATAGTCTTTCGGCTCACCAATACCTTGCAGGTAAAAAAATGCCAGGCTTGAACCATCGCCCAAGTCAAAAAAAACATGCCGCAAGAAACCTTCGGCGTTACCCTGCATCTCAGTATGGACCAGAGGAAATTCCAACAGTCCCTGATAGAAGGCAACTGTCGCATCCAGGTCTCGACAGGCGAAGGCGACATGGTGAAAACCATTTTTCTGCATCGACTCAATCTCCACGGCGTGTCCCTTTATCCTACTCAAGTTTAGAATTTGACGCCATCACCTGCTGCGACGGTCGTCCGTGTTACCGTCTGAGAAGTCACCCAGCTCCGGGACAAGGCAGGATAAAGCAGGCCAAATCTCGCCAATCACAAAGATATCCTGACGCCAGGTCGTTTCCGAGCCTCGACAATGTGGCGCCGCGATAGCGAAACCGCTAACATGGCGAGGTTTTTGCCACCTCGATATTAACAACCATGAACCTCAAGCTATTTATTGACCAGGCCATTTGCAGCGCACTCACCCAAGCCGGTGCGGCCGAGGCGCCCGCTGTTATCAAAAATTCCCAGCGCCCAGAATTCGGTCACTATCAAGCCAATGGCGTGATGGGCGCGGCCAAGCGCCTTGGCCTGAACCCAAGAGCGCTGGCAGGCACCATTATCGAGGCGCTCGACTTCCCCGCCGCTGCCAAGGTTGAAATCGCGGGCCCAGGCTTTATCAACATTCACCTTTCAGCAGAATTTATCGCCGCCAGCTTGACCGAACTGCGTCAGGATAGCCGACTCGGTGTTCAGCCCAGAGTCGCCGAGACGATCGTGATTGATTACTCGGCGCCGAATCTGGCGAAAGAAATGCATATTGGTCATTTACGTAGCACATCGATCGGTGACGCCGCCGCGCGCAGCCTCGAATTTCAAGGCCATCACGTTATCCGCGCAAACCATGTGGGGGACTGGGGTGCACAATTTGGCAGTCTGCTGGCCTATATGGACCAGCTAGACACCAGTGGCGTCGCGCTGGGCAGTGAACTTAAAGATCTTGAAAAATTTTATATGGCTGCCAGCCGCTTGTTTAAATCCGACCCGGAGTTTGCCCATAAGGCCAGGGAATATGTGGTCAGGCTTCAGTCTGGCGATCCGCGCTGCCGTGCACTGTGGCAACTATTTATCACTGAGTCAGTCAAGCACTGCCAGGCGGTTTACGACAAGCTCAATATCAGTCTCACGCCAGCCGACATCAAAGCCGAGAGCGATTACAATGCTGATCTGCCCGTGGTCGTCGATGAACTGACAAGGCAGGGACTGATCACTGTTTCCAACGGCGCCAAGTGTGTTTTCCTCGACGAGTTTACGGGTAAAGATGGCAACCCCTTACCTGCTATGGTGCAGAAGTCAGATGGCGGCTATCCTTATATGGCCAGTGATATCGCCGCCGTCAGGTATCGAAGTCAGACACTCAAGACCGATCGCGCCCTGTACTTTGTCGATGCGCGCCAGCGATTGCACCTCTCACTGTTATTTGCGGTCGCCAGGCAAGCCGGCTATATCAGCGACACGCAAGACTTTCGGCACTTGCCTTTCGGTGTAATCCTCAAGGAGGACGGCAAGCCTTTCAAGACCCGCGACGGCGCTGATGTCAAACTGATCGAGGTGATTGACGAAGCCATTGCCCGTGCCTTTGAACTGGTCAGCACCAAGAACCCTGAGCTGGACGCCGAGCAACGCCACGAGATTGCTCGCGTCGTCGGTGTCGGTGCCATTAAGTATGCCGAACTGTCCAAAAATCGCCTCACTGACTACGTCTTTGACTGGGACACCATGTTGTCCTTTGAAGGCAACACTGCACCCTATCTGCAGTATGCCTACACACGGATCCGCAGCATCTTCCGCCGCGCAGACATTGATCCCAGCACTTTGAGCGGTGACATACTGATCCAGGAACCGCTTGAGATGCAACTGGGCTTGAAGCTACTACAGTTCAGTGAGACGGTTGACGCAGTCACGGAGGACTATCAGGCCAATATCCTCTGCAACTACCTGTTTGAACTCGCCGGATTGTTTATGTCCTTCTATGAAGCCTGCCCGATTCTCAAGGCGGCGCCCGAGGTCACCACCAGCCGTCTGCTGATTGCGGATCTCACCGCCCGGGTTATCCAACAGGGTTTAGACCTGCTGGGCATCGACACTGTCGAGCAGATGTAAGTGCACGTTAGCTTGGTGGCCGCACGCGCGCTCAACAATATCATCGGTAATGGTCCGAATATCCCCTGGCAGGTAAAGGGTGAGCAAAAACTGTTTCGCGAGATTACCATCGGCGGCATTCTCATCATGGGCCGCAAAACCTATGAATCCATCGGCAGACCGCTACCCGGTAGAAGTACGATTATTGTGACTCGCAATAGCGCCTATTCGGTTCCCGGCTGCGAGATCGCCAGCTCATTGATCACTGCCCTACAGTCAGTCAGTGATGACCCACGGCCCGTCTTTATTGTTGGTGGCGGCCAGATCTATCAGCAAGCACTGGCCCAGGGCTTGGCGAATGCCGTCCACCTCACCACCATTCAAACTGAAGTTGAAGGTGACATCACATTTCCTGACTTTCCGACCCCGGATTTCAAGCTCGTCAAAGAAACCCACTTTGCGTCTAATATCGATTATCTGTACCAATACTTCGAGAAGATACCAGGACCCATTGAATGAGCCAGAGGGGACAAGGCGTTGAAACTCGAGGCTGATTTTTCGCCATCCTCACGACATCATCCAAGCAGTAGCTCTAAACGCTCACCCTCAACAGCAGGTCTCAACGATCAGCTCTGAACGATCAGCTCTGAACAGAGACTAAGCTGTTCCGCAAAACTGCAAAGCGTTGCCGCAGCTCGTTGACTCGACGCCGATTGGCGCCCATGTCGTAGTATCCCAACCGTGAAGCCGAGCGCACCTGAATTACTCCCGCCGCGCTATCAATTCGGCACTCAAGATCATCGGTGAAGCCAAACATTTTGCTCTTGAAGCTGGCGGCCAGGTATCGATCTGTCTGCGTATTAATCTGGCCCTGCATTTCAGTCATCGCGCTGATCAACAAGGTTCGCGCCTGCTGGCTGGTGAGTCCATTCATTGCAATGGGGGCGACATACGCGCTCGCAGACTCATCCACTTCACTGGTGACACAATGGGGTGCCGCTGGGCACGGTGAGAGCCGCCCATCTTGCCCGTCTAAAGACGCGCCTATCTGACTTGAACAAGCACCCAGGGCGAAAATCCCTAACAAGAGCCCCCCTGTTGTTATCGTCCGCGCCAAAATGCCACTCGGGAGCTTCGCCATGATTCATCTCTCGTTAGTTATTAATGGGGGTTTTCTGAGCGGCAGATGCCGGCGGCAGAGTCAGCGCTTGCGCCGTCGCTCGCGCCAGCAACTTGAGCGCTTCCTGGGTGAAGTGCCACATATTCTGCTCTCGATCCGCGCTCTGGGTTTCGATGCGCATAGACAGGTTCACGGGCCCAGATACGCCAATAACACTCACACCCGGGGGATGACCGTAGGGCGTTCCAGTGGGCCCCGCGGCGCCTAATTCTGCGATACCCCATTGCGCATTCAGGCTGGTCCTAGCCGCATCTGCGAAAACCCTGACCATCTCTTCGCTCAAGGGCGCCAGACCGGCGAGCAGCGCCGGGTCGAGTGTGAGGAATCGCTTACGGGACAAGCGCGTATATATGACGCTGCCACCGGCGTAATAGGCTGAGGCGCCGGGAATTGCTAGCAGACTGGCCGAAACCAGCCCTGCAGTTGAAGACTCGGCCACGGCAACGGTCTGCCCCAGCTTTAGCAAGTTAGCGGCAGCCTCACGGGCTAATGTATGCAATTCCATCACAAGTACTACCTCTTTAACGCTATGAATGGTGAGTGGCCGCCGCCGGCACATGGCTGATCTCGCCAATCGCTACGGCGTCGTTTGTTACAGCCCACGCCACTATCATAAGCCCGTTGGCAGGCTTTGTCGTGGCATCCTCTGCATAATCCTTAACTAGCCTGACCACCGGCACCTAACGGAAATTGCCACTCTGCGCCTACCCGTTGCCCACCGGATTGTTTAGACTGCAGCCATGCGTACCTTCATCCTTTGTAGCCTGCTGTGCCTTGTCACAACCGACCTGCGGGCTGATTTCGACTCGGCCACTGAGGCTTATCAACAGCGTGACTATATAACCGCATTCGCTGAATTCAGCAGCCTTGCCGATGCTGGTGACCCGCGCGCCCAAACCATCCTCGCCCTGATGCATCGTTTCGGCGAAGGCACCACCGAAGACCTTAATCAGGCATTCAACTGGTACACCCGGGCCGCGACGGCGGGCTATCCACCGGCCCAATACTACTTGGCCAATCTCTATGCCGACGGTTCAGGCACAGCGGTCGATATCGGCCAGGCTCTGAGCTGGTTAAGGCAGTCTGCGGCCGGTGGATTCGAGCGCGCCAACGCGCGTCTCGCAACCCTGACCAACTCGCCGGAACCAGCCAGCGACGAGGAGCGACCGGAACTCAGTCGGACCACTGATTGGAATTTTCGCTTACCCAACCAATCTCGCAACCACACAGCGATGACTCACACTGTCGCGCCTGTTGAGCCGGGTTATCGAGTGCAGCTTGGCGCCTTCCGATCTTCTGCGGCGGCAATCAATTTCTGGGCGACCCTAGAACAGCAACGCCCAGACTTGTTCTCAGACCTGCATTCCTTTGTCGAGACCATCTACCTGCAACAACGGCTGATCTATCGCCTCCAGGTCGGGCATTTTGAAGATCTAGGGGCTATCGACAAATTCTGTCGCGCACTGGTCGATGCCAACATTGAATCTGGCTGCCTGGGCTTAAACCCCTGACCAACAACAGTCGCGTTGCTAGCACCGGTGAACCGCTCATGACCTCGAACCCACCCAACACCCGGACCGCGGTTGTAATGCCTATTTAATCTTCCTATGATAGTTTGCACTGCGCCTGTTCGACCACCACTGGTAGTCACTCATCGAACAATGACAGTACGC
>JABBAY010000237.1:7479-10018 GCA_018607725.1 K189A clade bacterium
AATGACAGTACGCCAATGACCCGGTTACGCACCAGGAGACATCCAGCCCATGGACATCGAATTCAGCCAAGAAGACCTCGCATTTCAGGTCAAGGTTCAAGACTTCATCAAGCAGAATTTGCCCACGGGCATGGACATGTGGACCAAGCGCGCCGAATGGTTTCAGGCCCTGCGCGACCAAGGTGGCTGGGACATCGCAAAATGGCCAGTTGAGTTCGGTGGCCCCGGTTTTACGCCGACTCAGCGCTATATTTTTGATATGGAAATGGCCCGTAACAGCACACCACCACAGATTCCGTTTGGGGTCGGCATGCTGGCTCCGATCCTGATGAACTATGGCACAAAAGCACAGCAAGACCGATTCCTGCCGAGCATCCGTGATGGCTCGGTGAACTGGTGCCAAGGTTACTCAGAACCTGGCGCCGGCTCTGACCTAGCAAACCTGCAAACTCGAGCAGAGCTATCAGCAGACGGTACTTACTACACCGTCAACGGCCAAAAGACCTGGACGACGCTGGCCCATATTGCCCATTGGATGTTTTGCCTGACCCGCACCCAAAGCACCGGCGTAAAACAAGAAGGCATTACGTTTCTGCTGATCCCCATGAATGATCCAGGAGTTGAGATCAAACCTATCATCACCCTGGGTGGCAGCCATTCCGTCAACGACGTGTTTCTCACCGACGTCAAGGTCCCCGTGGAAAATCGCATCGGCGAAGAGGGCAAGGGCTGGACCTACGCCAAGGGCTTGCTCATTCATGAACGCACGGGATTAGCCGGCATTCAGAACTCCGTTCTCGGCCTGGCCAAAGCTCGGAAAAATGCCATGAGCGTCAAAGTCGGAGACGGCACGCTGATGGATGTGCCGGCGTTCCGCAACAAAGTCGGTGCCTTGGAAGCTGAATTGTTAGCCCTGGAATTTACCGAATTACGCAGTCTGGCTTCGGTTGCCAGCGGCGGCAATCCCGGCCCAGAGTCCTCCATCATGAAATTAAAGGGTACAGAGATTCAACAACGCGTCTCGGAACTTAACCTTGAAGCTGCCGGTATTTACGCTGCAGCTTGGGGGGCCGCCGCAGGACCTGGCTTTGCTCGAGGCGCGACCAGCGCTTATCTGGGTACCCGCGCCACCACAATTTTCGGTGGCGCCAGCGAGGTACAAAAAGACGTGATCGCCAAGAATGTCCTTGGTTTAGGCTAACTCAACAAAAGGGCAATAACATGGATCTTTCCTATACCGAAGAACAGAATTTGTTGCGCGACAGCGTTAAAAAGTTTGTCGATGACCACTACGATATTAGTCAACGCAACAAAATATCGGCCTCGGACGAGGGTTTCAGCCGCGCGCACTGGCAGCAATTCGCCGATCTCGGCTGGTTGGCACTGCCCTTCGACGAAGACGACGGCGGCATCGGCGGCACACCTGTGGATACGATGATCATGCTTGAAGAGTTCGGCAAGGGCCTGGTCCTTGAGCCTTATCTGCCCACGGTCATCCTGTTTGGTGGTGCCATTAATGCAGCAGGTAACCCTCAGCAAAAGGCGGAGCTGATTCCATCAATTATCGACGGCAGTCTGATTGCGACGTTCGCCTATGCTGAACAGCAAGCCCACCATGACCTTAACAATGTGGTCACCACGGCGGATCGCGACGGTGACAACTTCCTCATTAACGGCGAAAAATCACTGGTATTAAATGCCCAGTCCGCGGGCAAAATCTTAGTCTCGACTCGCACCAGTGGCGACAGCCAGGACCCTCATGGTATTAGTTTGTTCATTGTCGACGCTGCGGCCGACGGCTTGACGCGCACAGACTATCCCACCGTCGATGGCCTGAGGGCCTCTGAAATCAAATTCACCAATGTCCGCGTCAGCGATGACCAGCGCCTCGGTCCACTAGACGAAGGCTTTGGCATTATCGAAAAAATCGCTAACCGCGCGATTCTGGCGCTGGCTGCCGAAGCCATCGGTGGCATGCAAACCCTGTACGAAGACACCGTCCACTACACCAAACAACGCAAGCAGTTCGACCATCCGCTCAGCGAGTTTCAAGTGCTCAAGCACCGTATGACTGAGATGTTTATGGAGCATGCGTTGGCCCAGTCCTTATGTATGAAGGCCAACATGCTGGAAACCCAGGGCAGTAGCGAAACCCAGCGGACGATTCACGCGTTGAAATATCTGGTGGGCAAAGCTTCTCGGTTCGTAGGTCAGAACGCTGTACAACTGCATGGCGGCATGGGTATGACGGAGGAACTGCGAGTGGCTCATTATTTCAAACGGTTGATGGTGATTGATTCCCAATTCGGCAATACCGATCATCATCTCGAGCGCTTTGTCGCCTGACTGTCGTGAACCAAGAGACCAACGACTCGGCCGCCGCCTACTGTCCAAATTGTCAAACCCCTCTGGCTGGGCAATATTGTTACCACTGCGGCCAAAACCAACGTGGGATGGATCGGTTTTTCTGGTCCTTGGTGAGCGAAGCGTTCGAAAATATTTTTAGTTTCGATTCACGTACGGCAAGAACGCTGTTTGC
>JABBAY010000147.1:0-1904 GCA_018607725.1 K189A clade bacterium
CACCTCTCACGCTTTTTCGCGCCGAAAACAAAAAGTTAGCACCCTATTAAATATTTCATAGCGAGTATCCCATCGAATGCATGACCTGCTAATTAATGCTGTGATTTATCTGGCTGCCGCCGTGATAGCTGTCCCGCTGTTTGAAAAATTGCGTCTGGGTGCCATTCTGGGTTATTTGGCGGCAGGTATTGCGATCGGCCCCTGGGGTCTCGCTATTATTTCTGATCCCACAGATACGCTGCATCTGGCTGAACTAGGTGTTGTGATGCTGCTGTTTCTAATCGGTTTGGAGCTGAGTCCGACCACGTTATGGCGTATGCGTAACTGGATTGTGATGCTTGGTGCAACCCAACTGTTAGGGACTGCTGCCTTAATTGTAGGCCTGTTGTTGTGGGCGCTAGCGTTAGATTTGAGTATTGCTCTGATGATCGGCCTGGCCCTGGCGCTTTCATCGACGGCCTTTGCAATTCAGTTGTTGACGAGTTATCGAGTTCTGGATACCGCGTTAGGGCAGAAAGGTTTTGCTATATTGCTATTTCAAGATCTGGCGGTCATCCCTATTCTGCTTTATGTGGAAGCGCTGGCGGGTGCCGGGGACGAAGCTGAAGGAGCCTGGTGGGTAGGTGCACTTTTGATTATTGGGGTGCTGGTGGCGGGCCGCTATCTTTTGAACCCCTTGCTACGATTGGTCGCGAACTATAATAGCTCCGAATTAATGACGGCGGCCGCGCTGTTGATTGTTCTGGGCATGGCGTTGCTGATCGAGGCCGCTGGCTTGTCCATGGGTATGGGCGCTTTTATTGCCGGAATCCTTCTCGCTAACTCGAGCTTTAAACATCAGCTTGAAACCGAAGTGGAGCCATTCAAAGGCTTGTTGTTGGGTTTGTTTTTTATCGCTATCGGGATGACGCTGGATATTGGTTTGTTGTTCGACAAGCCGTTGCTGATTATCGGGCTGGCTTTGTTGCTGATGACTGCCAAGACCCTCATCGTCGGCATATTGGCAAAGCTAGCAGGTTCACCCACAAACGATGCCATGCGCTTAGGGTTGATATTATCTCAGGGTGGTGAGTTCGCGTTCGTTGTTATGAGTCATGCCAAAATTGCCGCTGTTATTGATGTTGATCTTGCTAATACGGTGGCGCTGATTGTGGGCCTGTCGATGGCGATGACATCACCGCTGTTAGTTTTATACAACAAAATTATCACGTCTCGACGGGGCGCGGGTGCTGAAAACTACGACTCTTCATGGGGTGAGTCTGAACCGGAAGTTATTATCGCGGGCTTTGGCCGAGTCGGGCAAATCACTGGCCGTCTATTAACGGCTAATGGTATCCAGTTCACCGCTCTGGACAAGAATGCTGAACATATTGAGTTTGTTCGTAAGTTTGGTAACAAGGTTTTTTTTGGTGACGCCACTCGGTTTGGCTTACTTGAAACCGCGGGGATTCGACACGCCAGGGTGCTGCTGGTTGCCATTGCAGAGGAAGAGGATGCGTTAGAAATTATCCGGCTTGTGCGTGCTGAATGCCCCCATATCAAAATCGTTTCTAGGGCGCATAATCGAACTAATTTACTTCGACAGCGTCAGGCTGGTGCAGACTTAGCAGTCCGCGAAATGTTTGGCAGCAGCGTTGAAATGGCAGGTGCGGTTTTGCGTGGCATAGGCATTTCAGATGACAACGCCGCTGAGCTTTCTAGGCTCTTTACCCATCACGATCAGGGTTTGATTGAGGAGGCGCTGAGTCGGCCTGTTGAAATGGATCAGTTGATTAAAATGGGCCTTGAAGGTAGCAAAGAACTTGAGATTCTGTTTAGCCAAGACAAGGGCGACCTGAGCTAGGTTTGTTTGCCCTTCGCATATTCGAAATGGCATATTCGTAGTGACATATGCGAAGTGGCAT
>JABBAY010000147.1:2004-9755 GCA_018607725.1 K189A clade bacterium
TGGCATATTCGTAGTGACATATGCGAAGTGGCATGTTCGCAGTGGCATGTTCGCAGTGACATATGCGAAGTGGCATTTTTCGAAGTGTTAGGGCGTCGCCGATATGGATGCTAGTCAGTCTCCATATCATCGTCTCCATCAACCTGGGCAAGTAACGAAGCATTACCGCCTGCCGCAGTGGTATCAATACAAGTATGTCTTTCAACCACGCAGTACTGATCGAGATTTTCGCTGGCGCACAAGGGTATGAGTTTGCCTGCTCGTTTCGCGAGGGCGAGACGGGCAAGGTGCAGGTCCGCATCATCGCTGGCCAGGGCGACGACTTCAAAGCCCTTGAGTTCACTTAGGTGAGCGCGGTTGAGCAAGCCGTCAATACAGCCGGGACCAGTGGCTCCTGGGGCGACGATGACTGCCGGACAACCGCAACGCCGGGCGGTGCCAGCTTGCGCCAGAGCATCCTCGAGAGTCGGCCCTAGGCACAGGATAACGCCTCGCGGCCAGATCCCCAGGCGGTTCGATTCTCCGGTCGGCCCCGTCATCTCATCAATGGCGAGTAATTCTGGTTCCGGCCGATACACATCATCAATGGCCTGCTGGATTAACGTAATTGATGGCGGGTTAGCGTCTTCGACCTGACTGATGCTGCGATAGGGCTGCGTGAAACGCTGCACATAGCGGGGTCCGCCGGCTTTGGGTCCGGTACCGGATAACCCTTCGCCACCAAAAGGCTGAGACTCCACCACCGCGCCGATCTGGTTGCGGTTGACGTAGATATTGCCTACTCGGAGTTGTGCCGAGATGTCCTTTACGCGTTCATCAATGCGCGTATGCAGGCCAAATGTCAGGCCATAGCCCGTGGCGTTGACGGCGTCGATAGTCGCCGCGTAGTCCTCAGCGCGATAGCGGGCGATATGCAGCACGGGCCCGAATATTTCATCCTCAAGATCCTGAATGCCATTGACCTCAATGACCGCGGGGCCAACGAAACTACCCAGTTTCGGTGCCTTGAGTTGCTTGAGCAGGCGGCCTTCGCTTCTGGCCGATTCAATATAGGCTTGAATAGCTTGTTGGGCTTGGGTGGAAATAAGCGGTCCTATGTCAGTTTCCATTAGCCACGGATCACCTAGACTGAGTTCGTCCATGGCGCCAAACAGCATGGTTAGAAATCCTGGGGCGATATCTTCCTGGATATAGAGTAGTCGCAGCGCCGAGCAACGCTGGCCAGCGGACTGGAATGCAGACCAGATGGTATCGCGGACGGCTTGCTCTGGCAGTGCGGTTGAGTCGACGATGGCCGCATTGATACCGCCGGTTTCGGCAATGAGGGGGGCGTTCGGTGCCAGGCATTCTGCCATCGCAAGATTAATATGCTGCGCGGTGCGGGTCGAGCCGGTAAAAACCACCGCCGCTGTTTTGGGGTGGCGAATCAAGGTATTGCCAGTTTCAGCGCCAGTGCCTGGCAGATACTGCAAGACTTCTGTGGGTACGCCCGCGTGATGGAATAGACTGATCGCCTTGGCAGCGATGAGTGATGTTGCTTCTGCGGACTTTGCCAGAACGCCGTTGCCAGCAGCAAGGGCCGCCGCAATTTGGCCCGTAAAAATTGCCAAGGGGAAATTCCAGGGTGATATGCAGGTAATAATACCCAGAGGTTGGGATGAGGTGAGAATCTCAGCCTGATTTGCGTAATAACGCAGGAAGTCGACTGCCTCGCGAACTTCACCAATCGCATCCGCTGGAGTCTTGCCGGCCTCGCGGGCTAACAAGGCGAAAAGCTCGCCAAATTCCGCTTCATAAAGGTCTGCTGCGCGCCTTAAAAACTTGGCCCGTTCCGCCGAGCTGACATCTTCCCAGGTCTGTGCTGCATTGGCCGCATTGTTGGCGTCAGTGGCGGTGGCGAATATCACGCTACCAACAATGTCGGTAGGGTTCGCCGGGTTTATCAGTATCAATGGTTCGCACCCGATATAGTCTGCGGCCATCAGCGGCGTTGCAGTCCATTTCTCGATGCGAAACGGATCGCGTTCAGTGTTGATCGCAATTACGTCAATGCTGCTGGCCAGATCCCAGCCGCGGGCAGCCTGGCGGTCGGGTGCATAGAGCCCCATGGGTGGCTTCAAGCTCCGCGGTCGGCGGCTGCCGAGTAATGCTATGCGGTCCATGGGATCCGCAGCCAATGTTCTGGAAGGTAAGCGAAGGTCATTAATCTGATTGACGAATGAGGAGTTTGCGCCATTTTCAAGTAGTCGGCGAACCAGATATGCCAGCAGGTCTTTGTGAGGTCCTACCGGCGCATAAATACGGCACTTCACTTTCTCTTGATTGAGTAGATGGTTATGTAGGGTTTCTCCCATCCCATGGAGACGCTGAAATTCGTAAGCCTGACCATCTTGTGCGAGTTCGAGAATGGCGGCTGCAGTCTGCGCATTATGGGTTGCGAATTGTGGGTAGATTCTGTCCGTCATACTCAGGAGTTTCTGTGCGCAGCAGATGTAGGATACATCCGTGGCTGCGCGGCGAGTAAATACCGGGTAGTCATGGGCGCCTTCAACCTGGGCGTGTTTGATTTCGCTGTCCCAATAAGCACCTTTGACGAGGCGAACCATGACCTTTCTGTCGAGTTCGGTGGCGAGCGCATAAAGCCAGTCGATAACCGCTACCGCGCGCTTGCCGTAGGCCTGTATGACGACACCGAATCCGTCCCAGCCATTAAGACGCTCGTCACTGAGAGTCTCTCGTAAAATGAGTAGTGAGGCCTCGAGTCGACTGGCCTCTTCAGCATCGACGTTGAGGCCCATGCCCTGGTCTTTGGCCAATAGTGCCAGCTCTATGAGTCGAGGAACCAATTCTTTTTTTAGACGTTGCGTTTTGGCGTACTCAAAGCGCGGATGCAAGGCTGACAGTTTGACAGAAATACCAGGGCGCTCGGCAATAGGACCTTGTCTGCCAGACTTACCGATAACCCTGATGGCATTGGCGTAGGCGGCGAAATACGCATCGGCATCTGCCATGGTCAAAGCGCTTTCGCCGAGCATGTCGTAAGAATAGCGAAATCCTTCGCGGATCTCTGCCCGGCCGCGCTTGATAGCTTGCTCGATGGTCTGCCCCAGCACAAACTGGTTACCCATTTCCCGCATGGCGCGCTTCACGGCCATGCGCACCACCGGCTCACCCAGGCGTTTGACGGTTCGGTTCAGTAAGCCCGCGACGCTTGAGGTATTGTCGTCGTCAAGCACTCGGCCCGTGAGCATTAGCGCGAAGGTTGAGGCGTTTACCAGCGCTGAGTTGGACTGACCGAAGTGTTCGTCCCAGTTATAGGGTGTGATCTTGTCATCAATCAGTGCGTCAATCGTGGCCGCGTCGGGTACTCTTAACAGTGCTTCTGCCAGGCACATCAAGGCAATACCCTCGTTGGTGGATAATCCGTATTCGGTCAAGAATTGGTCCATCAATCCCGGTTGACCTGAGTCGCGAATAAAGTCGATTAATGTGACTGCACGTTCCTGGATGTTGAGCCGCTGTTCAGGTGAGAGCGCTGCTTCATCTATCAGTTGCTTGATCAGAGTGATTTCGTCAGCCAAGAAAGCGGCGTCAATGGCGGCTTCTTGGTTTGCGAGAGATGAATGGAAACTGCCCATCGACGTGTCGGTCATATGCGTTTTGTTCCGGGTGCCTGCGCTTTTTGGCAAGGCCGCTTGCGGCCTGCCTAAGCTTACGTGTTGTTGTCTTGGATGACGCGATGCACGCCGTCAAATCGATCGGTAATGCTCGCCTGCGGTTGAGTCGTCAGCAGGCTGACGGCAATGGTGGCGATGAATGCCAGGATAAAGCCGGGAACAATTTCGTACAGATAGCTGGTCAGGGCCATTCCGTCGATCTGCAGTGGGGCATAAATCCAGACCAGAACAGTGACCGCACCAGTGATCATACCCGCAAGTGCGCCATCACGAGTCATTCTGCGCCAGTACAGGCTCAACAAAATAATGGGTCCGAAAGCTGCGCCAAAGCCTGCCCAGGCGTTACTGACCAAAGAGAGAATTGAGCTTGAACGATCAAAAGCTAGCCAGATGGCCACTAACGACACAGATAGTACAGACAGACGGCCAACTAGGACCAGTTCACGTTGGCTTGCCGATCGATGAATAAAGGCTTTGTAAAAGTCTTCAGTCAAGGAGCTGGATGACACCAGCAGTTGTGATGAAATTGTGCTCATGATGGCGGCCAGTATGGCGGCCAGCAAAAACCCGGTAATGAACGGATGAAACAGAACCTGGGACAGGTAAATAAATATGGTCTCTGCGTCGTCTAGGGTGCCCCCTTTGGCAGTGACATAGGCAAGGCCAACAAGCCCCGTCGCCACGGCGCCGAGCACTGTTACCAGCATCCAGCTCATGCCGATGTGGCGGGCTTTTTTGATATCTTTGAGGCTTCTGATCGCCATGAAGCGAACGATGATATGAGGTTGGCCGAAGTAGCCGAGGCCCCAGGACAGGCTTGATATCAAACCCAGCGCGGTAATGCCCTTAAACCAGCTAAGCAAGTCGGGGTTTAGTGTCGTCAGGGTGCTGGTTACTGTTTCATAGCCTCCCAGATCGATAAACGCGACACTGGGTACCAGCACCAGGGCAACGAACATGATGCAGCCCTGGACAAAATCAGTGATGCTGACCGCTAGGAAGCCGCCGAATAATGTGTAGGCGACCACGACACCGGCAGTGATAAACAAGCCGATTTCATAGTCCAGACCAAAGGAAGCTTCGAATAGTTTGCCGCCGGCGACAACACCAGACGACGTGTAAAGCGTGAAAAATACGATGATCACGATGGACGACAGCACGCGTAGTGAGCGAGAGGTGTCGAGAAATCGCTTTTCGAAGAAATCGGGAATGGTGATCGCGTCCTCGGCCATCTCCGTGTAGACCCGCAGTCTGGGCGCTACCAGTAAATAGTTAAGGTATGCTCCCACCATCAGGCCAACGGCAATCCACGCCGAACTGACGCCAGACAGATAAATGGCGCCAGGCAAGCCCATCAGCATCCAGCCGCTCATGTCGGAGGCGCCGGCGGAAAGTGCACCGACAGCTGGGTGCAGGTTGCGCCCGCCGAGCATATATTCGGAGACATCGCTGGTTGCGTTGCGAAACCCGTAATAGCCGATAGCCATCATTAATATGAAGTACGCTGAAAGTGATATTAGTGCTGCGTCATGCATGCTTAATTCAGGCTCTTGTTGTCTCGAAGGTGGTCGAAAAGTAAACTGCAGGCAATCAGCTTAGGGTCTGATTTGCCCCGTGCCTGCGACTCGATATTTGAAACTCGTCAATTGCTCCAGGCCAACGGGGCCTCGCGCATGCATTTTTCCCGTCGCGATGCCGATCTCGGCACCCATGCCAAATTCGCCACCATCAGAAAATTGAGTCGACGCGTTGTGCATCACTACCGCGGAATCAATCTCGTTGAGAAACGCTTCGGCGGCCGCAGCATTTTCAGTAATGATCGCGTCCGTATGTTTGGACGAGTGGCGGTCTACGAAGGCGATTGCCTCCGCTAGATTTTCAACCGTCTTCACCGACAAAATGGCGTCAAGATATTCCGTATCCCAATCAAGCTCTGTTGCGGCCTTGATGCTCGAGTCGCAACGCTGAGCTAACTCATCGCCTCGAATTTCACAGTTGTGCAGAGCGGCGACCAGTCGGGGTAAAAATTCCAGCGCGATAGCTGCGTCAACGACCAGGCTTTCCGTGGCGCCACAGACGCCCGTGCGACGCATCTTCGCGTTCTCGACAATCGCGACCGCCTGGTCGAGATCGGCATCGCGATGCACATAAGTGTGGCAGTTCCCATCCAGGTGAAGCAGCGTCGGCACCCGCGCCTCATCCCTGACCAGTTCCACCAGCCCGCGACCACCACGGGGAATCGCGAGATCAATATAATCTGTGCAGCGTAATAACGTGGCGACGGCGGCCCGATCAACGGTATCGACTAGCTGGACACAGGCTTCAGGTAAATCTGCCGCTTTTAAACCTTTGGCCATACAGTCGACGATGATTCGAGTAGATCGCAAGCTCTCGGAGCCGCCACGTAGAATCACCGCATTGCCAGACTTCAGGCACAGGGCGCCAGCATCAGCGCCAACATTGGGGCGAGATTCATAAATCATGGCAATGACGCCGAGGGGGCAGGCGATACGTTGAATGATGAGTCCGTTGGGACGGTCAAACTGCGCCAGCAAACGGCCCACCGGATCCGGTAAGTCTGCTATCGTGTCGAGCGCCGTAGCCATGGCCTCAATGCGTTCATCGTTTAACAGCAAACGATCGATGAACGCAGCAGGCTTGCCACTTGCTCGAGCCTCTCTAACGTCTTCGGCATTTTCGGCCAGCAAGGTGATCTTTGCTGCCCTGAGCGCGCGTGCGGCAGTTGTCAGCGCCTGGTTTTTTTGCGCGGTAGTGGCGTTCGCCAGCGCCTTGGCTGCCATTCGAGCATTCTTGCCAAGACCGTTAATATACGCCTCAGTATTCAGTTGGGTGGGGGCTGCGGTCATAAACAGGTTCCTGCTGGACTCGGTGTGATTAGGACTTGGGTGCGGATTATTCTCGGCAAGGCATTTCTCGGCTAGGCTAGCCTGGTGTAGACCTGCGGATGACGTCATAGGGTCATCGTTCAGCGTAATTCAACAGCCCGATTGTAGGCGCTGACGATGGTTGAGTTCAACAGCTCGGTTAACTGACCATCGTTATTGAGTGCTTTTAGTCCGGCTTCTGTTGTGCCGGCCTTACTCGTCACCGAGTCCCTTAGTTCGTCCATGCTTTGGTCAGATTGAAGTGCCATATCAATAGCGCCGGCCAATGTGTTGAGTACCAGTGCTCGTGATTCTTTCTCGCTGAAACCGAGATTCTGGGCTGCGCTCATCCAACAACGAGCGATTTCAAAGGCATAGCCGGGCCCGCTGCCAGCGACTGCTGTGACCTTGTCTATCGTATCTTCACTATCGACCACCAACGTGTGACCAGCAGCATCGGTCAGCTCTTTGGCCACTGCGGCATGCGCCTGAGTGCAGTGTGTATTGCTATATAACGCGCTGACGCCACGACCGATTTTTGCCGGTAAATTGGGCATGATTCGAATGATGGGTTGTGGACCGATGAGCTTCTCAATGGAGGCGATGGAGTAGCCAGCCGCAATAGAGACAATGCAGCCGCCCTCGGCAAGACAGTTCCGGTATGCAGGCAGTACAGCTTCAATCAGCTGAGGCTTTATGGCTATTACAATAATGTCAAAAGTATCGCCTTTAATGTCTTCAACAGAGGGCAGTTGCGTGACGTTTGCCGGCGCAGGCTGCATCGATGGGGTGATAATAGTGATCGCGTGTTGTGTTTTAGTGGCCCATTGCTCTAACAGAGCGCCCCCCATCTTCCCGCAACCGATCATCAGTAAAGACATGTAGCACCTCTGTTAACACTGTTGTGTCGGCGGGAGACGTAGAGTCTCCTTGCCGTACGTTAAATAACTAAATTAACCTGAATATTAATAAATGAGACATTGCTATGTTGTTAGATAGTAAAAAACAGCTGTTTTAAGCTTATTAATTGCGATAGCAAGCCGAAGAGTATATAATTTCGCGCTCCAAATGTCCATGTGCAGTCTGCGAGCGCCGCCAGTGAGTGGGTTCTTGTCATTTTGACTGCTGCTTTCATTAAGGCTTTTGTTAAGGCTTTTGTTAAGGCATGGCTAAGGCAGGTTTTCTGATT
>JABBAY010000069.1 GCA_018607725.1 K189A clade bacterium
TGTTGTTGAGGGTGCTGAGAGACTGCCGCTCATCCTCGGTATAGCGCACCATGACACGAACGTCATCACGTCCTCGTTGTATGCGTTGGGCCTCTTCGCCATAAAACGCCTGACGAACCTGTCGAGCGAGATTGGCCAGGGTCAAGCCCAGGGCTTCTCCGGAAGGTAGTATGTCCAGCTTGATTTCCTGTTTCCCGGAGCGAAATGAATCGGTGATATCGATCACACCGGGATATTCGGCAAGCTTCTCCCGCAGTAGGGTCGCCACTGTCTTAAGGTCGTCTACGTTATCGCCTTCGAGCTGAATGTCGATGGCGTTACCCACAGTGAATAAGGAGGAGGTGAATTTGAGCTCCACCGCGTCGGCTATGGGGCCGGCCAGGCTCCGCCAGCGATTGGTTGCCTCGCGCGTACTGATGGAGCGCAATTGGCTAGGTACCAGCTGTAACGTGACCTCACCCAGGTGACTACCGCCGGCGCTCGGCGTACCGCCGCCTGGGCCACCGCCGCTAGTGCTGCTGGGTTGATCACCAACAGCAGAGAGAATATGGGTTACCGGTGGTGTCTCTGGGTACTCCAGGGCCAGCTCGGCAGCGAGTTGTTGTGCGGTGTGTTCCAGGTGTAACACAGCGGCATTGGTTACCTCGGCTGGCGTTCCCAGCGGCATGCTCAGTTGCGCAATGGCCTGATCTGATTCCAGCGGCGGAAAAAACGAAAAGGGCAGACGACCGCTGCCGACGATGGCGATTGCCGACAAAAATGCGACGAAAGCCAGAGTGGCGGTGATGTAACGATAATTGACTGCGCGTTCTGCCAGTCGGCGAAACCGAGTATTGATCAGGTGTTCGATACGGCCGGAAAAACGTTCTTGGATGCTGACCAATCGGTTCGCACTCTTGTTCCAGATGCCAAACAGGTGCAATAGGTACATCATCACGGCGCTGGCGATGGCAAAGCCAATATAGCTGCGAACATCCCAGGCGAGCTCGAGCAGCGTAATACCAATGATGGGAATCAACAGCAGACCGACATCAGTTCCCGCCGATTTTGACTCGCCATGACTTAGGTGTGAGGGCAGGATCAGCTGCGATTCGATCAGCGAAAAGGTCAGGCAGCACATTACAACGGTGGAGATGACGCCAAATATCTGACCAAACGTGCCTGGGCCTAACAACAGCGGTGTAAAGGTCGCGAAGGTAGTTAAGACGCCGAAGATGACTGGGACCGAAACCTGCTGGGTACCCTGAATCGCACCCTGCATTGGATCTCCGAGGCGCAGCTGGGTGGAATGAACGTTCTCACCCACCACAATGGCATCGTCCACCAGGATCCCCAGGACCAAGATAAACCCAAACAGGGAGATGATATCAATAGACAGGCCCAGAACAAATGTCGCGAAGATCGCGCCCAAAAACGCCACGGGGACGCCAACGCTCACCCAAAATGCCAGCCGTGGCTGCAGGAACAGGGCAAGCAGTATCAGCACCATCAGAAATCCCTGGCGAGCACTGTCGAGCAGGGTCTCGAGACGATCTTGCAGGGCTTTTGAACCATCGTTCCAGATAGTCAGCTGAACGCCCTCGGGCACGCGGCTTGCGGCATTATCGATGTACTCGCCGACGGAGCGGGTGATGTCCATGATGTCCTGGCTACCAATGCGTGAGACACGTATCAACGCCGCCGGCTTGCCGTCGAAGCGCAGTATCTGATCCGTATCGGCAAAGCCATCAACAACAGTGGCCACATCTCTGAGGTACAAGCGTGTGCCATCTGGTTGGGTCCGCAGCACCAATTCTTCATACTCGCTGCCCCAGTAGGCCTGCCCTTTGGCGCGCAGGAGAATTTCGCCGCTACTGGTTTTGATCGACCCACCGGGTAAGTCCAGAGAACGCGACCTGACCGCTTGCGCTACTTCATCGAAACTCATGCCGTTGCGTCGTAATGACGTCTCAGAAACTTCGATGGAGACCTCATAGGGGCGGGTGTTGCGCAACTCAACCTGGGTGACGCCGGGCAGCTTGGCCATATCGTCACGTACTTGCTGACCGATGACTTTCAGGGTGCGCTCGTCCGTCGGCCCGGTCACTGCAATATCAAGTACGGCGCGAACTACGCTGACGAGATTGACGATGGGCTTTTCTGTTTCAGCTGGAAACGTATCGATGGCATCCACGCGATTTTTCACATCATCAAGGGCTTTCGATTTGTCTGTGTCATCAAATAATTCCACCGACACGGTGCAGATTCCCTCATTGGCGTTCGAGCGGATCTGCTTGATACCCTCAATCCCTTCGAGTTCTTCCTCGATACGAATACACACGCCTTGCTCCACTTCCTCTGGTGCTGCACCGAGATAAGGTACGCTGATAGAAATGATGGGCACATCCAGGTCAGGAAACGATTTTTGCGGCATGGCGACTACCGCGACTAAACCCGACAGGACAATGAGTCCAAGCAGCAGGTTGGCGGCAACATGATTATTGGCAAACCAGGCGATAGGACCTTTCATGATGGGTTCGCCGGGTTGTTAGTGTCGATGGTTCGTACAGTCATGCCCTCAAGGGCATTGTCCAAGGTCGAAATGCACAGGCGTTCACCGTCGATTAGACCTGCGCTGATATAAATGTCTTCGTTAACCTGGCGTAAAATCTGAACGTCGCGATGGCGTAACTGATTGTTGGCATCGACGATCAATACCTGGTTATTGGCGCGCAAAGCAGCGCGCGGAATAATGACAATGTTGCTGGCACTTTTGCCATGAATTTCCGCATCTACAAACAGACCCACAGCCAGCGGTGGCCGATTACCGGCGGTTTCATAGGGATTGTCGACCTGAGCGACGACATTGATCATTCGTGTCTTTGGGTCAAGCTCACCTTCGGTGCGTACCACCTGGCCTAGCCATTGATGTTCGGCGCCAGCAAAGCGGGCGGTCAGGGTGACTGCGGGGCTGGCGTTGGCGGCTGCAGGAATGGGGCCGAGGGGAAGGTTGAGAAAAGCCAGCTCTTCATCATGGATTGGCAGGCGAACTTCCGCATAGTCCGTCGCGTAGATCGTGGCTACCGGGCTGCCACGTTTGACGAACTGACCAATATCCACCTTTTCTGATCGCACGCGGCCATCGTAGGGCGCCAGGATTCGAGTCCGCATCAGATCTCGTTCGGCGCGGGAGAGCAGGGCCCTGGCCTGGCGCTGAGTCGCCTCGCTGATGCGCAATCGATTGCTCGCATCGTCTTGCTGGGCGGCGCTGGTCAGTTGCCGTTTGACCAGATCGTCTTGGCGATCGGCGCCTTTGCGGGCGTTAGTCAGATCGCTGTCAGCCCGGGCGAGGCCTGCCCTGGCTTGTTCCAGGGCCAATTCATAGTCTAATGGTTCGATTCGCAGTAATTCTTCGCCAGCGCGAAAAAAGCCGCCGGATACCAAATTTGGATTGACATGAATGACCCGTCCATCAACTTCGGGGATCAACTCGCTTTCTGTGCGCGGTGCGACTGTGCCATGGGTCAAGGCACTGAGATTGACGGTCTGCATGGCTATGGGTAGGGTGCGCACCAGGGGCGCCAAAACTTCCGTCGGTTTGGAGGTCAGCTTGGGTCCGGTAGCCAAAAGCACGACAGCCAGGCCAACGCCGAAGACCAGGATCACGATGGGTAGTATTAAGCGTTTCAATCAGCAGACTCCTATAAGGGTTTTAAACTGGGCTTTGCAGCCCAGCGACGACGAATTTTCGTAGGCGTTGAAAGGCCTGTATTTCAGTTTTTCTGCCGGCTTGTGTCAGTCCGAGGGGGCTTGAGTTGGCCAGCAGATGGATCATGGCGCCAATCACAAAATGGAACCGCCATTGCAATGTCTCTTGGTCCAAGTCCGGTAGAAGGGGCTGTAATGCTTTGATGAAGCGTTCGGTTGTCGGCTTGAATTCCTGCTCTAACATGGGACGGATCAGTGCCTGTGGCTCGCCGAAGATCCGACCGATCATACGGGGTAGGCTCTCATCCAGTTCACCGTTTGTAAATGGTTGAAAAAAAGCCTCGATGATCGCCGCGATGGTGAGGTTCTCGGGGTGTTCCTCTAGGCGCGCCAGGGCTGCGAGGCGGCAGGCGTTGACCGGCGTGGCCCGAGCGTGAAGGGTTGCCGCCAGCAGGCCCTGTTTGGAGCCGAAATGATAATGGGTGGCGGCAAGATTAACTTGGGCGGCTTTGGAGATGGCGCGCAGCGACGTGGCAGCATAGCCCTGCTCGACGAACAGGTGCTCGGCGGCTGCCAGGATGCGGGTCTGGGTGGTGATTTCAGATTCTGGTTGGGTCGTCGGGATGATGCTGCGCCATATTAAAACGAACGTTTGAAATATAAAGCAATCGGGTTAATCATGCAACGCAACATGTTGTTGGATTGTTGATGTTCTTGGGTCTACTGGGGCTTGTGGGATGGCGCGTTACTAGACCTGGTGCTGGACAATGCGGGTGGTGCCAAGATAGTTTAAGGTTCCGCAGCGCGACGGGCCAACAGGCGCGCGGTGCACACCTAAAGTGATGATATTGAGTGATGACCCAAGGGGAAAAATTTTGTCGCAACTGAGTATGCAATGGCTGCTGTGCTGGTGCTTGCTGGTGGGTGGGGTGCCATCGAGCCTGGCGGCCAGTGCCCAGGACCAGGCGGTGTTAGATCTGGCCGCGGCGCTGATTCAGCGGGTGCGGTATGGCGCTTTGATCAGTGTTGACGATCAGGGCCAACCAAGGTCGCGGGTGGTGGATGGGTTTGCCCCTGACGAAGACTTCGTGATTTGGGTGGCAACGCGCTCGACCACCCGCAAGGTAGAACAAATACGGGCGCATCCACAGGTAACGTTGTACTACTGGGATCCAGAGAATCGCAGCTATGTCTCAGTCATGGGTCAAGCCACTATCGTTGACGATCTGGAGACGAAATTGCGCTTACGGCGAGCAGCCGACAATGACCGCCTATACCCGCAGTTCCCCGCAGACTATGTGTTAATCAAGGTGACGCCGGATTGGTTAGAGGGCGTGTTGCCGGGCTACCGAGGGGATCCTGATTCCTGGGCGCCCGTTGCTGTGGATTTCAAGCAACGGCCGCCTCAGATTGATCAGTAACCTGCTGTTGCAGTAGATATTTTAAGATAAGGCCTGGGTGGCTTTGCAAAATATCACCTGAAACTGTTCCCTAGCTGATCTCGTCAACGGAGGTCACGGCCTTGGTCACGATGCCATAGGCGATGGCTTCATCAACGGACATCCAATAATCCCGATCGGTGTCTTTCTCCACCTGTTCCAGCGGGCGACCGGTTTCATCAGAGATCAACTTATTGATGCGTTGCTTGGTTTTCATGATCTGCTGAGCGGCGATGCTGATGTCCGATGCGCTACCCACGGAACCACCGGAAGGCTGATGTACCAGATACCGCGTGTTGGGCAGCGAGAAGCGATTCTCTTTGGCCGCTGCCAGGTAGATGGTGGTGGCTGCGCTGGCAACCCAGCCAGTGCCAACAACCCGGACCACAGGCCGGATGTACTTGATCATGTCATAAATCACATCACCGGATTCCACATGACCGCCGGGTGAGCTGATATAAATCGTAATCGGATCTTCGCTTTCCACAGACAAGGCGAGCAATTGCTCGGTCACTGATCGCGCAACTTTCTCATTGATCTGACCAAAAATAGAGATCGATCGAGATTTGAACAGCTTTTCGTCCATAAAATTCAAAGAAGGTGACTTCACGTCCTTTGACTCTTCATTCATCATTGCCGCAATTCCTTAAATAGTGGTGTTGCCCATTAATTGGGCCGGTTTAAGCCCTGCAAAGAATAGCAGCGGGCCATTATGATTGCTACTGATCGGAACCCTCAAGATCGGTTGAGATCTCAGCTTAGGTCTCGAGCGCCAGGGTGCTGCGTAGAGTTGGGGTTGCGGGTGATAGATTGCAAGGCTTGGGTAAAAGATTGGTCATGATGGGTCGTCCATAGCAGATGCTGGATTGGCACTTGATTTGTGCTGCGGCATTGCGCATTGTCGAGGCTGTCCTTAAATCGAATGACAGCCTGTTTCGATGCAAGCTGCAAGCCGGAGATGCGCAATGAGTGAACTCAAACTGGGTATTCAAATGGGTTACTGGGGTGCAGGCCCTAATCCGAATATGATCAGTCTCGCCCAAGAAGCCGAGCGGCTGGGCTATGATGCGATTTTTACCGCAGAAGCTTGGGGTTCAGATGTGTTTATGCCCCTGGCCTGGATTGGTGCTCACACAGAGCGCATTCGGCTGGGTACGGCCGTGGCGCAATTGTCAGCCCGGACACCGACGGCGACCGCGATGGCTGCCTTAACCCTGGATCATCTCTCCAAGGGCCGGGTAATCCTCGGTTTGGGCGTATCGGGTCCACAGGTAGTTGAGGGTTGGTACGGTCAGCCCTTCGCCAAGCCGTTGTCCCGAACTCGCGAGTATGTGGATATCATTCGCCAAGTGCTGAGTCGTGAGCAGCCAGTGTCGAATCCTGACGGCAAACACTATCCTTTGCCCTACACCGGCGAGGGGTCCTGGGGGCTCGGCAAGTCGCTTAAGCCCATTACCCACCCACTGCGTGCGGACCTGCCGATCTTCTTGGGTGCCGAGGGACCAAAAAACGTGGCGCTAGCGGCAGAAATTGCCGATGGCTGGCTACCCTTGTACTACTCGCCGTATCGACAGGAAGTGTATGCAGATCAGATCAAGGACGCCAAGCCGGGATTCGAAATCTATCAAGGTGTGACGATCAATATCTGCGATGATGAGGATATCGAAGAAGGTTTATTGCCGGTCAAAATGGGCTTGGCCTTGTATATCGGCGGTATGGGGGCTAAGTCACGTAACTTTCATACCGAGCTGATGGGGCGTATGGGTTTTGAGGCTGAAGCGCGGAAGATCCAGGACCTGTTCCTCGCCGGTAAAAAAGATGAAGCGGTGCGCGCTGTGCCTACCGCCTTCGCTGATGAAATTTCGCTGGTCGGGTCTGTTGCGCGCATTCGCGATCGGCTGCAGGCCTGGCGCGAGACGCCGGTCACTTCATTGCTGATCAACGCCCGCAGTGGTTCTCAGTTGCAACAATACGCAGACCTGGTGCTGGGCTAATCGCAGTGGTTTGAAATGCCGGCATCCTGTAGGCCAGTGAGAAAAGACCGACCAATGACGATGATGAACCGATGCCAAACCAGTAGGAGACACGCCTTGATGAGAAATCCACCCCGATGGCTGGCGAAGCTAAGCTGGGCCGGCATGATCACGCTGAGTCTGGTGACCAGCGCCCAGGCTTCGCCCACCGTTTTGCGGGAGATCGCCGGCGCCACAAGCGCCGAACGCATCGAGGCAGACATTCAGACCCTGGTGAACTTCGGTACTCGACACACGCTGTCCGAGACAGTCTCGGAGACTCGTGGTATCGGTGCCGCCAGGCGCTGGATTCAGGCAGAGTTCGAACGAATCTCGGCGACCTGTGGGGGTTGTCTTGAGGTTCGTGTGCAAGCTGAAGTGATCAGCGGTCAGGACCGAATTCCGGTGCCAACGGAAGTTGTGAATGTGATTGCTATCCTCAAAGGCACAACCGACCCTAATCGTTACGTGATTATGTCAGGTGACATCGACTCAAGAATCACTGATCCCTTAAATAGCACCGACGACTCGCCAGGCGCTAACGATAATGCTTCTGGCATGGCCGGGGTATTAGAAGCCGCGCGGGTCCTGAGTCGCTATCGATTTCCAGGCTCGATCGTGTTCGCGGGTTTATCCGGCGAAGAGCAGGGTTTGTTCGGTGGCCAGATCATGGCCAGGCAGGCAGTCGCCCAGGGCTGGCACATCGAAGGTGTATTGAATAACGACATGATTGGCAATATTGAAGGTATTAATGGCGTGATTGACAACAGCACGGCGCGAGTATTTTCTGAGGCCACCAGACCCGCGGAGACGGAAAAACAAGCTCGAACTCGACGTTTCACTGGCGGCGAAGTAGACTCCCCATCGCGCAATCTGGCACGTTATGTAGATAAGATCGCTGATGACTATATCGATAATTTGGATGTCATGATGATCTATCGACTCGACCGTTTTGGTCGGGGTGGACACCATCGGCCGTTTAACGAGCAGGGCTTCGCTGGAGTGCGAATCATGGAGACTAACGAACACTACGATCGTCAGCACCAGGATTTACGAACCGAGTCTGGTCGTGTGTTTGGTGACACCATCGCGGGCGTGAATTTTGAGTATGCGGCTAAACTCACCGCGTTAAATGCGGTGGCGCTAGCTTCCATGGCCATGGCGCCAGCGCCACCTTCGCAGGTAACGATCGAAGGCATGGTCTCACCTGATACCACTCTTAAGTGGGCTAAGGTAGCAGGGGCTGCGGGTTATAAAATCTACTGGCGTCTAACAACATCGCCACAGTGGACCTGGGGGCGTGAGGTCGGCGATGTCAGTGAGCACATGTTAAAAAATATCGTTATCGACAACTATATATTTGGTGTCGCTAGCCTTAATGCCGACGGCATTGAGAGTCCAGTAGTGTTCCCGGGTGTTATTGGGGCTTTTTGGGAGTAAGGACTTAGTGGAACTACAACAGCGGCAAATCGGACCCCTGACGATCCTGTTTGGCAAAGACAACGGCAAGTATCCTCAAGGTAACTCGCTGCTGATTCAGGGCTCGAGGTCTTCGGCAATTATCGATCCGTCTCTGGGGATTGTGGCACGCCAAGACAATCTGCCTCAGGTGGATATGGTGTTGCATTCTCACGTCCATGAAGATCATGTGGCGGGAAGTCATCTATTTCCAGACGTACCGTGGCATGCCCATGTGCAAGACTTACCGGGACTGGCGTCATTGGAGGGCCTGTTGGATATCTATGGGTTTGAAGGTGAGATTAGGCAGAGCTTTGAGCAGACTGTGCTCGAAGAATTTCACTATCAGAGTCATAGGGATATTCATGGCTTCGAAGACGGTGATCAGTTTGATTTCGGTGGCGTACGTTTGACGGTGATGCACATTCCTGGCCATACCCGTGGCCATTGTTGTTTTATTATCGACTGGGACGGCAGCGATGAGCGTCTGGTTTACCTTGGCGATATCGAGCTAACAGGCTTTGGGCCCTATTATGGTGATGCCTGGTCAGACCTTGAGGATTTTGAGGTGAGCCTTGAGAAGCTTCGCCACCTTGATGCACACTGGTGGCTGACCTTTCATCACAAGGGTTTGATTGAGGGGCGCGCGACTTTTCTGCCGATGCTGGCGGACTTCACCGCTATGATTGATTATCGAGAACAAAATTTGCTCGCCTATCTGGTGGAGCCGAGAAGTATGGCCGATATCGTTGAACATCGTTTTATCTACCGGCCTGGCACCGGGGGCGTATTCGTCGATGCCGTAGAGCGGCGTAGTATGGGGATGCACCTGGCGCGTTTAGTCAGGGATCAGCGGGTGACGCAGGTGCACGATCAATACCAGGTCGTGCCGAGCTAATGGCAACCTAACGCCAGGCTAAACTCGGCCTGGTTCGTCGTCCAGAGGTTCATGTTGATTGGGCTTGGCGCGATCAACCAACGTCGGATCAATGGCGCGATATTGATAGACGCCGTCTTGCTCTCGACGCTCGATTCGATTCCGACCCATCAGGCAATGCAGATGGGCAATACACTCGCCCAGCGCCATGATCTTGGTCATGC
>JABBAY010000061.1 GCA_018607725.1 K189A clade bacterium
CAGCCGCGTCACAACACAATCGATTCGCTATGTAATTACACATAGACACCTTGTCGGAGACCATGAAATTACCATACTTGTCCATCTGCCAGGCAGTCTTATGGATCAGCGCTCGAAGCATCTCGCACTGCGCTTGCAGCTCGACTAACGGAAACTGAATGCCTTGATTGCTGGATAATGGCTTACCAAAAGGCTTGCGCTTCATCGCGTAGGCAACAGATTCATTGATACAGTACTGGGCAGCACCGAGGCTAGAGGCCGCTTGACGAATCCGGTTCTCATTAAAGAAATGTTGCACCACCTGCAAGCCGCGGCCCTCGCCACCAAATATCGCAGAGTCGTCCACGTGCACGTCAGTAATGGAGACCCGGCCGTGGTCTGTGGGCATGTTAAAGGTCCAGAGCATCTCTTCAACTTTCATACCTTCGGCTTTCATGGGTACCAGAAAAGCCGTAATGCCTTCGCCATCGCCTGGCTTGCCACTGGTACGCGCCATGATCATGTCGTATTGGGCCTTGTGGATACCAGTATTCCAGGTCTTTTCGCCATTGATTCGCCAGCCGTCACCATCCCGTACGGCGTTCGTTTCCATGTGAGTCGCGTCAGAGCCATGATCCGGCTCGGTGATTCCAAAGGCAAAGCCCCGCTTACCTTCCAGCAACAAAGGAACCCATTCCGCCTGTTGACTCGGCGTACCATAGGCCAACATTAGCAGCAAACCAACGTTGTTACCGACAATGGAGTGCTCGTTCTGCAGGTCATTATGCAAACCCAACCCCATCGCCGCGAAGTGCTCGCGAATCACCGCCATACCCAGGTTGGTGCCGTTCTGGCCACCATATTCTTTGTCTATCGGGTAGCGGTAGTGACCCGCCTTATCCGCTCGTTGCCGAGCTTCTCGTAGCAATGATTCCCATTCTTCATTCGGCAGCCCGCCTCGTTCCCAATCAGTTCGCGCGTCTTCGCGACGATGATCGAAGAATCGAATATTGTCGTTCTCCTGCTCCAGGGGCTTAATCTCATCAAGAATAAATTGATCGAGTACTTTCAAATAATCCTGTAAATCTTTTGGTATGTCGAAGTCCATGGCACACATCCTCTTTTTAGTTTTGAATTCTTGGGTTGAAAATACTGCTATTAAGCAATCCTGACAATTACTTCATGTCGCGTTAATACCGAACACTCGCCTTCCGGCCAACTTTAGATAATATCAAATTCAATTCGGCCAAAACTTTTGGGCGCGCCCGCATCATCACACATGTATTGCGCAATGTAATGCCCGGGGCTCGCCAATTGCACTCGCCCCAAAGAACCGGTCATCAGATAATGGCCCTTCAGCACGGCGTAACCCTGGGCCAGAGAATGGTTGATGAGCCAAACCAGTACCGCGGCTTGACTGCCCATCGCATCGCGACCATGAGCGCGGCTCAGCGCTTCGTCACCGCGGTGCAGCGTCACTTCAATGTCGTCTGGGTTCACGGGCTGCAGATCAGCTAATCCGATAATATAGCCGCCCGCTGCCGAGTTGGCGGCCACCAAGTCAGCGCCAGACATAGTCCTGCCAGCAGGATTAGGGGTGGCATAGCCGGCATCGGCAATTTCAACCATCGGCAATACGCAGTCGATATACTCATTGAGGCTTTCAAGGCTGACCGGACGGGTGACTGCCCGACTTATTCGATAGCCAATTTCCGTCTCTATGATCGGCCGGCAAAAATCTGCCAGTTTGATCTGAGAGGGTGACGAGTACTCGTGTCCTGACACCAAAACACCACCAGCCGGAGTCGTCATACCCATTGACTGCTGGGCTGGTGTGTTGGTGAGCGCCGCCTTGAATCCCCGAATATGCCGGGACTGACTCATCCCCGACAGCCCCCCAGTACCCGCCAGCAACAAATCAACATAGGCCCGCTGCAGCTCGTAACCACGACTCAGCATGGGCGCTTCACTATCACTCAACAAAGGCATGGGCTGACATGCCTCATGGGCGGCCAGGGCGCGGTGGGCAAATTCGTGGTTCGTTTCAGTCATTTGGTTACTTTCCCTATAGCCATTCATCTGAATCAGCGCATCGATGGCGCAAAAATTACACCGCAGCAGCATCCTGGGCACCGGCTAAAAATACTAACGCAGTCAGGGCGGCCGCTGTCTGTCGTGAAAACCTTCGGCACCATCAAGCTCCTTCGATGCGCCGAAGACCCGCATGGGCCGCTGCCTCGCAGATCGTTCTCGATGAAAAGGAACCAGTTATACCTAAATTCTCCTCGCCAGAAAAGCCTTGCGCGTCGTCCAATAAGGTCCTAGTGCCGCTCCATAGTAGTATTAGCGCCCGGTGAAGGCCGGCGCCCGGTGCCAAATTTAAATCTAGCCAAAGCCTCGGCTTTATCTATAATGCAATGCACAATGCAATTCCCGTGGTCAATGGATTTAGAAGGTAACGAACATGCTGTCGATGAGCCCATCCCAGTCAAAATACGAGCGAAAAATGCGTCGAGCCAAGAGTCACGAAGCGTGGCTGGAAGCCGCCCATGAGCATGATACTGCGACAGGGCAAGACAAATGGCGCCAGGAGCAGCAATCCTCAAAGTACGACTATCTCAATATCCAGAGCCGAGTTGACGAACTGCGCAAGCTGCGGGCTAATCGCGATGATGTGGGCTTATTGTACGCTCTCAACCAAGGCATTCATGGCAATCAGGGCGGCATGGGCAACAGTACCTTATATAATCAATCTATGGTCGGTACGAAGAAGCTGATCGAAGATTACGTCGATGAGATTGTCGACGCGCTCGAACATATCAGCAACCTGCCCGAATCTGACGAAATCACTCACGAAGACAAGATTGACTTTTTTCACCGCGCCAATCTGTGCTTTGGCAGTTCGGCACTGATGTTGTCAGGTGCCGGATCTTTGGGGCATTTTCACCACGGTGTCGTCAAAGCGTTACTGCAGCATGATCTGCTACCAGACATCATCTCGGGCTCCAGCGCCGGGTCCATCTTCGCAGCCGTCCTGGGCACCCATACCAACGCAGAGCTTGAGGTGGTGCTGATCGGGAACAATATGCTAGACCCGTTTGACGATGATCTGGAAAAGCGCCCATGGGGCATGGTTCGGCCACAAATGGACGCCGACACCCTACGTCTGATGCTGGAATCAACGATTCCCGACATGACCTTTCAGGAGGCCTACGAAAAAACTGGGCGTTCTATCAGCGTTACCATCGCACCTATGGAGGAGCACCAGTCTTCCCGTCTGATGAATGCCATTACCTCACCGAATGTGTATATTCGCACCGCAGTACTGGCATCCTGTGCGGTACCCGGTGTCTTTCCGCCGGTCATGTTGATGGCGAAGAACGTCTATGGCGAACCTCAGCCTTACCTGCCCAACCGCCGCTGGGTGGATGGCGCCGTGACCGACGATCTGCCAGCCAAACGCCTGGCCAGACTTTACGGCGTTAATCACTACATTGTCAGTCAAGCCAACCCGCTGGCGCTGGCCATGATGAGCACTTCTAAATTCATACCGATGCCAGATCTGACTAAAAACATCCTGCGTCACACGACCCACGAGATCCTTCGCGCCAGCGAGAAGTTCTCTCGACGCTACCTCCGTCAGGTCCCTAGCATCGGCCAAAGTATGAGTATGTTTTATTCGGTGATGGCGCAGAATTACGAGGGTGATATCAATATTGTTCCCAGCTTCAATTATGTCGATCCGCAAAAGCTGCTGGCTCGGCTGAACGCGAAGGAAATCGAAGACCTGATACTTGAAGGCGAGCGCGGGACTTGGCCGCAGCTTGAAAGGATAAAAATCTGTACGAAGATTGGTCGAACGCTAGCACGAATTCTCGATCATCATGCGGAGCACAACATCAAGTCCTTCTATAAGAAGCGCAACGCCGGCCAGCGCAAGCCCACACTGACGAAGCAAGCCGCGGCGAACCAAGATTAAGCATGCCACCAACGGCGGCGCCAACAACATTCCCCTGTTGGCGTTGTCATTTCACGCATTGCCTTGCATCCACGTCAGCGCTCAATCATTACGCATTCTTGATGGTCATGCCGCCATCAACCGGCAAGACAACACCCGTGATGTACTGGGCTGCAGGCAAGGCCAGACTCAGTGTCGCATGTGCAACTTCCTCGGGCTCGGCATAGCGTTTCAAGGCCACTCGCCGGCGAGCGAAGATGGCTTTTTGTTCGTCTGGAATCGCAGCAGTCATGCCCGTATTGATCGGTCCTGGGCACACACAATTGACGGTAATCGCTTCAGGACCCAGCTCCACCGCCAGAGACCGTGTCAAACCCACGACCCCGGTCTTGGCTGCGGTATAGGGACTACCAAACTTGGTCGCACCCAAAGCCTCCGTCGACGCAATGTTGATAATTCGTGGATGTACCGCCTTGCGCAGGTACGGCAACGCCGCACGAATAGTCAACATCTGGGCAGTCAGCAGCACCGCCAGGGTCTTGTTCCAGGCGGCAAGATACGCATCAGCGTCAACCGGTGAAAAAATCGAAATGCCCGCATTATTCACCAAGATATCAATGCCGCCGAAATGCGCCGCTATCTCATCAAACACGGGTTGAATAGACTCTCCCTGAGATAAATCCAGCACCCAGCCCTTGGCATCATAGCCAGCGTCGGTCATTTCTTTCACCACTGCCGACAGCGCGTCAGCATTGATATCTAGCGCCGCGACCCTGGCCCCTTCGTCAGCAAACAGATGGGCTGTCGCCCGACCCATTCCACTGGCAGCGCCAGTGATGATAACGACTTTTCCGGCTACTGACCGGCTCAATGTAGATAGCTTCATTAGTTTGTTAGCCTCATTGATTCAACTCCCCTATATCGCCTTTTGACCGCTAATAATCCAAGGCTCTACAGAAGTGTGCCCCATCTCCCCCGTTCGACGCAAATAGGGTACTATTGCTGAATCCGAACACTCGCCACGAGCCCATAGTTATCATGACTGAAACCACGCGATACACCACCGTTGAGATTGCTAAGCAGGCGCTCAATTTTTCCATCGCGCATTTCACGATTTTCTCGGCGACGGAGCGCGAAGACCTCCACGGCCACAATTTCCAACTCGAGTGTAAAGTCACCGCGCCACTGGGCGATGATGGCCTGCTGTTCGACTACGGTATTTTGAAAAAATTATTACGCGCCCTGTGCGATGAAATCGATGAGCAAGTGATTCTGCCCGGCAACTCCCCTTACTTGAACTTGACTCAATCAGAAGGTTATACCGTTGCCATTTTCAACGGGGAGCATATTCCGTTCCTGCCTCGTGACGTCACCGTGCTGCCCATAGCGAACACAACCGTAGAGGAATTCTCGCATTACTTTCTCAACAAGTTGAGAGACGATTCACTGATGCAAGAACACCCTATCATTGCCCTGTCGGTCAAGGTGTCATCCAGCCCTGGCCAATACGGCATCGCCGATTGGAGACTAGAATGAAAACACTACTGATCACCGGCGCCAGTAAAGGCATAGGCCTTGCAGTGGCGCGAATGTGTCTTGCCGACAACTATCGCGTGGTGAATTTATCAAGAAGCCCTGCACCTGACGCAGGTATCGAGAATCACGCGATTGATCTGTCCAGCTCCAGCGCCGAGTCGCGGCTTAAATCCCTGTTGGGCAAAGTGCTTGAGCAGGGCGAAATCGTCTTGGTGCACAATGCTGCCAAACTACATAGCGACACGGCAAACAATACGTCTACTGATGATTTTCGTGACATCATGGATATTAATCTGATCGCACCACACACTCTGAATCAATTAGTAATACCTTTCATGCAGCCTGGCTCAAGCATCATCTATATTGGTTCGACCCTGTCTGAAAAAGCCGTCGCCAACACCTATAGCTATGTCGTTAGCAAACACGCCATGATTGGCATGATGCGAGCAACCTGCCAGGACCTGGCGGGCAGCGGCATTCACACCGCCTGCGTCTGCCCCGGGTTTACTGATACTGAAATGCTTCGAGACCATGTTGGCGAAGACCAGGAAGTGTTAAACAGCATCGCGGCCATGAGCACTTTCGGCCGCCTGGTGAGCCCCATTGAGGTCGCGACCACCATCAAGTTCGCTGCCGAGAACCCCGTGATCAACGGCGCCGTGATTCATGCTAATTTAGGCCAGATAGAAAGCTAATAGCCCACACAAACTCAAAACAAGAACTGGTTTTTTTATTGGAGGCGATGATGCAGGTGAGTGACGAAGTCAGAGAAAAAAGAGAGCGGGTTTTTCTGGTTCTCGCGGGCTTTTTTCTCTGTGCGATGACCATGCTGAATATCATCGGCATCACCCGGTTTGTACAGATTGGCCCCATGGCGCTCGCCGTTGGCGTACTGCCCTATCCCTTAACGTTTCTGTGTACCGACCTGGTGAGCGAACTGTACGGCCGCGCTCGGGCCAATTTTCTGGTGACTGTCGGGCTGATGCTGAATGGCTTTATCATTCTGACCATGTGGGTCGGCAATCAGATGCCATCCGCGGATGTCCAACCGCCGTGGCAACTGATTCAGCTGGCTGAAGATATCGCCTTACCCAATGGCGACATGGCGAGCAATTCTGTTGAGTTGTTCTCTCTGCTGTACGCCACCACTTCCGGGGCAGTACTGGCATCGATGATCGCCTATATCGCCGCCCAGTATTGCGACGTCTATTTATTCCATTTTTGGAAGCGTCTCACCAACGGTAAACACCTGTGGCTGCGCAATAACGGCAGTACGCTCATCAGTCAGGGCGTAGATTCCTTCATGGTTATCATCGTGACATTTGGCGCGCAATTCATCGCCGGGGCTATGACAGCCGGCGCCCTACTCGTCTTGATGGGTAGCAATTACCTTTTCAAAATGTGTGTAGCAGCCGCCGATACCCTGCCGTTTTATGCCGGAGTGCATTACCTGAAGCGATACCTGGAATTCAGTGACGAGGAAATGGCCCGACATATTTAAGGAGCGAGATTGCATCCCTCAAGCGTCTTAACCTATTGGATTGGCGATGCCGCCAAAGATCCTGCTGCCGCCCAAGCGCGCTCCAAATTATGGTACCGCAGTTCGGCCAAGGCAGACGCGGCGCTCACAACCCAGTTTGGCGAGATACTGCACTTGGCAGAACAACAGGCGCTGCGGCACTGGCAAAACAGCGTTCAAGGTCAGTTGGCACTGATCATTCTACTCGATCAGTTTTCGCGGAATATTTACCGCGGTACGGCTCAAGCGTTCGCGAACGATGGCCAGGCGCTGGCCATCGCCTCGCAATTGATTTCGGCCAATCAGCACCTCAGCCTTACACCCATCGAACAGGTATTTGTCTACCACCCCTTTGAACATGCAGAAGATCTTGCCACCCAGCAACAATCTGTCCAGTTGTTCCAGTGTCTGCTCAACAACGCCCCCACCACCTGGCATCACCAGCTTCGAGGTTTTTTACACCACGCCCAGGAACATCATGATATTGTGGCGACTTACGGCCGATTCCCACATCGTAATCGGGTGCTTGGCCGAACTCATTCCGCAGCGGAAAATGATTATCTGGTGAACGCCAGGCGCTTCGGTCAATAATCCGTCACACACAACCACAGGTCGCTCAGATGCACCAGGCTAACGACACATTGGGCAATGCCTACACAGTCAATCATGATGCCAGCGTGACGCAAATGGCCGATATTATTGACGCTTATCTCGGCTCTCAAACGACGGTTATGCCGCTGCTTGATGAACTGTTGCTCACTGACCCAACCATGCCAATGGCTATCTGTCTGCGTACTTATCTGCTCAAACTTGGCAGCGACCCACGTTTGGCCACGCCCATTCAACGCGGTCTCGACAGCCTGACCGCACTCGAAGACAGTCTCAACCCTCGAGAAAAGATGCATCTGCAGGCGCTGACAAGCTGGGTCGCCAACCAGTTACTGGCTACGGTTGAGACACTCGAGGCTATTCTTGCCAGCTATCCAAGAGATATGTTGGCCCTGCGTCTCGCTCACTACTTACATTTTTATGCGGGTAGCGCAAAGGATATGCGCGCTTCAGTCACCCGGTCTCTGAATAGCTGGTCGCCCGCTGCCCCCTACTACGGTTACCTGTTAGGCATGCACAGCTTTGGCCTGGAAGAGTCCGGTGATTACACGCAGGCTGAGCGCTATGGTAAGCAGGCGATTGACTTTAACCCTGCCGATATCTGGGCCGCGCATGCCGTCACCCACGTGTTCCAAATGCAGGCGCGATTTGCCGAGGGGATTCAATGGATCGATTCCCTAGTACCCCACTGGGATAAGGCCAACGGCTTTGTCTATCACCTGCATTGGCACAAGGCCTTATGCCATCTTGGCATGCGCGATAACGAAGGTGCTCTGGCCATTTATGACACTCACCTTGCCGATGCAGTTGCTGACGACTTCTACTTGGACACCTGCAACGCCGCATCCCTGCTCTGGCGACTTGAGATTCTTGGCGTTGATGTCGGTCAACGCTGGCAGGCGCTACAAGCTATATCGGCCGCTCGAGTCGGCGACAGTGAATTGATTTTTTCGACCCTGCATTACTTAATGGCGCCTGCCAGGCTGAACGACCAAACCACCATTGACCGCGCGCTGCAGAGTCTGCTCGCCTGGAGTCAGGCGAATACGACCCAGGGTGACATCTGCCGAGATGTGGGCCTGCCCATCGCCAATGCTCTCATCAATATCGGTAAGGGCGACGCGCGGCAGGCTGCCAACGACCTGAGCGCTGTCGCCGACCAGATTTATTTAATTGGCGGTAGCCATGCGCAGCGCGACCTGTTCACCCAGATTCAACAATTCAGTGCGAGCCACTCGCATCCACATTAAAAATGACAACACAATAAAGGTGACTCTATGGATTACGAACAAATCACTTATGAAGTTGAGAGTAATATCCTTACGCTGACGCTAAATCGGCCAGATAAGCTCAACGCCTTCACCGGAAAAATGATGGCTGAGATGATCGACGCTCTGGATTGCGCCGACGCCGATGACGCGGTCAAGGCGATTATCATCACTGGTGCTGGCCGTGGCTTTTGCGCCGGCGCCGACCTGTCCTCAGGCAGCAACACATTCAATGCCGACAGTGACGGCGCCGGCCTGAAACCCGACGGCGGCGGTCTCCTGACCCTGCGCCTGTTCGATTGCTTGAAACCGGTCATATCCGCTTGCAATGGTCCCGCTGTGGGCATTGGTGCCACCATGCAGTGCGCGATGGATATACGCCTGGCGTCAGAGGACGCTCGTTACGGCTTCGTCTTCGCTAAACGCGGCATCGTTCCCGAAGCCTGCTCCAGCTGGTTTTTACCGCGCCTAGTTGGTATTAGCCAGGCGCTGGAGTGGACTTATTCTGGGCGAGTCTTTGGTGCCGCCGAGGCCCACAAAGGCGGCCTGGTACGGAGTGTCCACAAGCCCGCCGACTTACTGCCTGCCGCCAGAGACCTGGCCCAAGAATTTGCTGAGCAAACCTCGTCAATCTCTATCGCGATGATTCGCAACATGATGTGGAAAATGCTCGGCGCTGATCATCCCATGGAAGCTCATAAGATCGATTCAAGAGGCGTGTATTTCACCGGTCGATCCGCCGACGCCCTCGAAGGCGTACAATCATTCCTCGACAAACGCCCCGCCGAGTTCCCCGGCAAAGTCAGCCAGGACATGCCTG
>JABBAY010000037.1 GCA_018607725.1 K189A clade bacterium
AGGAAGGTGTTCAGGCGTTTGTTGAACGCCGTAAGCCCAAGTTCACGGGACGCTAGTTGGGGGGAGGCCGCACCTCGCCGGCCGCACCTAGCCGGCCGCACCTAGCCGGCCGCACCTAGCCGGCCGCACCTAGCCGGCCGCACCCTAAGGTATTAGTGTCTCGCGTCTGCGTCACAAAGCCATGAATTGAGTCGCGGGCGGGTCTAGGGTCAGGCGGAGATATTAGGTGCAAGCTATTGTTTAAAGTCGAGGAACGCCATGATTTCTGTCTCTCGGTCCATGGTGTCCTGATAGCCGGCGCGCATGAGTTCGTTGCAAAACGCTGACTCGAATAACAGGTAACTGGCCATGCTTGCGCCACCGCCCGTGCGAGTGGCGCCGATGGACCTGAAGAAGGTTCGCATCGACAAAGGTAGGTCGCTGATATGGTTCGCGGCAATTTCGTCGAAGCGCACCGATGGTGTGATGGTTAGTACTTCGACGGGTTTAATGCGCACGGTTTTCAGCTCTTCGGCGCTGAGATAGCGACTGAGGAGGTTGAGGCGCTCAAGTCGTTCCAGGTCTTCATCCATGGCATCAATAAACGAACTGTTGAGCAGATGGCCGGTAATTTGCGCAAAGGACGGCGTGTGTCTGGTTTTGTCAGGTCTTGCGGCAACCTCAGTGGCGTTGTGGCTAACGCCGATCACGAACAGGCGATTGGCGCCAAGGTGCAGCGCTGTGCTTAAGGGTGCGCTTTGCCTTATGGCGCCATCGCCGAAGTATTCCTCCTGGATTTGCACCGGGGGAAAGATCGCTGGAAGCGCCGAGGATGCCATCAAGTGATTGTGGTCGAGCGTGGTGCGTAAGCCCGATCGTTGGTTGCGGTGCCATCCCTCAATTTGCTCTGAGGCCTGGAAGAAGCTGACATTGATCCCTGAGCTATAGGCGAGGGCGGTGATACTCAAGGCCATGATGTCGCCATCTTGAATCCGCGCAGACAACTTGCTGAAGTCGATCTGTGTCTCCAGCAGCTGTCGTAATGGTTCGTTGTCTAGCAATGCCACGGGTTTGCCATCGACGATGCCCTCATGGAAAAAAGACGCGAGGATGCGCAGACTGGATTTTAGGAGTTGCGTAAAGCCTACGCGATGAATCTTGCGCGAGTCCAGATTTGACCAGAGGGCTTCAAGTTTGGTGATCGCGTGACCGTAATGGTCACTCTCGCAGGCCAGAACTGAGGCGTTGATGGCGCCGGCGGAGGTGCCGCAAATAATATCAAAGGGATTGTGGCCACCGCTGGGTTGTAGGCGAGCGATGGCTTTGAGTACGCCCACTTGATAGGCGCCACGTGCGCCACCGCCAGAGAGAATCAGCGCCGTCTTCGATTGATGGGTGGTCATAAAGGTTAATAGATATCTCAAGGTGTGAAGCGTTAAGGTAGCGGCTATTGGTGCGATCAACAAGCACGATCGACAAGGACTATGCAATATTACGCCTATCAGGCAGAAGAGGTAGCTGAATGAACGACGATTTATTCCCATTCGTAGCTGAGCGATTATTGGCGCGGTGCTTGTATGATGCTGTTAGGCCATGAGCTATTCAGCAGCCCGTTACAAAAAATCCTGTGAGCTTCTTGAGCAGGTGATGGCGTCTTCAACAGCGGCCGATGGTGTTGTGGACCGATATTTCAAAGCCCATCGAAATATGGGCTCCACCGATCGCCGCTTTGCCGCTGCGACAGTCTATGGTTGTCTGCGTCGTCAGCGAGAGTTGCTCGCGATAACCGAAGCCATCGCCCCGGTATTGCCAGATACAAACCTGACGCCAGCTGCATTGCTGGTGGGTGTGTACCTGATGGTTAACGATGCTTGGTCACCTGACGACTTTGCGTTGACGCAGTTTGCCACGTTTGCCACTGTGCATCAGCGCGCGATTGTGGATTTTGACCGAAGCCGGCTAGCACCCGCAGAGCGAATGAATTTGCCGGATTGGCTTTATGTGCCCTTAGCTGAGCAATTGCCGGTTGGTGATCTCGAAGACCTGGCGCAGGCGTTAAGCCAGGTGGCGGCTGTAGATCTTCGGGTTAATCAACGTCGTGGGCCGCGCCAGCAATTACTCGCTGAGTTACAGTCGCAGGATATTGATACCCAACTCACGGAATTGTCTGACTTTGGACTGCGACGCATGACCCGCGGACCGTTGCAAAATACGCCGGCCTTTAAGCAGGGTTGGTTTGAATTTCAGGATGAGGGAAGTCAGCTCGTCAGTTGGCTGCTGCAGCCTCAGGCCGGCGAGTTCATCGTCGATTATTGTGCCGGTGCAGGCGGTAAGACACTGCATATCGCTGATATCATGAACAATCGCGGCTCGATCCTGGCCTGTGATGTGGCACCGCGCAGGCTGGCACAGCTGCAACCGCGTTTGCAGCGAGCGGGTATTCGTAACGTTACGAGCCGAGTCTTGGATCCCAAGTTTGATGACGACCTTGAGGACTATGCCCAGACGGCAGATGCGGTGTTGGTGGATGCGCCCTGCACGGGCAGTGGCACATTGCGCCGCTCTCCGGATATTCGTTGGCGCGAAGCGCGGCTTGAGGATTTACGCGAGCTCCAATTGCAAATTCTCAGTAACGCCAGCCAGTTGGTTAAGGCGGGTGGACGACTGGTGTACGCCACTTGTTCCTTGTTAGCCGAGGAGAATCAGCAAATAGTCGAGGCTTTCCTGCTGGCTAATCCGGGTTTTGCGCGCGAGGGTGCTACATTTCCGGAATTTGATCGGACGTTCACTGCCTTGCAGTACCAGGATGCAGGGTTGGCTGAACGCTTACAAAATGTCGGCGAGCTGCAGCTTTGGCCCCACCGGCACAATACGGATGGTTTTTATGCCCAGGTTCTGCGGCGTCATTAACGGTTTAGCCGAGATTTGGTGTGTTTTTGAGTGGTAGGGCGATCAATTGGTTTTTCGCTGCGCTGCCGTAGCAGGCATGGATATGAATTCTGAGGAGATGAGGTTTTATGGAATACGTCATTACACCCGTGGCGACCCAGACGTTGGCAGTGGTGGGCACGCAGGCGCGCTTTCCGGTGCAGAACATCTATTGTGTCGGGCGGAATTATGCTGATCATGCGCTTGAGATGGGTCACGATCCGGACCGAGAGCCACCATTCTTTTTTATGAAGCCAGCCTACGGCATTCTGCCGGATCAAGGGGTGATGACTTACCCGGCACTGTCTACCGATGTTCACCATGAGGTGGAGTTAGTGGTGGCGTTGGCCACCGGCGGTCAAAATATCACGGTGGCATCGGCGATGGACTGCGTCTACGGTTATGGAGTGGGTATCGATATGACTCGGCGTGATCTGCAGGCGCAGGCGAAATTACAAGCGCGGCCCTGGGAAGCGGGTAAATCATTCCTCCATGCCGCACCTTGCTCAGCATTGGTGCCGCTCGAGCAGACCGCAATGGTTGACCGCGGCAGTATCTGGCTCGACATCAATGGTGAACGCCGGCAGGCAGGCGACTTGCAGCAAATGATCTGGAAAGTCCCGGAAGTCATCAGCCGTCTCTCAACACTGTTTGTGCTGCAACCGGGTGATCTGATTTATACCGGTACCCCCGCGGGTGTCGGACCGGTGGTGCGCGGCGACCTGATTCGTGCTCACATTGAGGGTGTCGGTGAGCTACAAATCAGTGTCGCCTGAGGCGGCACCGCGACGCAAGATCACTCGCCGGTAAATTTAGCCGGGCGTCGTTCAATAAAGGAGGTGAATCCCTCTTTGACGTCCTTGGTCGTCAGTAACAGCTTCTGATTCGCCCACTCGTACTCGGCAAATTCAGAGATGGTCATGTCCTGTGATTTACCCGTCATACGGCGAAGAATGGTATAGGCCAGTGGTGGGCCGTCGGCAATCATACGGGCATATTTTTTGGCTTCCAGCATGAGTTGGTCGTCAGCATAAACCTTATTGGCGAGACCGATGCTAAGACATTGTTCGGCATTCAGTAACTCGCCGCCATACATAATTTCCATGGCTCGACCGGTACCGACAATGCGCGGTAGCCAGTAAGCGACGCCGTAATCAGAAGCCAGTCCGCGTTTAATGAATATGGAGCCCATGCGCGCAGACTCGCCCAGCAGACGAATATCGCAGGACGTGGCGATGCCGAAGCCGGCGCCTACGGCTGCGCCGTTGATTGCCGCAATGATCGGGACGTCGCAATTGGCAAAGGCTGCGACATTCCGTGCCGAGCCACCGTGGTTATCGAGTTGTTGTTTGCGCGATGATCTGGCGTCCCGTGCGTTGCCGCCCGCGAGGGAGCCCACGGCGGCGCCGGCGCAGAATGCACGTCCGCTGCCGGTCAGCAGCATGACTCTAACGGCTTCGTCGTCGCTGGCGCGTTGCACTGCAGCTGCTAACCCCTCCATGATTCCAGAGGTCAGGGAGTTCATGGTTTCAGGTTCATTCAGGGTCACGGTCAGGACCCCGTCATCAAGTTCAGTGATTACGGATTCAGTCATAGCTAACGGCCTTTTTTGAGTTTGAATGCTGCTTGGGCGCGAAACAGATTCGCGGATTGGTCTCATTCTCGTTCAGCTGATGGTGTAGAATCAACTTTTTCTACAGGTGGGCTCCGCAGTTGCTATCTCAATTCATGGATCATCGCAATCTTGGCTGGCGAATGGTCGCTGTGGCCTTCTTCGTTGACTTCGTCGCTGTTGGCTTTTTCTTTTACTCATTTGGCGTGTTTTTCAAGGCGATCGCCGCAGAATTCGGCGATTCGCGACTTGGTATCTCATTAGGTTTTACTGCCACGAGTGTTGTCGGTGCCATCGTGGCGCCATTACTGGGCAAGGCGCTGGATATTTACCCGCTCAAACGAGTCATCGGCGTGGGTTGCTTGTCGATGACCATTGGTTTTTTCCTGCTCAGCCAAGTTCAGACTCAGATGCAATTTTATGTGGTGCTGGGCGTCTTCATAGGTTTTGGTGCAAGCTCCATGGGCGGGCTGGCAACGGCTAAATTGGTAGCCAACTGGTTTAATCGGCGGCGAGGACGTGCTTTGGGTATTGCGGCCACTGGTATCTCTGTGTCCGGTGTGGTCATGCCCTTCGTCAGTGCCGCGTTGATTGAAAATTATGGCTGGCGTGAAGGGTTTATGGCCTATGGCTGCTTTACTGGGCTGGTTGTTCTCCCCATCGTGCTATTGTTCGTTGTCTCTAAGCCCGCGGATGCGGGCTTGGCACCTGACGGTGGCCATTTGTTAGGGGAGGGGCACGATGCATTGAAGATTGAGCCGGTCATTGATCGTCCGGTGATGCATGAACGTAACTTTTGGGTCTTGGTTGCTGCGGTGGGTCTGTTGTTCTGCTGTCAGAGCGCGACGCTCACCCACATGGTGCCGCGTCTGACTGATACGGGTGTGTCGTTGCAGCAGGCGTCCCTAATGATCTCGATTTGTGCCGGCTTAGGCGTTGCAGGTAAATTGTCTTTTGGTTGGGTCGGTGACTTCTGGTCGGCGCGCAAGGCATTGTGGTTGGCGATTGGCGCTCAGTTTATTGGTCAGTTAATTATGCTGCTAGGACTGGCTTACTTGCCTGTATTCGCAGTTGGCGCGGCCCTGTTTGGTTATGGTATGGGGGGTGTTGTGCCATTGCAGGGTGCCTTAATCGGTCGGGTTTTTGGCAGCGATCGTTTTGGTCGTGCGTTGGGTTTGATGCGGCCTGCCATGTTCCCGATTCAGATGGTGGGCGTGCCGTTGGCAGGCTGGATCTATGATGTTACCGGCAGTTACCGGCCAGCATTTTTATTCTTTCTGGTGCTGTATGGACTGGCGGCGATTGTCATCGCCTTGTTTCGAGAACCCCTAATTCGTCGCTGACTTGCGGCTGTTCCAGGGGCTTGCTACCGCTGAATGCTCAGGCTTGAGGTGAGCGGTATGACCAGATGCCGGTGGCCAACACGCCGTAAAGAAATAGCGCGACGGAGACAAACATCGCAGGAATCAAGGCGTTCAAGGTGCCAAACCCTTCGATGATCATTCCGAGTAAGAGCGCGCCAATTGGCGCGCTACCCAGCAAGCCGATACTGTAAACCGAGAGAATTCTGGCTCGAAATTCTGGCGCTGCAGATTCCTGCACGATGGCTCTGGCGAGGGTGGTGGTCAGTCCCATATTGAGCCCCCAGGCGATCATCACCAGGATCAACAGCCACCAGTCTGGCTTGATCCAGAGAAACCCAAGAATTACGACTCGGCTGAGTTGCATGATCAGAAAGATGCGTCCTGGCCGCAGCATCGGCATGAATCGTAGCATCACCAGCCCGGACAAGGTGGCGCCAAAATAGAAAACGATCATGATGATAGCCAACTGCAGTGCGTCGCCGTTGTACGCGCGTTTGATGATAAAGGGTACAACAGTAATAAAAGCGCCAGCATTAAAGATGCTCGAGACAAAATTGACGATCAGTAACTCAAAGATATTCTTGTTGGCATAAGTCGCGTGAAGGCCGGCGACCACGTTACGCCACGTGGGTTCGAGGTTCGGCGTAATGTTCACCTCGGCTTTTTGCAGACGGGCAATGGTGACGGCGCCCAGGGCGATACAGACTGATTGAGACACCAGGACCGCGGTCAAGCCGACTCGTTCCATCTGGCCGGCAATCATCAAACCGACAATTTGTACCAGAAAACCAATGGCTGTCGAGACAGTGACGGCGCGCTGGATATCGTTGCCCGCGACGCGGCTGAGCACCGCTTGCTGAGCCGGGCTGGTGTAGGCTGTCACGGTGCTGACGCCCAGGCCGAAGAGCATGACGGTCCAGACATTAAAAAGATCGAATTCCACCAACGTCACCAGCAGCAACGGAATCACCCAAGCGACGGCGTAGATCCGGATCAGCATCAATCGTGGGTCAGCCCGGTCTGCCGAGGCGCCGCCCAGAAGCATTAAGAACAGTGCGGGGATGCCGATAATGGCCTGGATCAGCCCGACCTGATCGCCAGGCAGGACCAGTATGCCCACCAGCATCCAGCTAACCAGTAGTTGTTGCATGGAGAAGGCACCACCAGTGAAGGCGGTAGAGGCTAGATACGCCTGAAACTGGGCGCTTGACCAGAGGTTTTGTTCGGTTCGTACTTCCGGGTTCGGCATCGCATGATCCTGTATGACCCTTTGATAGTACACGAATTTAGCGTCTGCGACTTATTTGGAGACAGTCTGCGACTTATTTGGAGACAGTCTGCGACTTATTGGCAATGGCCTAAGGCCAAATACCTGAAAAGTGATGGTGGGGAAGTGTGACAAAGCCTGTGACCGCAGTGGTCGTCTTACCTGCGGCCCGGCTAACTCGCGTTCAGGCTGCTTTTTTCGCCGCTGCGAGGCTGGTTGGCTTAATAGAATCATTGCTGGCCACAGGACTTGCCTGGGTTGCAGCAGTCGTTGCCGCAACTGCTGCGGCACGTTCACGACGTCGATCTTCCATCAGTAACTCAAACAGCATGGGGTCGAGCTGACTGCTGTTGTTGAAAAAGCCAAACGCCAGGGCTAATTCGGTCCACTTAAACATGTGTCTATCCTCCTCAAGGCGGCCAAAGATTGACCGTCGTCGCATCGACGATTGTGTGGTACTAGCAGGACAGCTGCTAATTTGTTGCACAGCACAATTATAATGACGATGATCGGTAATTCAAGGGGTTGGGGATAAATATTGTGCGGTGCAAAATTCACCAGAAGGCCCGTGCTTGCAACCCACAGCGGAAACTGTTTATGTTTGGTGCTTAACGCCAACTGTCATTATCGATCTGGCGCGACCCAAAAATTGCTCAAGTGAGAAACTCTTATGTCCCAGTCTTTAGACTCACGCCAGCCTCGGCGGTTGCGCCGTTGTCAGTTGTCGGTGCCGGGTTCCAGCGCGAAAATGCTGGGCAAGGCTGCGGCGTTGCATTGTGATGGCGTGATTCTCGATCTTGAGGATGCGGTTGCGCCGAACGCCAAGGTCGAGGCTCGGGGCTTGATCGTTGACGCCATGAACGGGCTTGATTGGCACCCCAAAACTGTCAGTGTTCGAATCAATGATGTGGATACGCCATACTGCCACGACGATATTATTGAGGTGGTCAGCGGTGCTGGGCAGCGGCTCGACACGCTCGTGCTGGCTAAGGCGAAATCGGCCCAGGATGTGATGTTCGTGCACCTGCTGCTGAATCAATTGGAAGCCAAGCTCGGGCTGAAGCGTCGAATTGGCATTGAATGCCTGATCGAGGATGTGGAGGGCATGCTGAATGTCGAGCAGATAGCCGCGTGCAGTGACCGCCTGGAGAGTCTGGTATTTGGGATGGGTGATTATTCGGCAAGTCAGGGTATGGATCTGCAACATATAGGTGCGGGTAGCGACGCTTATCCACCAGATCTCTGGCATTACCCAAGGTTTAAGCTGACGATAGCTTGTCGGGCGAATGGCTTGGATCCGATCGACGGCCCCTATGCGAATTTCCGTCAAAAAGACGAATTGCTGATTGAATGCCAGCGCGCTGGGGTTCTTGGTATGGCCGGCAAGTGGGCGATTCATCCCGATCAAGTGGCTATTGCCGAGGCGGTTTTTTCGCCGTCCAGTGTCGCGGTTGCTGTGGCCAGAAAGCAAAAAGCTGCCTACCAGCAGGCGCTAGCCGCCGGCCAGGGGGCGATCAACGTTGACGGTGTCATGGTTGACGCTGCCAGTCTGCGTCTGCAGCAGAACCTGCTCGACCGAGCTGACCTCATCGGGATGTAATTTGTTATGCAGAGCCCTCAGTGGTGCCCTCAGCAAAGTGTTATGGTCGGCATAGCGCCATGACGAGTGATATTAATAGTCCTATAAAGAACCCGTTAGAAGCAGTATTGGCGGGGAAGAAACACATTATCTGGGATTGGAATGGCACGATCCTGGATGATGTCAACTATGCCGTCGAGACGATTAACTGGCAGTTGGCTAGACACGATCGACCACAGCTTAGCTTTGCTGAATACCGCGCCATCTTCGATTTCCCCATCCGTCAGTACTATGACCGTTTGGGTTTTGATTATCAGCGGGCTTCCTTTGAAACTCTCTGCCATGAGTATGTTGAGCAGTACATGTCTGGTTACCAGATTTGTCGGCCGTTTGAGCCAGTGCTGAATGTCTTGCGTGCCAGTCGCAGGCAATGCGAGCATCAGTCTATCTTGTCCGCCTCTGAGCAAAACAGTCTTGAGCAGATGATTGCGCATTTCGCCATCGGTGACCTGTTTGATCATATCTACGGTATCGATAATCGCTTTGCAGCCAGCAAGCTCGATAGCGGTCGACGTCTGATCAGGACATCAGGAGTGGGCTGTGAAGATACTGTGATGGTGGGTGATACGTTGCATGATGTAGAGGTCGCGCGGGCACTGGGGATTGATATTGTACTGGTCGACCATGGCCATCATTCCCGAGAAAAACTCCTCGGCGCCAATGTCAAAGTCGTCTCAGTGTAGCAGTCTTGTCTGTGGCAGCCTTGCGCGTGGGGCCGGGCGGCTCGAAGCTGCCAGCCCGACATCGCGGGCTGGCAAGTTCATGACGTGCGGTGGGTCTAACTTGGCTTAGTTTTCTTGTAGGGTGGTCGCAGGGTCGCTGCCAATTTCGATACCGTCTTCGACTGCGTATAGATAGCTTTGGCATGACTGAAGGTTTTGAAGCCGTCGT
>JABBAY010000168.1 GCA_018607725.1 K189A clade bacterium
TGTCGTTTTTCAAGAATGTCGTTTTTCAAGAATGTCGTTTTTCGAGAATGTCGGTTTTCGAGAATTATGGCTGATTTATATCCAGCCGTCGCAAGCATTTAGATCCATCAAGAGAGCAATCCTATAAGTTACCATTCCTACCGGTAGCCCAACCCGGAGAGATTATTCGACAAACAGCCACTGTCGACTTCCATCGGCCAGCAGCACAACCTGGGGAGTTACTCCAAAGGCCGCCTTAACGCGCTCGTTTGTCAGTACTTCCGCAGGCGTACCCAAACCCATCACCTCACCGTCTTTAAGCAACAAAAGCCGATCGGCATAACGGGCGGCAAGATTAATATCGTGCATCACCATCAACACCCCAGCACCTTGTCGTGCTAATTGACGTGCCAGGCCCATAAAAACCAATTGGTGCGCGATATCTAACGCTGCAGTGGGCTCATCAAACAGAAAATAGCTGGCAGGCAAGCAATCCCATAGCTGACACAGCACGCGAGCAATCTGGGTTCTCTGCTTCTCCCCCCCCGACAAGGTGGTGTAAACCCGTTCGCGCAACGCCTCAAGTCCTAGCAACGCGGCGATCTCGGCGCGCATGGGCGCGTGCATTCGAGCATTACCACCATGAGGTATCCTGCCCATTTCAATAATCTCGTCAACGGTAAACGGAAAATCCAGACTCGTGTGTTGTGGCAGAACGGCCAACCGCGTGGCCCTTGCAGCCAGAGAGATGTCGGCATAACCTTGATTGTCGAGCGAGACAGATCCGAGTGTAGGTCGACTGGTACCCGCCAGCAGACCCACAAGCGAAGACTTGCCAGCACCATTAGGGCCAACGACAGCAAGAACCTCGCCCGCCTTCAGCACCAGGCTGATATCATGCAATATCACTTGACCGGCATAGCTCAGACCGCAATGTTCAGCGCGAAGTGTCATATGCCCAGCCTGCCCTTCTGTTGCACAACCAAGTAGATAAAAAACGGTCCACCCAACAGCGCGGTCAAAATTCCCACGGGTAATTCTGCCGGCGCGATGATCACTCGCCCAAGGGTATCGGCCATCAGTAGCAATAACGCGCCGAGCAACGCCGACCCTGGTATCACTGTGTGATGATTGGAACCTAACATTAAACGTATCAGGTGCGGCACAACCAGACCGATGAAGGCGATGATACCCACCAACGCTACACTCGTACCCGTAATGACTGCGGTATACAGCACGATTCGCGTCCGTAACCTGGGGACATTGATACCCAAGTGCGTAGCCTCAAGATCACCCAGGGTGACAGCATTCAGCTTCTGACTATCTCGATACAGCAACAACACCACTATCGGAATAACCAATGCGACTTGAACACCGACCCAATCAGCGCCGTTGAAACTGCCGAGCGCCCAAAACGCCACGGACCTTAACTGCAGATCAGAGGAGAGATAGGAAAATAAACCCACACCGGCTAAAGCGATGGCGTTAACGGCGATTCCCGCCAGCAACATACTAGAAATCGTGCCGCTGCGCTGACCGACTTTCAGCACCAACAGTGTCGTGATGAAGCCACCGGTGAAGGCGCTGCCTGCCAGGCCCAGAAACCCCCACGCCGAATTGTGCAGATTCAGGACCATATAACCCGCCGCAAACAGTGCAGCGCCACTGGAAACGCCGATCAGCGCCGGGTCTGCGAGTGGATTTCGAAACATACCTTGAATCGCGGCGCCGGTAGCGGCGGTGCCCGCGCCAACGATCAGCGCCAATAGGACTCTCGGGAGTCGGATTTGAAAAATAATGGTCTCCACCAGCGGGGACGTCGATTCACCACTGATCAGGCTCCAACCCTGCGCCACAGAGATCGTCGCACTACCAAAAAACATCGCCGCGAGCGCGCTAGCCACCACCGCCAGCGTCAATATCATCCACACGATCGGCTTCGTCATTCGAGCTCCACCAGCGACACCGGTATGGATTCAACCAGGCGAATACCGGTGGCACTCAGGTCGGCTCGATAAGCCATGACCTCAACGCCAGCCGCCATTGCCAAAGCCAGTGTTGCCGAATATGTCGGGTCAATATGTAACGCCGGGCGAACCACTTCGATCGCCGAGTGTTGGACACAAAACACCAGAACCCCACGCTCACCTTGGTCAACAACCTCCATCAGTTCACGCAGGTGCTTGGTGCCACGGACGCTGACGGAATCCGGAAAATAGCCAATATTACGGTCTCCCCGAGGCTCGCACAACGTCACACTCTTGACTTCAACATAGCAGGACGGCAACTCCTGATGATGGGTGAGCAACAAATCGATTCGACTATTTTCCTGCCCATATTTGACTTCCGACGTGATGGTGCCATAACCCTGAAGCGAGTCTATGACACCCGTCTCAACAGCCGCCTTGACCAACGCATTCGCACGATGGGTATTCACGCCGATGAAATGTCCTGCCTGAGTCTCATTGAGCTCCCAAGTGTGCGCATATTTGCGTTTCGGGTTCTCCGACGTGGAATACCAGACTCGGTCGCCGGCTGCAGCGCAGTTTTTCATCGACCCTGTATTGGGACAATGAATCGTTTTAACCGAGCCATCTGGCAAAGCGATATCTGCCAGGAATCGCTTGTAGCGCTGAATCAAAAGCGCGGATGCCAGGGGTGGCGAAAAAATCATGATAATCCATAAGCGGCGACGGCACGCTGTAATCGATCGACGCCCAATTCAAGCATATCCAGGCCCTGCGCATAGCTGAAGCGCAAGTGCTCATCCGCCCGATAGAAGCCGAAGTCCGTCCCGGGCGTCACGGCAACGTAATGGTTTTCAAGCAGGCTGTCACTGAAGGTCTCACTGTCGGCTGCAAGACCCGCAGGCATCGTTGCATAAATGTAAAAAGCCCCTTCCGGCATGCGCTCAATCCCAAACCCTAGCTCTCGCAGCGCCGGCACTAGAAAGTCACGACGAGCCTGGAACGCCTCGCGTTGGCGCTCCATGATATCTCGGGCCTCGGCACTGAATGCTGCTAACGCGGCCTCTTGCGCGATACTGGAAGGGCAAATAAAGAGGTTTTGCGCGAGTTTTTCCACTTCTGGCACAGCAGATTCTGGGACAATTAGCCAGCCTAAACGCCAACCCGTCATACCAAAATATTTCGAGAAGCTGTTGATCACAAACGCCTCCGGGTCAAAGGCAAGCACGCTGGTTGGTTTACGAGCGGTATAAGTCAGCCCGTGATAAATTTCATCTACCACAAGATGCCCGCCTCGCCGCCGAACACCAGCGGCAACCGCCTGCAGAACAGCTTCGTCGATAATCGCCCCAGTTGGGTTAGCAGGCGACGCTAATAACACGCCACGAGTCGACGACTGCCAATGTCGGTCGACCAGTGTTGGGGTCAACTGATAGCCGTCGGCTGCAGTGACTGGTACCAATTGACCCTCACCGCTGAACGCCTTGAGGAAATGCCGATTACAAGGATACCCAGGATCTGTCATTAACAAGCCTTCACCGGGATTCAGAAGCAACGCAGAAACCAGTAATAGCGCGCCCGAGCTACCGGCTGTGATGAAGATCCTTGAGGGCGCCACATCGACACCATGTTCTTCTGCATAGTGTCGACTCAACATTTCTCTGAGTTCAGGAATGCCCTGGGCAGCCGTGTATTTCGTTTTCCCCGCACGCAATGCCGCAATACCAGCCTCGACGATAGCGGCCGGCGTCGCAAAATCAGGCTCTCCCACCTCCATATGGACAACCTGATGCCCCTGAGACTGGAGCTGATTCGCCCTGGCCAAGAGTTTCATTACTTTGAACGATTGGATGTCTTTGAGTCGATGGGCATAACCCGAACTTTCAACAACTGCCATCTGTTACTTCCTATCCCTGGCTTGAGCTCAAGCTCTGCGCTTTGTTTAAAATCGCAGTATCGCTTAATTTCACTGTCGGGTCAGAAATTGACCCAATATTTTTCAGGATCCTGATACAAACGACATGAATCACAGTAACGCAACGATGACTAAATTCTCGCTTGGAGATTCTTCCTTCTTCTGGTAACGTTCGCGCTCGATTTTGTTTAGGTTTTACGTGACATAGCATACTGGATCAAACTATGGCAACCAAAACTAAAAGTAGCTCCAAAGCCAAACCCGCGACAAAGGCTAAAATTGTAGCGCCTGCGGCGAAAACCAAAAAAGCAAGCACGGCTCAGCCGGTGAAAAAAACAGCGCCAGCGAAAAAAACTGCCGCCAAGGTCGCAACAAAAGCGCCACCAGCGAAGCCTGCCGCCAAGACAAAGAAGCCAACGTCGAAGATCTCGATTAAGGCAAAGACCACAGCGCCGGCAAAGAAAACCGTCAATGCAAAAGCAGCTGCCAAAAAAGTCGTTAAGCCGGTTAAGGGCGTGTCAGCCCCGCCTAAAGCGAAGACTAGTGCAAAGCCTAAAAGCGGTACAGTTCAAGCCAAAGCCAATGCCAAACAGAATCCTAAGCCGGCTAAAAAGACGACGGTCAAAGCCAGCGTGACTCAAACAGCAGCAAAAGCAGCACCAAAAGCAGCAGCAAAAGCAGCATCGAAAGCCGCGCCAAAAGCAGCATCGAAGCCAATCGCCAAGGCCAAAGCATCGACCAAAGCACTGACCGAGACAGCGGTAAAATCTAAGAAGATCGCGAAGAGCGCCGCAGTGCAAAAATCGGTACCGGCGTCTCCGATCAAATCATCATCTACAGGCTCTCAAAAGGCAGCCCAACGAGAACCTACCTTGGCAAAGACAGACCCCAGTGCAATTGATAAACCCGTCGCCAGCAAAAAATTAGCGACCAAGAAACCGGTAAAAACAACCAGAAAAGCCGGCGTCAGTCGTATCGACGCACAACCCGCCGATTTCACACCCTATGCTCGCAAAAAGAACGAAGAGTATATGAACGCTGGCCAGCGTGAGCACTTCAGACAAATCCTCCTCGACTGGAAATTGCAGTTAATGGAAGAAGTGGATCGAACCGTCAATCATATGAAGGATGTCGCGGCTAACGACCCGGATCCAGCGGATCGTGCGACCCAGGAAGAGGAATTCAGCCTTGAGCTGCGCACCCGCGACCGGGAGCGTAAACTGATCAGAAAGATTGACGTCACGATCGACCTGATCGACCAGGATGACTATGGTTACTGTGATTCTTGTGGTATCGAGATAGGCATTCAACGACTCGAAGCCAGACCGACGGCGACCCAATGTATCGACTGCAAGACCCTCGATGAAATCAAGGAACGACAGATTCACGGCTAGCCCCTTGTTGTCGTCTGACCCGTGAGTCAGACGCAGGGCTACATCGGCCGTTTTGCACCATCGCCAACGGGGCCATTACACTTTGGTTCCGTTGTCGTGGCCCTAGCCGGCTGGCTTGAGGCTCGCAAGCACAAGGGTTTGTGGTTACTGCGCATCGAAGATTTAGACCCCCCTCGAGAAAAACCTGACGCACCGGCTCAGATTATGCGCCAATTGGAGTCCCTCGGGCTGAACTGGAATGGCACGCCCTTATTCCAAAGCCAACGTCTCGACGCCTATCAGGCCGTGCTCGATAAACTCAAAGAACAGCAGCAGGTATACCCTTGCACCTGCAGTCGTCGAGATCTGCCACCCGTTTACCCGGGCACCTGTCGATCGCGATCCTTCAGCCCCTCATTGCCGGCACATTCAATTCGCTTTCGTGTCCCTCCGATCGTCGTTACTATCGACGATCGCGTCCAGGGCTCTCGGGCCTCGCCGCTCCAACTCGACGTCGGCGATTTTATCATCAAGCGTCGAGACGGCTTGGTAGCCTATCAGCTCGCTGTTACGGTAGATGATGCGTATCAAAACATCAGTCACGTTATTCGCGGCAGTGACCTGCTTGACTCGAGCCTGAAGCAAGCCTGTCTGGGTGCGGCGCTCGAGTACCCACCCATCAACTACGCCCATATCCCATTACTGGTAGATCACCAGGGGCAGAAACTCAGCAAGTCAACCGGGGCAGTGGCGATACCCAACGGCAAGCCCATCGCCTGCATCAGGCAAGCCCTGAGATCTCTCGGTCAACCGTTATTCCCCGAGATCGATAGCCTAGAATGTCTGCTTCAGGCCGCGACAGAGGCCTGGTCAATGGATCTCGTACCACAACGCTCGACACTTGCAGCTCCGGACCAATATTAGGCTTATCCAATCACTGATCATTAGGTTTACAATGCCTGTATGTCTCTCGATCAACTGATTATTTTCCTGGTTTTTGGCTTCTTCGTCTTTGTCGCCGAAGTTGACAGCTGGTGGGCCGGCGACAGTATCTTCAGCTGGTATGTTAATTATCTACCTTGGCTTGGCCTGATCGTCCTGTGCATCTGGGCCCAACTTGTCGTTAAGCGGAAATCAGGTGACTGATGGCATTTTCCCTGAGCCAATTAATCACCCTCGGGATCACCTACCTGATTATCCTCTTCGGCTCGGCCTACGCCGCTGAAAAAGGCTGGCTGCCAGAGCGCCTTACGCACCACCCTATGACCAGGATCCTTTCACTTGGCGTGTTTGCCGGCGCTATTTGCTTCAATGGCACAGTGGGTCTCGCTGTAGAGTCTGGCAGCAGTTTTCTGTTCTATTTTTTAGGTGCCAGCGCAGCATTTATTGTCGCTCCAGTCTTGCTGGATCCCCTGAGCAGAATTGCCCTCACCCATCGGCTTGGTTCACTGGCAGATGTGTTTGCGTTTCGCTATCCAGCGCCATGGGTTGGCGGACTAATAAGCCTACTCATGCTCTTCGGCTTATTACCCTTAATCGCCCTACAAATTCAGGCGGTGGCCGTTACAGTCCACCTACTCAATCAGGACCTCAGCGAAGCCGTCATCGCTATCGGGTTCTGTGTGACAATGACAGCGTTCGCGATTCTCTTTGGTGCCAGACACCTGTCGACCCGGAACAAACACCAAGGTCTGGTGGTAGCCTTGGCCCTGGAGTCAGTGATCAAACTCTGCGCCTTTATCACGGTCGCCTTATTCTCGGTTTATAGCGTCTTTGGCGGCTTTAGTGAAATGAACCAATGGCTCAGCAACCAGCCTCAGTATCTCAATCAGAGCCTGCCAACCCAAGGCTCACCGCGGACCTTGTTGTTACTGTTTTTCGCCGCCGCCATCGCAATGCCCCATGTTTATCATATGCTACTCACAGAAAATGATGATCCAGCCCCTCTCAGTTCTGCGCGCTGGGGCTTCCCGCTGTACATGCTACTTCTCAGCCTCTGCATTCCACCCATTGCCTGGGCCGCGTCTTATTTGGGCATCAACACCCCAGCGGATTATGCCGCGATGGGTATTGGCCTGAAGCTCGAAAATGCAGGCGTGACCATGCTGGCCTTTATCGGTAGCCTCGCCGCAGCCAGCGGCGTCTTGATTGTCTCGACCTTGGCTCTGGCAGCCATGATTTTGAATCACGTGATCTTACCGTTATCGACCTCCCCGAAAGATCAGAAAGTTGTAAAGCGACTGCTGGCGAGCCGGCGCCTGCTGATCGCCGGCATCATTCTCATCTCTTACGCTATGTACCGGCTGCTCTCAGCCGATCAATCATTGATCGGTCTCGGACTCGTCGCCTTCGTCGCGGTATTACAGTTCTTGCCCGGATTGGTTGGCACTTTCTACTGGCAGCGCGCGAATAAAGCCGGACTGCTCGGTGGCCTCATCGCCGGCTTTACAGTCTGGTTTTTAACCTTGTTCTACCCTTTACTAAATCATCTTTTTAATCCCGAGGTCACAGTCTATTTGGCGCCGGACTTTTTAGAACGCGCCCTCGCCGTGCTTACCGCAGATATGAGCTATTTGGCAACAATCACATCATTAGCGGCTAACATTATCGTCTTCATTGGATTTTCCCTCGCCTATGATCCGACTCATGCGGAACGTCGTGCTGCCGAAGATTGCATGTCTAACTCTGTCGCCCGGGCCTACATGGGCGTTCTTGAAGCGCGCTCGGTCTCTGAGATCGAAGACAGACTGGCCCAAATTTTGGGGAAAGCCGCATCTAGTCGGGAAATTGGCATGGTACTAGCAGAACTTAATTTTCCCGCTACCGAGCAACGGCCGCACGCATTAAACCGCATTCGAAATCAAATTGAGACCAACCTGACGAGCAACGTCGGGCAAACCATGGCCCACCGTATTACGGCATCCTCCATACCTTATGTTGTCGGATCTGGTTCAGCCGAATTAGAGAGTATTTATAGTATTGAGAATCGTCTGGAAAATTTCAAATCACAGTTAACCGGGCTGGCGGCAGATTTAGATGCTCTACGGCGCTACCACCGACAGATCCTGCAAGATCTACCCATCGCAGTTTGCTCCATCGACAAAAACCAGAACGTACTAATTTGGAACCGGGCGATGGAAAGCCTGACTCGCATACCTGCGAGCCAGATTGTTGGCTTGGCCCTGCGAGTTCTGCCGAATACCTGGCTCGCCCTGCTGAATGGGTTCGCTGCAGCGGACGAGACCCATCGGTTCGGGGCAGAGCTGATCAACGATCAAAAGTCTTTGCTGCTGAACTTGCACAAGGCAGCGATCTACAATGTACCGAACGCACTCGGTGACGTTGTGATCGTCATCGAAGACATTACCACTGAGCAGGTACTTGAAAATCAGTTGCTGCATAGCGAACGATTAGCCTCTATCGGCCAGTTAGCCGCAGGCGTCGCCCACGAGGTCGGCAATCCCATCACGGGTATCGCTTGCTTGGCGCAAAATTTGTTAATGGAAACACAGGAGGCTGAGCTTCAAGAAATTGCCCAACAAATCCTTGAACAGACGGCGAGAGTCTCCGCCATATTACAGTCGTTAGTGAAGTTCGCGCATAGTGGCACATCAAACATTCAGCAACGCTCAATTCCCGTAGAGATCAAAGCGTGCGTCGATGACGCGATTCAATTACTGTCCCTTGACCACAATAACCAGGCCGTTGAATTTGTGAACTCGCTACCGCAGAGGGTTTACGTGCTCGGCGACTCTCAACGGCTTGCTCAGGTGTTCGTCAATGTGCTGCACAACGCCAGAGACGCTTCTACGCCAAGTGGCAAAATCATGGTGGAATATCGGCTCAGCCATAATGATTTAGCGGAAATTACGATCAGCGACCAGGGCCACGGCATGTCCTCTGCAGAGCTGAACCAGATGTTTGAACCTTTTTTTACCTCCAAAGACCCCGGTCAAGGCACCGGTCTCGGTCTCGCCATTGCCACGTCCATCGTTGCCGAGCATCACGGTGCGATCCGCGCGAGCTCAGCTGGCGTGGGTTTGGGAACCAGAATCACAATTACCTTACCGCACCACCCGAACGAAGAATTTGTTTGACTTAGGGCCATCTTCACTGTTTAGTTACTGATCAGATATCAGGTTCTACAGTGCTATCCATGAACCGAAAAAAGATCCTTATCGTCGAAGACGAAATCGTTATACGCAAAGCTTTGAAAAAGTTTCTCGAAAAAAAATTATACAACGTCGTAGAAGCTGGATCGTTGGCAGAGGCCTTGCAGAATAATCTGCAGGACTTCGCTCTGATCATCACTGATTTGCGGCTACCCGGCCCGACCGGTACTGATATCATCAGACACGCTATCAACATCCCGGTGCTGGTCATGACCAGCTATGCCAGCGTCAGCTCTGCCGTGGATGTCATGAAACTCGGTGCGGTGGATTATATTGCCAAGCCCTTCGACTACGACGATTTACTGGACAGAATCACGGCACTCATTGAACCCCATTCGACGGATTTGCCGATTTTCCCGGAGATGCTGGGGACCTGCGATGCCATGCATCAACTCTTTAATCGCATTCGCAAAGTCGCGCCAACTCAGACCACCGTGCTGATTATGGGTGAATCAGGGACGGGGAAGGAGCTGGTAGCGCAAGCGATCTACGCTGCGGGTTCCAGAAGCTCGCGCAAGATCGTATCGCTTAACTGTGCGGCGATCCCTGAGACGTTGATTGAGTCAGAGTTATTCGGGCATGAAAAAGGCGCTTTTACCGGCGCCACCAGCAGCCGGGTCGGGCTTGTTGAAGCTGCTGACGGAGGCACCTTATTTCTTGATGAAATCGGTGAATTGCCGCTGGAAGCCCAAGCGCGCTTGCTACGAGTTTTGCAGGAAGGTGAGATCCGCAAGGTCGGCGCGATAGAAACCCGCAAGGTCGACGTGCGCCTGATCGCTGCGACCCACAGAAATCTTGAGAACTTGACCAAAAGTGGTCAGTTTCGTGAAGATCTCTATTATCGATTAAACGTTGTCAAACTCAGCCTGCCGCCTTTGCGAGAGCGGCCTGGTGATTTGCTGAACCTCGCTGAACACTTTCTACAAACACATAGCAGAACCTTCGGTAAAATCGGCTTGAGCTTTTCCAGGTGCGCACTAGACTTGATCCAATCTTATTCCTGGCCGGGCAATATCAGAGAATTAAAGAACGCAGTCGAACGCGGCGTTATCCTGTGTGAAGGCCGGGTAATTGATGCAGGGTTGCTCGCTGTCGACAGTGAGACTCGCCACCACCACCCAAATGAGGCCAACGACCTTGCGGACCATGTTTCTCTTGAAGGTTATTTCACGCATTTTGTGCTCGAAAATCAAGATCACATGACGGAAACCGAACTAGCAAAGAAGCTCGGCATCAGCCGAAAAGCCTTGTGGCAGCGCCGGCAAAAACTCAGTATGCCGCGCGAGCGCTCCCGCAGATCCTAACGGCTCATGCGACGCAACACTCGCCCACCAAACCCTCTGGACTGAGTCGCTACGGCAATAGTGTTACCAATGCGCCCAACCCTGACACCGCAACGTAACCCATCACCCCATCGCGCCATAGCGCTAGAGACCTAACAGCTTGTTATTAAACACTATATGTGGCTGGCACAATTAATGCGTTAGATTACTCAGCTGTGAAGCTAGTGGGTCGATGTAAAAACAACAGCAACCAAGCCTCGACGCAATCAAAATAATAATAAAAACCCAAATAATAAAAAATAAAATCGATAGCTGTATGCGTACAGAGGGGGGTTCATCCCCTTCTGGTTTTTTCAACGCACCAAAATCCTTTTCTCTCGTACTTTCCGACGACACTCTCTGCTAGTATTAGATACTTCTGTTACCAGTTTCGGTGGATGTAACCATCTTTCAAATAGCTCACCCGCATGACTAAAACTCCTATCGATTTGTCTCCTGACTATATTAACGTCAGTGCTCTGAAGGTGGTCAAACGCCTCACCAGTGCTGGTTACCAGGCTTATCTGGTAGGTGGCTGTGTGCGCGACTTGCTCCTTGGCAATCATCCCAAGGACTTTGATGTCGCCACCGATGCCAATCCCGAAGAGGTTCACGAATTATTTCGTAATTCTCGACTGATCGGTCGTCGCTTCAAGATTGTCCATGTTCGTTTCGGTCGAGAAATCATTGAAGTCGCAACATTTAGAGCCCCCCACAGCGAGACTCAGACCGAGCAGAATTTTTCTGATGGCGGCATGATTTTGTCGGATAACATTTACGGCAGTTTTCACGAAGACGCTGAGCGCCGCGACTTCACGATGAATGCTCTTTACTACGACCCTGAAAATGACACCATTATTGATGAGGTGAGTGGCCTCGAAGATTTGGGCAATCGCCAAATTAGATTGATCGGTAATCCTGATAGCCGCTATCGAGAAGATCCAGTCAGAATGCTCAGGGCCGTCCGCTTTAAAGCCAAACTCGGCTTCGAAATAGAGCAAACCACCGCTGAGCCACTCTACCGGCTGGGGTTATTGCTCAGAGACATACCGCCCGCTCGCCTGTTCGAGGAAGTACTGAAACTTTTTATGAGCGGCCATGGGGAGCAATCTTTCGCCGTACTGCGGGAATACGATTTATTCGGTTGGCTATTTCCAGACACGAACCGCCTGCTCGAGACAGGCAACGGCGCTGAGTTAATTCGCCTAGCGCTGGCCAGCACCGATCGACGAATTGCCAAGGATATGCCGGTCACCCCTGCATTTATCTTTGCTGCCTTGCTCTGGCAACCTTATTTAGAGCAACGTGAACAGCTTGAGGCCGATGGTGAGAGTAGCTATGTCGCCAGTTTTGAAGGGGCCAACCAGGTGGTCTCCAGGCAGTTGTCCGTCACCTCTATTCCCAAGCGATTTTCAGGCCCCATGCGCGACATCTGGAGCCTACAGTATCGGTTGCCCATCAAATCGGGCAAAAAGCCAGAGACACTCCTACAGCACAAACGCTTCCGCGCGGCCTATGACTTTTTGTTATTGCGCGAGGAATCCGGCGAACAACTCGACGATCTCGGCGCCTGGTGGACCCAATTTCAAGAAACCGCAGCAGAAGATCGCGGCGAACTGTTGGAGCAACCGACAGCACCCACTAAACGCCCAAGGAAACGTCGACGAAAGCCAGAAAATCAAGCCGCAACAGACTAAAATAATTGTACAATCTGTCATCCAACCCGCTGATTGATTCTGGGGAGAAAGGCTTGCAGCTCGACACAAACCACCCGGACTTCCCCCACTATATTGCGGTCGAAGGTCCTATCGGGGTCGGCAAGACCTCGTTCACTAAACGACTCGCCGCCACGTTCAACTACGAAACGGTGCTCGAAAAACCCGAGACCAATCCCTTTCTTGAACGCTTCTATCAGAACCGTCGCCAGGCGGCATTGCCCACACAGTTGTTTTTCTTGTTTGAACGCAGCCGGCAAATTCAGGAAATGCGCCAAGGTGATATGTTTGAACCCGTCAGGATTGCCGATTTTCTGCTCGAAAAAGACCGCTTATTCGCCGAGATTAACCTCGACCGCGACGAATTGGAGCTGTACGACAACGTTTATAATCACCTTGCCATCGAGGCACCAACGCCTGATCTAGTGATCTATCTACAAGCTCCAGTGCCCGTGTTATTGGATCGCATTCAGCTACGGGGTGTCGCCGCTGAGCAGCATATTGAAACAAGCTATCTGGCCCAGCTGGTGGATGCATACACCCGCTTCTTTCATTATTATGATGCCGCACCGCTACTCATCGTCAATGCCGCCGAGATAGACTTGGTTAATAGCGATACTGATTACGAGGCACTCGTGACCTACCTCAGCACAGTAAAACGCGCCAGACACTACTACAATCCGACGCCTTCTATGGTTTAACCAATATGACTTATGCACTCCCGACCGGCTGGCAAGCGCTTACTAACCATGCGCAAGAGATGCGCCAGTCGTCTATGATGTCGATGTTTGAGGCGGACCCCGCCCGCGCGACTCGGTATAGCATGACTGCCGCGGGCCTGACGCTGGATTACTCAAAAAATCTGATCAACGCTAAGACGCTGACACTGTTCCAACACTTGTTCGATGCGATAAAACTGCAGCCTAGTATCGACGCCATGATTGCCGGCGAGCCGATCAACCGCACCGAAAATCGCGCCGCGCTGCACACTTTACTCAGAACGAGTCCAGGGCAGGTCAGCCCGCAACTCACCGATCAGTATGGCGCTGTCCAGGCATCCTTAGCCAGCGTCAAACGTATCAGCGACGCGGTACGCTCCGGCCAGTGGCTCGGCGCCACTGGCAAAACCATCACTAATATTTTGCATCTCGGTATCGGTGGCTCTTACCTTGGTCCGCGCATGGTGGATGAAGCACTCTCACCCTACGACGATGGCCAGATCCGCTGTGACTATGTCGCCAATGTGGACGGCCTGCATATCGACCAAGTGCTGGCCAGGCTCGATCCCACCAGGACCCTGGTCATTATCGTCTCCAAATCCTTCTCGACCGTGGAAACCCGAGTGAATGCCGAGTCAACCCAGCGCTGGCTACGGCAAGCCATTCCGACGGCACAACTTAACCTGCATGCCGTTGCTATCACCAGCAATGTCGCAGCTGCTCAGGCGTTTGGCATTGCTGACGAGAATATTTTACCTATGTGGGACTGGGTAGGCGGGCGCTACAGCCTCTGGTCTGCTGTCAGCCTGCCTATCGCCATCAAATTTGGCTTTGCCCACTTTCAGGCGCTTTTACGCGGCGCTGAGTCCATGGACACGCACTTTCGTAGCGCCAGCTGGCCCAACAATATGCCCATGATGTTAGCGGCGCTGGGCGTATTCTATCGAAACTTCATGGATGTGGGGTCACATGCCATTCTGCCTTACGATCACTCACTGAGATTATTGCCGGCCCACCTGCAGCAACTCGACATGGAATCCAACGGCAAATCGGTTTCCGTCGAGGGCGATCACGTCTCGATTCAAACCGGTCCAACGATTTGGGGTGGCGAAGGCACAAACGGACAACACGCCTTTCACCAACTCCTGCATCAGGGGACACACTTCACCAGCCTTGATTTTATTCTGCCCTTAACGCCCCATCATGATCGACAGCTGCATCACGACTGGCTAGTCGCGAATTGCCTGAGCCAGAGCCAGGCACTGTTACAAGGTCAAAACCTTGAACAGCTAAAATTTGAGGGCACTGAATCAGAAAAAATGTCACGAGTCATGCCGGGCAATCGACCCTCCAATACTATTGTCATGGATCAGTTAACGCCCGCGACGTTGGGCGCTACTATCGCTTTGTATGAACATAAGGTATTTTGTCAGGCGCAAATATGGCAGATTAATCCCTTCGATCAATGGGGAGTCGAGCTCGGCAAAAAGCTTAGTGAAACTATTTTCGAGGCAATCGATCAAGGCGCCGAACCGACACTGGATCCGTCTACTCGCGAACTACTCAGCCGATACCAACAAACGCGCAAGGACAGGAGTCACTAACCCATGTCAGAACACAAGATCTACCCAGTATCCAAGGCGACTCAGCAACACGCATTTATTGATAGCGAACGTTATGCGCAGATGTACGATGAGTCCATCAATCAACCAGAATCCTTCTGGCCAGCACAGGCTAATGAGTTCCTGAGCTGGAGCAAACCCTGGCATACGCTGACAGAGTCTGACTTACAACACGGTCAGGCTGCTTGGTTTATTGGTGGCCAGCTCAACGCCTGCTACAACTGCCTGGATCGGCACTTAGAGACCCGCGGCGATCAGGTGGCGATCATCTGGGAAGGCGATGATCCTAGTGTCGATGCCAGTCTGACCTACTCGCAGGTCCACGACAAAGTCTGCCGGCTCGCGAATGTCTTGAAAGATCGTGGCGTAGTTAAGGGCGACCGAGTCTGCATCTATATGCCCATGGTGCCTGAGGCCGCCTATGCGATGCTGGCGTGCGCCCGGATCGGTGCCGTTCATTCAGTGGTTTTCGGCGGCTTCTCACCGCAGGCACTGCAGGACAGGATTCTCGATTCCGACTGTCGCACGGTCATCACGGCAGATGAGGGAGTTCGCGGTGGCAAACCCATTCCACTCAAAGCCAACACTGAGCAGGCGCTCCTGGGTTGCCCGAATGTCGAGACCGTCATTGTCGTCCAACGCACCGGCGCTGATGTGCCCTGGAATAGCACGCGAGATATTCACTACGAAACGGCCATTCAGGCGGCATCAGCGAGCTGTGATGCGGTCCCTATGGATAGTGAGGACCCACTTTTCATATTGTACACGTCAGGCTCCACTGGCAAACCGAAGGGCGTATTACACACCACTGGCGGTTATATGCTTCAAGCTGCCATGACCCACAAATACATCTTCGACTATCACGATGGCGATATTTATTGGTGTACTGCGGATGTCGGCTGGGTCACTGGCCACACTTATATTATCTATGGCCCCCTCGCCAACGGTGCGACCACACTGATGTTCGAGGGCATACCCACTTACCCGGATGCCGGACGCTGCTGGCAGGTAGTCGATAAGCACAAGGTTAATATTTTTTATACAGCACCCACTGCATTGCGAGCCCTGATGGGCCAAGGCAATGAGTTTGTCACCGCCACGTCTCGCGCATCCCTGCGCCTGCTGGGTAGTGTTGGCGAACCTATCAACCCAGAAGCTTGGGAGTGGTACTACCATATCGTCGGCGCCGAACGCTGTCCGATTGTTGATACCTGGTGGCAAACTGAAACTGGCGGCATCATGATTTCGCCTTTACCCGGCGCGACACCCCTCAAACCTGGCTCAGCCACTAAACCATTTTTCGGGGTCGAACTGGGGCTGATGAACACCAACGACGTGCTTATAGAAGGCGCTGGCGAGGGCAACTTGGTGATCACTCGATCATGGCCTGGCCAGATTCGATCGGTCTATGGCGATCACGAACGTTGCATCAACACCTATTACTCCACCTACCCCGGCTATTATTTTACGGGTGACGGTGCTCGACGTGACGCTGACGGTTATTATTGGATCACTGGCCGAGTCGATGATGTCTTGAATGTCTCAGGCCACAGAATGGGCACCGCTGAGGTAGAAAGCGCCTTGGTGCTCCACGAAGCCGTCGCCGAGGCAGCCGTCGTTGGCTTTCCGCACCCGATCAAAGGCCAGGGGATCTATGCCTATGTCACGTTAATGCATGATGTCGAAGGTACCGAAGCGCTGAGGCAGGAGCTAATGAATCAGTGCCGAACTGAAATCGGCGCTATCGCCAAACCAGATGTTATTCAGTGGGCGCCCGGCTTGCCAAAAACCCGATCTGGTAAAATCATGCGCAGAATACTCCGCAAGATCGCCGCGAATGAACTGGACAACCTTGGCGACACCAGCACACTGGCGGATCCGACCGTGGTTGAAAACTTAATTGCCAATCGACCCGACAGCTAGTCGAACTCGCGGCATTTTCTTGGTAAAGAAGCTAACGGCTGTTCAGCAAGATAAAAAAAACTGAAAAAAAAAGCCGGTCATTGACCGGCTTTTTTTATACTCCCTAACAACCCTTATTCAGTGGCTGCAGCAGGTGCCTCAGCATCAGCTTGACCGGGCATTTCTTTGATCGAAAGCTTGATCCGCCCGCGATCAACATCCAGCACGATGACTTCAATTTCCTGACCTTCAGATAGGAAATCAGTCACTTTCTCGACCCTTTCTTGGGAAATTTGCGAGATGTGCAGCAAACCGTCTTTACCGGGCAGAATATTAACAAACGCGCCGAAGTCGGCGATTTTGACAACCTTACCCTTATAGATCTGACCCACCTCAGCCTCAGCCGTGATTGCCAGAATCATCGCGACAGCAGCATCTCGAGACTCGGAACCTTCACCAAAAATAGTGATTGTGCCATTGTCATCAATGTCCACTGATGCGCCTGTTTGCTCAGTGATGCCACGGATTGTTGCACCACCTTTACCGATAACGTCGCGAATCTTGTCAGCGTCCACCTTCATGGTCACCATCGCTGGTGCATTGGCAGATACAGACTCGCGAGATTTATTGATGACTTTATTCATCTCTACCAAGATGAACAGACGCGCGTCTTTAGCCTGAGCTAACGCGACTTCCATAATCTCTTCGGTAATACCTTGAATCTTGATGTCCATCTGCAGCGCAGTCACACCCGTATCGGTACCGGCAACCTTGAAATCCATGTCGCCAAGATGATCTTCGTCGCCGAGGATATCTGTCAAAATGGCAAAACCATTTTCATCTTTAACGAGACCCATGGCCACACCGGCAACAGGTGCTTTCAGAGGTACACCAGCATCCATCAATGCCAAGCTAGCGCCACAAACGCTGGCCATTGACGATGAACCGTTAGACTCTGTGATTTCAGACACTACGCGCGTGGTGTAAGGCCAGTCAGCCGCTGCTGGCAGTACCGCTGCCAAACCACGACGGGCCAGTCGACCATGACCGATCTCACGCCGCTTGGGTCCACCGGAAAAACCAGTCTCGCCAACACTGTAATGAGGGAAGTTATAGTGCAACAGGAAATTGTCGCGAAAGCTGCCATGCAGGGCATCAATGATCGCCGCATCGCGCATAGAACCTAACGTGGTCGTGACGATGGCTTGAGTCTCACCCCGAGTGAACAAAGCTGAGCCGTGAGCCTTTGGCAAGAGGCCGACTTCTACGCTGATCGGCCTGACAGTGGTCGTGTCGCGACCGTCGATTCGAGGCTCACCAGCAATGATACGCTGACGAACAATTTTCTTTTCAAGCTTGGCAAAAACACCAGATATATCGCCCGCAGCGACACCGTTAGCCGCATCGGCCAGCTCAGCAATCGCCTGATCGCGCAGCGCGCCGATCTGGTCCTGGCGAGCCATCTTGTCGACGACCTGGTATGCCGTACCGACGCCTGCAGCAAATTTATCACTAACAGCCGCAGTCAGTGACTCATTGACAGCTTCTGGCTGCCAATCCCAAGCCGCTTTACCTGCCTCAGCTTTTAATTCGTTGATCGCATGGATCACGACCTGCATTTCCTGGTGAGCGAATAACACGCCACCCAGCATTTGGTCTTCGGTTAATTCTTTAGCTTGTGACTCAACCATCAGTACCGCATCTGCAGTACCGGCAACCACCATATCAAGATCGGAGGTCGCGAGGGCAGCATAGCCAGGGTTCAAAATGTAGCCGTCTTCAGTAAAACCGACGCGCGCAGCACCAATAGGTCCGCTGAAAGGGATACCAGACAATGCTAATGCGGCAGAAGTACCGATCATGGCAATAATATCGGGATCAACATCTTTCGCTGCAGAAATCACCTGACAAGTGACCTGAACTTCGTTCATGAAGCCCTTAGGAAACAACGGCCGAATGGGACGGTCGATAAGACGTGATGTCAGCGTTTCTTTCTCAGAAGGACGACCTTCACGCTTGAAAAAGCCACCGGGAATTTTACCGGCCGCATAAGTTTTTTCTTCGTAGTTTACCGTCAGGGGGAAAAAGTCCTGATTCGGCTTTGCTTCCCTACGGCCAACAACGGCCACAAGTACGGTAGTTTCTGCCATGGTCACAACGACAGCAGCAGTAGCTTGTCTGGCAATCTTGCCAGTCTCGATGACGACGTCATGGCCGCCATATTTAAATTGTTTTCTTATAGGATTCACACTTTTCTCCAATCAGGTTCTAGTGGCTGCCGCCCATAACGATACACTGCCTACTTACCGGGTGCCTGCACCAGGTAAGTATCGTGCCCAACTCGTCAGAGCGTACAGCGGGGACAGGTCTCTACTTTCGCAGACCAAGTCGGCTGATAAGCGAAGCATATCGATCTACGCTCTTGCTCTTCAGGTAATTCAACAACTTGCGACGCTGACTCACCATCCGCAGCAAACCTACGCGAGAATGGTGATCATGAATGTGCTCTTTGAAATGTGACTGAAGCGCTTCAATATTCGCAGTCAACAATGCAACCTGTACTTCTGGCGATCCAGAGTCATTTTCTACAATGCCAAAGTCTTTGACGATTTCAGCTTTCTTTTCTGCTGTTAGTGCCATTTTAGTTCTCTCCAATATGCATAATTAAGTTACACAGCGGTCCGCGCATATTTGCAGATAGCCGTACGTTAGCTTGCTGATGACGCCACTAGTCTTTTCGGCGCCACTCTTCCATCTTCCAGAATCTCGCCGACACCCAGGAATTCTAATGCCTGATCGTCCGTAGCCTCTGAAAAAATTCTTACCCAACCGGCAGTGGGCGCCTTGGCAATTTGCACTGCCTGGCCTTGTTTGAAAAATATCGCCGTAAAATCTGGCACTTCAAGTGCCGGCCAATCGCTGACAATGTCCGCGACGGGCAATAGCCTCTGATCAAGCCCATCGAAACCCTGGGCTTGCACCAAGGCTTCAAGTTCTTCCAATGTCATCGCCTGGTCCAGATTAAAGGGACCAGAGGCCAGGCGTCGGAGACCGACCACATGCGCGCCGCAGCCTAACACTTTACCCAGGTCCTCTGCCAGTGTTCTGACATAAGTCCCTTTGCTGCAGGTGATATTCAGTACCAACTCATCGGCACTGAATTCTTCTACTTCAAGCTTGAAGATCGTCACAGGTCGCGCCTTACGCTCGATCTCAATCCCCTGTCGAGCCAGTTTGTAAAGCGGCTGACCATTAACCTTCAAGGCGCTGTACATGGGCGGAATCTGTTCGATTTCACCCCTGAACTGCGATGCTGCAGCTTCAAGCATTACCTTGTCTAGCGCCGGCACTGGTGCTTCATCGATCACATTGCCATCAGCATCACCGCTGTCGGTGGTCACTCCAAGCTTGATGCGGGCGCGGTATTGTTTATTTGCATCCAACAAAAACTGCGAAAATTTTGTCGCCTCACCAAAACACAATGGCAGAAGGCCTGTTGCTAATGGATCAAGACTACCGGTATGGCCCGCCTTATTCGCATCGAACAAGCCTTTCGCCATTTGCAAAGCGCCGTTGGAGGTAACGCCCGCGGGCTTGTCCAGAATAAGAATGCCATCGACTTGGCGACCACGCGCGCGTCGATTGTTTCTACCGCCAGGTCTAGCCATCTGTCGGTTTAGCCTCATCGCTATCGGCCAGCTCAGGGGGCAATTGAGCATCACGGGCACGCGCCGCATGAATAACCCGATCCATGTGCGCACCGTTCTCAACGGTACTATCGAAGTGAAACCGTAACCGTGGCGTAATGCGTGTCGTCAGTGACTTGGCTAACTGACTGCGTAGAAAACCTGCAGCACTATTCAGCACTTCCTCACCTTCTAGGACATTGGTCTCGGACATATCCTGAGCGATGAGCGTAAAGTAGACATCCGCATAGGCGAGGTCACGGCTGACCTTGACCTCGCTGATGGTGACCATGCCGACCCGTGGGTCTTTGACTTCTCGCTGGATCAGCGTCGCCAGCTCACGCTGGATATGGTCACCGACCCGGCGCCCACGGCTAAATTCTTTAGGCACTGATTACTCTCATGTTGCGACGTTGAAATGACATCCGTTACAGTTTCCGCGCAACTTCGCGGATATCAAAGACTTCGATTTGATCTCCGACTTTGACGTCATTGTAATTACGCACACCAATACCACACTCGGTGCCACGTTTAACCTGGGCAACTTCTTCTTTATAGTGGCGCAGAGATTCCAGTTCGCCCTCATAGATGACAACGCTGTCGCGCAAGACCCTGATCTTTTTGTCCTTGAAGACCGTGCCTTCAATCACCATACAACCGGCGACATTACCAAATTTCTTCGAATCAAAGACGTCCTTGACCTCAGCGATACCAACGATATCCTCGCGGACTTCAGGGGACAACATGCCAGACAGGGCCGCCTTCACGTCGTCCACAAGATCATAGATGACTTTGTAGTAACGCAAATCCAAGCCTTCGGCATCTACCAAACGACGGCCCGCAGTATCAGCCCGAACGTTAAAGCCAAAAATTACTGCTCCAGAAGTCTGGGCGTAGCTCACATCAGACTCGGTAATACCACCGACTCCGGAATGCACGACATTCACTTTGACCTCATCGTTACCCATCTCCTTGAGCGAGGAAATAATAGCCTCAAGGGAACCGCGGACGTCGGCTTTGACGACAACGTTCAGGTAGTTGACTTCATTGGCGCTGAAACTCAACAACAAGTTATCGAGACTCACCGCGGGCGTAGCCAAACGTTCTTCTTTTGCTCGATGCATTCTGAAATCTGCCACTTCTCTGGCGGTGCGCTCATCCCTAGCCACTTGGAATGTATCTCCAGCCGCCGGCGTGCCATTCAGCCCGAGGATCGCCACGGGCGTTGCAGGACCGGCAGTCTTCAGGGCTTTACCATGTTCGTCGATCAAGGCCCTGGCGCGACCGAAATGTTCGCCGGCAACGATAATGTCGCCTTGCTGCAACGTACCATTTTGCACCAACAAAGTGGCAACAGGACCACGGCCTTTATCCAATTCAGACTCAATAATGATGCCGCGGGCGGGGCCTTCAAATACGGCCTTGAGCTCGAGTAGTTCGGCCTGAAGCAGTACGGCTTCCAGCAGATTATCAATACCATCTCCGGTCAGCGCCGAGACTTCGATAAACTGTGTATCACCGCCCCAGTCTTCTGGGATAACGCCTTTAGCCACCAATTCGTTTTTAACGCGATCTGGCTCAGCGCCTTCTTTGTCCATCTTATTCAGCGCAACAACGATCGGCGCATTAGCCGCCTGCGCGTGCTTGATCGCTTCTTCTGTCTGGGGCATAACACCATCATCAGCAGCAACAACTAATATCACGATATCTGTTGCGGTCGCGCCTCGCGCTCGCATGGCGCTGAACGCGGCATGACCTGGCGTGTCGATAAAGCATATTTCGCCATGCTCTGTTTTGACCTTATAGGCACCGATGTGCTGAGTGATACCACCGGCCTCACCTTTTGCTACCCGAGAGTTACGAATATAGTCCAGCAACGACGTCTTACCATGGTCAACATGACCCATCACTGTCACAACTGGAGAACGCACCTTCTGTTCGCCTTCATGCAGCATGTCTTCGTGCAAATTCTTTTCGATTTCGTTGTCTGCCACCGTCTTTACGGCGTGGCCAAACTCTTCAGCGACCATCATCGCCGTTTCCTGATCGATAGTCTGATTGATTGTCGCCATCACGCCCAAGCTCATCAACGCCTTGATAACCTGCGTGGCCTTGATAGACATTTTCTGCGCCAGCTGCGCGACCGTGATCGTCTCGCCGATTTCCACTTCGCGTTTTATCTCTTCTGTAGGAGCCTTGAATTGATGTTTTGGGCCAGCAGGCTTCGCTTTCGAGCGCTTGCCACGAGAGGCCGAAAGTCCAAGGGTAGACGTTTCTGGCGTACCACCAACAATGAGCTCGTCGCCTTCATCTTCAAGCAAGGCTTCGACCCGACGTTTTCTACCACCCTGGCGGACTCGCTTCTCTTTCGTGTCGGCATCATCCAGATCGCTGCGGTCGCGCTTATCTTTTCGCGCACTAACTCTGAGCTCTTCAAGCTCCTTCTCGGTGGCCGGCCGGCCTTCAGTTTTCGCACCTTCCTTGGCAGCCCCCGCCTTGTTCGCTTCTTCCCTGGCAGTCTGAGCTAACAGTTCAGCTGCAAGAGCTTGCGCCTCTTCCCGCCGCCGCTCAGCGTCGGCTGCCGCTTCAGCCTGGGCTGCTCTGCGCATCGCCTGCGCGGCCACTGCTGGATCAATAACCTCTGGCACAACCGGCTCAACCGGTGCACTGACAACATCCGGAATGTCAGCCGCGGGGACGCTTTCGATAGCCGCGGCCTCAGGGGCCTCGACGGTCGCAGCTGCTGCCGGCGCTACTGCGGGAGCATCTTCCACATCTGCTCGAACGTAGGTGCGCTTCTTTCGAACTTCAACATTGACGGTTCGGCCACGCCCTGCAGAACCCGCTGTCTTTAGCGTACTCAGCGTACGGCGCTTCAAGGTGATTTTGGCGGGCGCCTCATCGGATTCACCGTGACTTTTCTTAATGTGCGTCAGTAAAGACTGCTTTTCGTCTTCGCTAACTAGGTCGGTCTCACTTTTTTGAGGCAGGCCCGCTTCTTGCATTTGCTGCAATAACCGATCAACCGGCGTACCAACAGATTCCGCCAGTTGCGATACAGTTACATCTGCCATCTACAATATCCCCGTAGTGTTAAAACCGACTACATTCACAGCCTAATTGCCTATCCCATCAACGTCTTTCAAGACCCGAAATTTCTGATCCTGATACGCGTTCCTTACGCCTCTTCCGAGGTTGCTCTTTCGAGCTACTCGTCCAAGCCTACTCTTCCAAGCCTATTCTTCTAAAAACCAGGGCGCCCGTGCCGTCATAATTAGCTCACCGGCCCTGGCTTCGTCTAGTCCTTCAACATCGGCCAGGTCATCAACCGCCTGTTCCGCAAGGTCTTCCATAGTAATAACACCCATCTTCGCCAACTGATAGGCTAAACGCGTATCCATACCTTCCATCTCAAGCAAATCCTGTGCAGGCTCGACGCTATCAAGCTTTTCTTCCTTGGCGAGTTCGATCATTGTCAGCGCGCTCTTGGCCCGGCTGCGCAATTCCTCGACGATGGCCTCATCGAAGCCTTCGATCGCCAGCATTTCCTCGATCGGTACGTAAGCAATTTCTTCGAGACTGCTAAAACCTTCCTCGACCAAGACGACCGCTACGTCCTCATCCACGTCAAGCTGCTCCATGAACGATTCCATCACAGAGCCGGCCTCTTCCTCGTGTTTTTCAGCAGCGTCTTCAACGGTCATCACATTGAGTTCCCAGCCGACAAGCTCGCTGGCCAGTTTGACGTTCTGGCCGCCACGACCAATGGCCTGAGCCAGATTATCTGCACTCACGGCAATATCCATGCTGCGCGTTTCTTCATCCACAACGATGGAGACGACCTCGGCAGGCGACATCGCATTAATCGCGAGTTGCGCGACATTATCGGCCCATAAGACGATATCGATTCGCTCATTACCAAGCTCACCAGAGACTGCTTGCACCCGAGAACCGCGCATACCAACGCAGGCACCAATCGGATCGATTCGGCCATCATTGGTCTTCACCGCGATTTTTGCACGCGAACCGGCATCACGGGCCGCACCTAGAATCTCGATCACGCCGTCGGATATTTCTGGCACTTCAATTTTAAAGAGTTCGATAAGCATAGCCGGCGAAGTTCTTGATAGCGCCAGTTGCGGTCCCCGTGACTCGGGACGAATTTCTTTCAGCAATGCTCGGAGTCGGTCACCGACCCGAAATGTTTCGCGGGGAATCCAGTCTTCACGTGGCAACACTGCTTCGGCGTTATTCCCTAGATCAACGATCACCGCATCGCGGGTGACTTTCTTGACCTGGCCGTTCACTAACTCACCGACTCGAGTACGGTAAGCCTCGACGACTTGAGCACGTTCAGCTTCGCGAACCTTCTGGACGATAACCTGCTTGGCGGTCTGCGCTGCAATCCGTCCAAACTCAACAGACTCAACGGGTTCTTCGTAATAATCACCCACTTGCAGCGTCGGATCTTTTTCCTCTGCATCTGTGATGTGCAGCAGCGCCGCCGGAAATTCCATTTCGTCGTTGTCGCCAATCACCCGCCATCGACGGAAGGTTTCATACTCACCGGTGACTTGATCAATGGCTACGCGCAGATCGACATCATCGCCGTAACGCTTCTTGGTTGCTGTTGCCAGCGCAACTTCGAGCGCGTCAATGATGACAGCCTCGGGAACACCCTTTTCATTCGAAACTGACTCGACAACCAATAAAATTTCTTTACCCATTATACTGCCCCAATCTGACAATTTTGCTGGGTCTGCGCCAGCCCACATCAGCCTTACTTATATTCAGGAACCACATTCGCCCGATCTATTTGCTCAATGGGGAACAAGGTTTCCTCATCACCCATTCGGACGACGACCTCATCCCCTTCTATGCCACATAACAGACCAGTGAAACGACGCTTGCCGTTAAATGGCTTGCTCAGGCTGAGTTTTACCTTCGAGCCTTTAAAAGCCTCATACTGTGCCAGCGTATACAGACGTCGATCGAGTCCTGGTGACGACACCTCCAGGGTGTAATTACCTCGTATCGGATCTTCGACCTCTAATACGCCACTTAGTTGGCGACTGACCTTCGCGCAATCGTCTACTTCAATACCAGCAGGCGCGTCGATGTAGATCTTCAGCAAAGATTGTCTGCCTTGGGTTTGATGCTCAAAACCCCACAACTCATACCCAAGCCCGATAACGACCGGTTCGATCAGCGCTTTTAAATCCTTATTCAACAAGCCTGCCCTAAAAGTGGTTACATTCCAAAAATCACGCTAACCAGCGCAACACCCTGCAAAACCGCTATCCCTGAAACAAAAAATGGGCCAACAGCCCATTCCAATAACCGGACATATGGGCCAGTTTTACAGCGCACATTCCTTTCGCAGCGCCTGAGAATGATAATTCCCGAGCTTGCGTTAACAAAAAGCCCCTAATGAGGGGCTTTTTGGTCCAAATTATTGGTAGCGGGGGCAGGATTTGAACCTACGACCTACGGGTTATGAGCCCGTCGAGCTACCAGACTGCTCCACCCCGCATCAACAAGGAGCGGAATTATAGGGGTCAATGCAGGAATGGTCAACTAGAACCATGTTCTTATCGTTAATTAGATGCCGATGGGCACTGACGGGCACTATAGAGGGACACAACTAAAGGCGGGAGCCAGCGGCAGCTGGCGTTTTGACGAAAACAATCAAATAATGGTGCCGAAGAGAGGACTTGAACCTCCACGAGCGTAAGCTCACTACCCCCTCAAGGTAGCGTGTCTACCAATTTCACCACTTCGGCATAACTTTTTTGCACAACTTCTCACTCTTTTCTGCGCAACTTCTAAATCTGCATCTAACGTCACTGAGACTGAACCGAGCCTTGTCGACTGAATTCGCCGCCAATCTATCGGTTGTTGCGCCGCATTCCCAGTGTTTTTTTAATTTTGCGACTCAGGCTCAACAGCTGGCACGTCCATAGTCGGCAATTCCGAGTCTTGGTTCCGCATCGCGGGTTCGAGCTCAGGCATCTGCGGGACTACGCCATCGATGACCTGCTCGACCACTGGCATACCAAGAACGTTGGCGGAATCTGATTTAGCCTTGGCGAAAAAGGCCAGCCCGAAGCTGGTCAAGAAGAACAGAATCGCGAGACCCGTAGTCGCCTGAGTCAGAAAGTTACCGGCTCCGCCACTACCAAACACCGTCGCAGAAGCGCCACTGCCAAAACCAGAACCCATGTCGGCACCCTTGCCCTGCTGAATCAACACGAGACCAATAATAGCCAGCGCTGCCAAGACATGAATCACTAATACAATTGTTTCAAGAACTTGAAGTTCCATAATACCCAATCCAAATTTATACGGCTGCCCGACATATGCGCAGGAAGTCGTCTACCTTCAGCGATGCACCGCCTACCAGCGCGCCATCGATATTTTCCTGAGCAAACAAATCAGCGGCATTTTCGCCATTTACACTACCACCGTAGAGTAACTGAATATTTTGTGAAATATTCTCATCTTGTTTTGCCAGGTACTGTCGTATGTGAACATGCACCGTTTCTGCCTGTTCTGGTGTTGCACTTTCACCCGTCCCTATGGCCCACACTGGCTCGTAGGCGATAATGCCGTGACGAAGCGCTGTCACGCCCACCTGACGAATAACGGCATCTAACTGCCGCTGAACCACTGTAAAGGTCTCGTCAGCCTGGCGCTCCGCCAGAGACTCACCGATACAAATCACCGGCGTCAGACCACTACTCAAACACTTTTCAACCTTTAAGCCGACTTGCACGTCCGTCTCAGCAAACAAGCTCCGACGCTCCGAATGTCCTACTAGCACGTGGCTACAGCCAAACTCGACCAGCATCTCGGCAGACACCTCGCCCGTGTAGGCGCCCTTATCGTGCCAATCGAGATTTTGCGCACCTAACGCTATATCAGAGCCCGCCAATTGTCGCTGCACCTGGTCTAAAAATACAAAAGATGGGCAGATCAAGGTTTGGCAAGGCGTCGCACCCAGATCAAGCAATCCCTCCACCAGCGCCGTCACGCTAGCCCGACTACCATGCATCTTCCAATTGCCCGCAACCAGTGGCTTCCTCACAGGCACCCCTCGCGCGCGCGGCGGCACAGCTTAACGACTTTATTTTCAAGTTTCAACATAGGCCTGACTTCGTTGTCCCTGCATTCGCAACAATGCCAGCCAACTCTTCCGCTAGCACATCAACCAGCGCAGAATCTTCGCCCTCTATCATAACCCGTACCAAGGGCTCGGTACCTGAAGGACGTAATAGTACTCGACCCCGCCCTTGCAGTCGCGCTTCAATGCGCTTCACACCCTCTAAAACCGTAGGCGTAGACACGATCTCCGCGGTGCATGAGACGTTGATCATCCGTTGTGGCAGCTTCGTCATTTTTTGTTTCAGCTCACGCAGCGTCCTGCCGGTTTCGACCATGGCGGCGACAACCTGCAGCGCCGCCACGATGCCATCGCCCGTACTAGTCACATTCAAGCATAAGAGATGGCCTGACGACTCTCCGCCCACTTGCCAGCCGCGCTGTTCAAGTTCGGCCAAGACATAACGATCGCCCACAGCCGCCCGCACAAATGGGATACCTTGAGCCTGCAATGCTTGCTCCAGACCAAGATTACTCATGAGGGTGCCAACGACCCCGCCACCAAGATGTCCTTGCTGCTGCAAATGAGAAGCAACGATATACAACAGCTCATCACCATCAACAAGCTCACCAAGTTCATCAACCATAATGAGGCGATCACCATCACCGTCCAGGCCAATGCCGAAATCCGCATTGACTTCTAGCACCTTGGCTTGCAGTGCTTGCGGATGGGTAGAACCAATGTTGTCATTGATATTCAGACCGTCAGGAGAGACGCCAATCTCAACCACTTCAGCACCCAGCTCTCGAAATACATTGGGCGCAATGTGGTAGGTTGCACCATTCGCGCAATCAACGACGATCTTCAAACCTTTCAGATTATGGCTTGAGCTCAAGCAGCTCTTACAAAATTCGATATAACGGCCGGCTGCGTCGTTGATCCTTGAAACCTTCCCAATTCGGTGAGACTCCACCGTAACCATGGCCTCACCCAGTTTAGCTTCAATCGCATGTTCAACAGCGTCGTCGAGCTTGCGGCCCTGACCGGAGAAAAACTTAATCCCATTGTCATAGTAAGGGTTATGAGAGGCGCTGATCACAATACCCGCCCGGGCATTAAAGGTGCGGGTCAGATAGGCAATGGCTGGTGTCGGCATCGGACCGAGCAGCGACACATCAACCCCCGCAGAGGACAAACCTGCCTCCAAAGCTGACTCAAACATATAGCCGGAAATTCTGGTGTCTTTACCGATCAGAATACGACCTCGGCCCGTCTCAGAAAACACTTTGCCTGCAGCCCAGCCCAGCTTTAACATGAAATCTGCCGTAATGGGTGATTCACCCACCCGGCCGCGAATGCCATCTGTACCAAAATACTGTTTAGTCACTCAAATTACTCTTCATGAGAATGAATTAGTGGTCACTGAGACCCTCGCTCTGGATCGCTTTGACAACTCGCAGGGCCTGCACTGTCTCGGCAACATCATGGACCCGCAATAGGCTGGCACCATTCATATACGCCAGCAGCGCACCGGCAATACTGCCTTGCAGACGATCTACGGCCGGGTCGCCAAGAACCTCGCCAATAGTACTCTTTCGTGACAGGCCTACCAACAAGGGACAGCCAAACATCATGAATTCTTCTAATCGATTGATCAGCTGCAGGTTATGCGCTGCCGTTTTACCAAAACCAAAGCCAGGGTCGAGAATGATTTTTGCCCTGGGTATCCCCGCTGCTTCGCAAGCGAGAATGCGCGCTTCAAAAAATCCACAAATTTCCACTAACAGATTGGCATAGGTCGGTTCGAGCTGCATGGTTTGCGGATCACCCTGCATATGCGTCAGGCAGACCGGCAAGCCGGTCGCCGCTGCCGCTGCCAGTGCACCCGGACGACTCAGGGCTCTGACATCATTAATCAAATCCACGCCCATCAGCGCCGCCTGGCGCATCACCTCTGGCGTCGATGTGTCGATGGAAATCGGAATAGTGGATTCGGCCCTAATGGCCTGAATGACGGGAATGACTCGGTGCAACTCTTCTTCGACGCTGATGACAGCGGCACCAGGTCGGGTTGACTCACCGCCCACATCGATTATGTCGGCGCCATCGAGAATCATTTGCCGTGCATGCTCAGCCGCCTGAGCGGGCACCAAATACTTGCCGCCGTCTGCGAAGGAGTCCGGCGTAACATTCAAAATGCCCATCACCATGGGACGTTTAATCGGTTGCATAAAGGATCACAAAGAATCGATAGTTATAAAAAAAGGGCTGGTATTCAACCAACCCTCTTTTATCTGTAAACCCAATCATTAGATCAGTCTTTTTGCGCCCAACTCGGCGCCCTCTCCTAGAGCAGAGATTGCCGACTAGTGCTCGCCAGCCGGACCACCGAGAACATCGCCAGGGCGAGGCTCTGAGCCTTTTTCTGGTTCGTCTTCCGTCTTCTGCGGGCCTTGACCCGGTTTGCTTTTCGGGCCATCCCAGTCTTTCGGTGGACTCGGTTTACGACCGCTCATAATTTCGTCAATCTGATGGCGATCGATGGTCTCATACTCCATCAACGCCTCTGCCATCATATCCAGTTTGTCGCGGTTTTCTTCAAGCAGGAGCTTCGCCCTACCGTAGCAATCATCAATGATTGAGCGAACTTCCTCATCAATCAACTTCGACGTCTCGCCGGATATCTGCGATCCTGCATTTCCCGCGGACATACCCATATAACCATTAGCGTCTTCCTGATCATATAACAGCGGACCAAGCTTCTCCGACAGACCCCATTTGGTCACCATTGACCGCGCCATCTTGGTCGCACGCTCAATATCATTTGAGGCGCCAGTCGTAATGCCGTCTCGCCCGAGCGTCAATTCTTCGGCAATCCGGCCGCCGAACAAGGAACAGATCTGACTCAGGATCATCCGTCGGTTCATCGAATAACGATCTTCCTCTGGCAAGAACATGGTCACACCCAGTGCTCGACCGCGAGGAATAATGGTGACCTTGTAGGTGGGATCATGCTCTGGCACCAGGCAACTGACAACACAGTGACCGGCTTCATGATACGCCGTATTGAGCTTCTCCTTCTCCGACATCACCATGCTCTTGCGCTCAGCGCCCATCATGATCTTATCTTTAGCCTGCTCAAATTCTTCCATATTCACGGTGCGCTTGTTCTGGCGGGCGGCAAACAGTGCTGCCTCATTCACCAAATTAGCCAAATCGGCGCCAGAAAAACCCGGCGTGCCTCGAGCGATATAGGAAGGCTCAACATCGGCGCCCAGTGGCACCTTGCGCATATGCACCTTAAGAATTTGCTCTCGACCACGGATATCTGGCAAACCCACTACCACCTGGCGGTCAAACCGTCCAGGTCTCAACAACGCCGGGTCCAGTACGTCAGGTCGGTTGGTGGCGGCGATAATAATCACCCCGTCATTACCGTCAAAACCATCCATTTCAACCAATAGCTGGTTCAGTGTCTGCTCACGCTCATCGTGACCGCCGCCCATGCCAGCCCCACGATGTCGACCAACCGCATCGATTTCGTCAATAAAAATAATGCAAGGCGACTGTTTTTTAGCTTGCTCAAACATATCTCGGACTCGAGACGCGCCAACACCCACAAACATTTCGACGAAATCTGAACCCGAGATGGAAAAGAACGGAACCTTAGCTTCACCGGCAATCGCCTTGGCCAACAGCGTTTTACCCGTACCGGGCTGACCGACCATTAAAATGCCGCGGGGAATACGACCGCCGAGTTTTTGGAATTTCGTTGGATCCCGCAGAAACTCCACGAGCTCCTGCACGTCCTCTTTAGCCTCATCAACACCCGCCACATCGGCGAACGTCGTCTTGATCTGGTCTTCACCAAGCAACTTGGCTTTGCTCTTGCCAAAGGTCAGAGGGCCGCCACGGCCGCCCCCGCCACCTTGCATTTGACGCATGAAAAACATGAACACGGCAATAATGACTAAGATTGGGAAACTGGCCACGAGCAGTTGGGTCCAAATGCTTTGCGTTTCTGGCCGAGCACCACTGAAGTCGACGCGATGATTAACCATATCGTCGATCAGGGCCTCGTCCGTCACCTGCGGTTGCACCGTTTCAAAGCGCTGACCGTCATTCATCTCACCGCGAATAATAAGACCATCAACCTCAACCTTGCTCACCCGGTCTTGGGAGATCGACTCAAGAAACTCTGAGTATTCGACTTCTGTTAGATTTTTGCTCACATTGAAGCTGTTAAACACCGTTAACAAGACAGCGGCGATAACCAGCCAGAGCAGTAAATTTTTACCCATATCATTCAAAGGAATATCCTCTCTACAGGGTCAGTTCCCCCAGCGGGCCCTAACCTTACACCAGTTTAATTTATACGCCAAACACCCTTTAACGCTTTATTTTCGGCGATCTTTAACCGCTTTCGATCCGATTCGTGCCTATATCTGAAAAATTCTGCCCAACCAAGTACAGCTCTCTGGACTTATCTCGCGACGCCTTGGGTTTAAAGTTGACCACGGTGCCATAGCGAGCCCGGTATTGCTGCCTGATTTCTTGAATACCGTCGCCTTCAAAACACTTACAGACTAACCCACCCCCCGGCCTGAGCACTTGATCGGCAAAGTCGATAGATAGCTCGACCAGATGAGCCGCCCTCGGCTGGTCGATATTCTTCACTCCACTTAAATTGGGGGCCATGTCAGAAAATACAAGGTCTACTGGTCGACCAGCCAAACTTGCGAGCAACTGTTCGAAGGGTTGCGCTTCGGTAAAGTCACCCTGAATGAAGGTCACACCGGGGATTGGCTCCATTTCCAACAAATCGATGCCGATCAGCGTCCCCTGCGGACCAATTTTTTCGATGACTACCTGGCACCAGCCACCGGGCGCGGCACCGAGATCAATGACCGTCGCGCCTGGCTTGAGGAGATTGAAACGCGCATCAATTTCCAGCAGCTTGTAGCTCGCTCGAGAACGATATCCTTCCGCTCGGGCACGTTTTACGTACTCGTCATCTTCATGATTTTTGAGCCATTGATGGCTGGATTTTGATTTTTTCATGTCTGTCGACGCAGCTCTAGTCTGCCGCTCTTTCATCTCGCATTGTTGATTTGAGTCGGGTAAACTCGCCGCCCTTTGTGTTTACAAGTATTTTACGCTCGGTTCTTGCTAACCGACTTGTGTATTATGCCTTTTCTTACTGAAGATGACTCAAACCTTATGATAAGCCAAAAAGACAAGAAACGGTTTCGCGCCATCGGCCATCATCTCAAACCGGTTGTCACCATTGCCGGCAATGGCCTGAGCGAGACTGTTCTCAGCGAACTCAGCCGCGCCCTGCAGGACCACGAACTGATTAAGGTGAAAATTCTGGCCGGCGATAAAGACGAAAGAGACGCCCTAGTCGCGACTATTGTTGCCACCCAGCATGTCACCGTGATACAAAAAATTGGCCACATCGCCCTGATTTACAAGGCCGCAGCCAAACCTAACCCGGCTTTGTCGAATATTCTCCGCGCCACCATCAGCTGACCATCGCCTGCTATTAGGCTTTCTTGACGTCAAAACTTGTAGATCAGCTCCAGCGAGTCTGCGGTGCCCGACTGGGCCTGCAATGACAAACGCTCGGACAACTGATAATTCACCAACAACCCACCAATCCTGGAAAACAGGCCGTAATTGTATTCCAGGTACACGTCTCGCGTGACGCGCTTACCAGCCACTACCGACGCGGTATCGACATCTTTACCCGTCACGGACAACTCATCAAGTCCTAACTTAGCCTGAATTTCAACTGTGATCGGCACCGCCTTCTTCAACCCAAAGGAGAGCGCGGCACCCGCGAGCAGGGTTCCGTCGGATCCGGTCGAGCCACTCAAAGGTCGGCCTAGTATCAAATAACTCAGCGCATCTGCCTCACTCATGGCGGGCGATGCCAGCAGTCGAGACTGTAAGTTGCTGGCGGTGCCGCTCATGAGCAGTTGCACTGTGATTTGCCCTTCGGTGGAATCAATTTCGCGACGCGCCACCACATCAACAACCGGATTCGTGACCGAGCCGCTATAAATCAGACGGCCACGTTCCAATTGAAATTCCACCCCATACCGAGAGAAAACCCCCTCGTTGAGATTCAAGATACCCTCCACCTGACGCGGCCTTGTGGCCGACTGCCGGATTCTGAGCGCCCCAGAGACCTTGGCATTGAGGCCATACACTATCATGCGAACCTGCTCACCCACCGTCAGCGCAAGGTCTAGCTCGTAGATCGGGCCACTAGGCTGGACCGGTTCGGTGTTGACAATCACCACATCTGCAGAGCGCTGACGCACTGGAATTTGCAACGCCTTGTCCTGAACCTGACCACTGTCGAGTCGCAGCGTCCCGGTGACTCGAACCTGGCGTCCTTCGACCGTGAATTCCAGGTCCGGACTGACGGTCATTTGTAACTCCGGTCGATTAATCACCGTAAATTGCTCGCCCAACAGCCTTGCCTGCACCTGTCGATCAGTGGCCAACAGGTCGGAGGAATTGCCTGCCAGGGCAACTTTTCCGATACCTGACCGGGCTTGACCGCGGAACTCGATCTTGCACTCACTGCTCGCCTCCGCAGAGAATTCGATGTCAGAAAATTCAAGATTCAATGCAGGAATCATCGCCTCGACACCAGGACCCAGAGTCAGCTGACCCTTGATGCGGCGTAACGGCACTGCGTCCTGAGCCAGCGTCCCTGAGGCGCCTGAGCACTCTTTCGCCTGACCTGTTGGTGTGATTTTACCGGACAGCGCCTGTGCAAACTCAACCACAGCGCGCGCCTTGCCGTGACCGTTAGCAACAAACGGCATAACGGCAGCGAGCAGACCGACATCCTGCGAATCCAGGGTCGCAGATGCTGCGAAAGTCAAAGGCTCGCGAACATCATTGACCTGCAGCTTCGCCTCAATCTGGTGCTCAACGCCCGACTGCGCTTTCAATGCACCACGCACACTATAGTTGTCGATTTCACCCTGACCCGTAATATCCAGTAGCACCTGATCCACCTCAAAATCTGACCAGGTCAACAGGGTCTGTGGCAACGAAAAACCAAACTCCCCTTGCCATTTGTCCAGACTCCCCGCCAGGCGCAAGGTGGCACCTAGATCGCCCACCAATTTCATCGCTGCGATACCCGGCAGTTGCGCAACGTCGAGGGGCAAATGATCTAAACGAGCGTCGATATTAAATCGCCCACCGGCCCAGGACAGTTGCTCAACACAAACTGCACCTCGCTGCTCCTCACGCCAGCAATTCGGGGCACCGAGGGCGATCTGGCCCGCGGCATACTGCAGCGACGTCGGGTCTATCGAACGCCAGGTACCCCAGGGCAACGTTAGGCTACTACCCGCAAAATTGAGATCGCCGGCAAGTGGCAACCAATGGTCAAACCCGGTACCCGCGGTCACTATATTACTGACCTGGGTTTCAAACGCCTGGTCATCCAGGCGCCAACTTAACGTACCTGCCTGACGCTGTTTGGAACCCTGAATGTCAGCCTGCAGAGTTCCCAGGCGCTTATCTCCGACCCGCAATGCCTCGACCGCCAATTGCAGTTTATGGGTGTCGCTGTCAGCCGAACTGAGGGTTGCCGTCAGCGCGTGCAGATGGATCTCATTGAACTCGAAATTCTTCGCTGAAACACTGCCCTGTAGTATCGGATTTCCCAGCAGGTGATGAACCACGCCGTGAACCTCCATCTGACCCTGCAACTGCGGTGCGATTAAACTCAGTTGTGTGCCACTGAAGTCTAATTGGGCTTTTTGGGATGCCATATCCAGTTGGGTCGCTAGTTGATTGTCGCCCAGCTTCATAGTCACGCTCAGGATCATGTCCGACAGATCTTTGGCTGACAATCGAGCACTGCCGCTTAAGGCTCGCTGATTCACGACACCCGAGATATTTGGCAGATCAAGGTCAATGTGCCCATCAATGACGCTTATAGCGGCTCGAGTCGATATCTGTCCCAGCAGCGTAATCGAGTTAGTGATCGCAACCGGCAGCAGCGGCTTGAGCAGCGGCAATGGCAACTCCTCAAGCACGAGGGCACCTTGGAACGCCTGACCTTCAAGTCGATATCGACCTGACAATGCGGCCCTGCCTTGGTCCAGGGTTATCTCCAAGTTACTGAGCGCTAACTCACCATTCGAAAACTGGCCAATTGCAACGACCGGCAACGCGGGCAGCGACGAGGCGACCAGCACTCCACTACCACTGAGCCTATAAGTCTCAAAGTCAGTCACGATGCGCACGTCCAAGTCACGTAGACTCGAGCCCAGAAGCGGCGAAGCCGCCCCGATATAGGGTCCCAGGTCGATCGCAGGCGCTGAGATAGTAACAATCAACGGGTTTTGGACGGCGTCCAGATTCAAATTGGCAACCACGGCCAGAGACTGAAACACCCCGCGCAGACTAATGCTTTGCCGCGATCCCTCGATACCAGCGGCAAACTCACCATAGGGCGTTTGCAGTCGGTAAGTGCTCGTAAACGGCCAAGGGTCGCTGAGGCGCAGCTGCAGCTCACCTACCAGTTTGAAGTCCTGATAGTCGAGAGACAATTGACTCAGATTGACATCCAGGCCAAACAGCGCGCCTGCAGCCTTGAGGTGGTCTATCACATAAGCTTGATCGTCCCGTTGATAGCGGATCTGCCGAATACTGATCCGAGGAAGGTCGATAAAAAGCGGCAAGCCAGAAAACTTTGCACTATCTGCGCCGGCCACCTGCGGGTGGTGCGTAACGGTCAGCGCACCGATCTCCAGGTTTTCAACACTCACGCGATACAGGAGCAAAGGCAGCAGATTAATTTGAAGCTTCAGGTCGCGGATGCTGATATCCACATCTGGAGTCGAGACATCCAAAAGTTCGACCTGCAGCTTGTCGAGTAGGCTTCCCCGTAAGCCTTGCACTTTGATGTTTTCAGTATTGAGCTTGGAGACCAGCCAGAGACTGCCGGATTCAGTGGCGAGCAACAGCCAACTAGATCCCAGCAGCAACAGCAGCAAGCCCAAGGCGCCATAGAGTAGCCCGCGCAAGATCAAAGTTCCGGTCCAAGGCTGATATGTAGGCGGACTTCGTTGTTATCCAACGGCACCGCGAGATCAACTTGGACTGGGCCAATGGGCGAATACCAACGCACACCGAACCCCACTGATGTCGAGAAGGTCGTTGCAAATTGATCCAACGAGGCACTTCCTGCATCGGAGAACAGGGCAATCGCCCAATTCTCGGCGATCTTCTGATCGACCTCAATACTCAGTTCCAGCAGTCGATTTCCGCCGATGACGGCGCCAGCTGAATCAACCGGGCCCAGTGACTGGAAATCGAAGCCCCGGACCTTATTATCACCGCCGGTAAAATATCGATTGCCTGGCGGTAGCGCCGCGAAGTCATTACTTACCACGGCCGCCACCTGCCCGCGAGTGATGAGTCGACCCGTCGGCCACAGTGGCCAGATGACCTTTGCGTTAGCAAACATATTCACAAAATCAGACTCGGAACCGATGGCGCGGGAGGTTCCCGACAGGCCCAAACCGAGTCGATAGCCGGATCGGGGCCGACGACTGAGCTCCGTATGAGTTCGATTAAAACTCACCCCCGGCACCAAATTGGTTGTCGCGTTTTCAGTAGCTGCGATCAAAAAATTATCGTTCACAACCTCGATGAAACGCGTCATGATCCAGTTGGATCTGACCAGGACGAGTTGTCGAACCCCCAATTTCGATGTCGTCACTTCACTAGTATCTGTATTGCTTTTCTTCAGGCCGGCGTAAAAACTGGTCCAACCTTCGGCATAATCAGCATCAGGTATTCGATAAAATCCGCCGACCTCCGATTCCCGTTCTGCCACCGCCAGTGTCCCCTCAATACGGTGACCCTTTTGATTAACGCGCTTGTTAATATGGCTGATGGAAGCCTTGGCACCGATGTCCGTTGAGTAACCCACACCCAGGCGCGTTTCTGTGGGATCGATTGGCGTCAGATTCACTACGACGGGTATTCGCCGGTCGATCGCGGTATCTACCTCAGCGTCAATGCTGACGTCGGTAAAATAGTCACTGCTGAGCAGCGCTTGGTAAAATTCACCCAGCATTTTTGCATCAAAAGGATCACCGGCCTTGAATGGCAGGTAGCGGTTGAGGATGTTCTCCTCCAGATCAGAGCCCACGTAGCTTACTGCGCCAAGGCTGTAGCGTTGACCCACCTGCCATTCCAGGTGAATGTCTGCCGCCAGCTGCACCGGGTCAACAGCGACTTCATGGGTCACTAACAAGGCATCAAAGAAACCCTTTTCGGTGGCGATTTGTTCAAGGCTTGCCTTGAAGTTTTCATAGTGCTGGTGATCGAACCGCTCTCCAGGCGCGATACCCACTAACGGCAATGCGCTGAAAAAATTATTTTCCGGAAGCACTTTGAACTGACTTTTGCGAATGACAACCGGCGGGCCTGGATCGAGCTCGATTGTCGCCCGCCAGCAGTCGACTTGGGGCACCCCCCATTCAAGCTTGCTGTTTATCAATGGCGAGTAATAGCCGAAGGACACCAGCGCGTCGCGCACCTCGAGCTCAACTCGGGAAAACTGATACCTGACGGCCCAACGGTTCAGCTCACAGGGTTGCTTCCAGAGGCTCAACTGCGCTTCCACCGCAGCAGTCATTTCGGCATTTAGCCCAGAGAGCTGCACTTCTGCCTGCAGCGGCAGTCCACCCATCAAAACCAACAACCCGACAAATAAGCAGTGGCGTTTTACAGCAAAGATGCCGCTAAAGATGCTCGACCAAGCAAATTTCGTATTCAATCGTACCATTGGGCGCATGCACCAGCGCCACATCACCGACTCGTTTGCCAACTAAGGCTCGGGCAATCGGTGAATAGACTGAGATCTTGGAGATCTTCAGGTCAGCTTCATCGTCACCGACAATCTGATAGATGATTTCTTCGTCGGTATCGAGATTCACCAGGTGTACCGTCGTACCAAAGATGACCCGGCCCGTATGCTCAATTAGCGTGACATCAATGACATGGGCATGGTTCAGCTTGCCCTCAATATCTGCGATTCGACCCTCAATAAAACCCTGCTCTTCTTTGGCATACTGATATTCGGCGTTTTCGCGAAGATCACCTTGAGCCCTGGCAGTGGCAATTTCTTTAATAATTCTGGGGCGTTCGATTTGTTTGAGGCGATCCACCTCAACCCGCAACGTTTTCTCGCCTGCGGCTGTCATTGGAACCTTGTCCATAGATTCTGTCCGGTAGTGTTCTAGCGATTATATAAAGACAGTGCCTAGTGTTGAAAAGTTCGGCCAGAATGTCTAGTGGAGACCACAAAAATAATTGTCGGCCGGTCTTAACCCCGCCGCGCTGACTGGTAATTCAATATTACCCTAGCAAGCGTTTGTGTAAGTCCTGAAGGCGATGTACCGAGAGATGCTCACCGTGGCGAACCGCGTCAATGCAGGCTCTGGCCCCCGCCATCGTCGTCGCATTATAAACCTTGTGCTGCAGTGCTGTGCGACGAATGGCATAGGAATCGGCAATCGCCTGTTTGCCTTCCGTGGTATTGACGATGAAATTCACCTCATGGTTCTTAATCATGTCGACCACGTGCGGCCGACCTTCTTGAACCTTGTTAACGATATCCACATGGACACCAGCCTCGCGCAAAACTAGCGCTGTTCCCCGAGTTGCCACGAGCGTAAAGCCGATGGCGAGCAAATCGGTCGCCACCTGCACCAACTCGGGTTTATCCGTATCCCGAACACTCAGGAAGGCTCGCCCTGCCGCAGGAATAAGGTCACCCGCTGCCAGCTGAGCTTTGCGGTATGCCTCACCAAAGGTCTCCGCGACGCCCATGACCTCACCGGTCGACTTCATTTCTGGGCCGAGGATCGGGTCTACCCCCGGGAATTTACCGAATGGGAATACCGCTTCTTTGACGCTGAAATAATTCGGCACGATCTCTGTGGTAAAACCCTGTGTTTCAAGGCTAGTACCAGCCATACAGCGAGCCGCTACTTTGGCCAAGGAAACACCGATGCATTTCGAAACAAAAGGCACCGTTCGCGAGGCTCGTGGATTCACTTCAAGAATATAAATATCGCCATTTTGAATGGCGAACTGGACATTCATCAGGCCTATAACACCAAGCTCAAGCGCCATCTCCACGACCTGCTTGCGCATCTCATCAAGGGCCTCATCGCTCAGACTGTAAGGTGGCAAAGAACACGCCGAGTCACCAGAGTGCACACCAGCTTGTTCGATATGTTGCATGACAGCGCCAATGACTACCTGCTTACCATCAGACACTGCATCGACGTCAATTTCGATGGCCTGGTCGAGAAATCGATCCAACAAGACCGGCGAACGATCGGACAACTGCACTGCTTCACGCAAATAGCGGGTGAGTTCTTCTTCGTCGTAAACGATTTCCATCGCTCGACCACCTAACACGTAAGATGGACGCACGACGAGCGGAAAGCCGATGTTGCGCGCCGCAGTCAGGCCTTCTTCCAAGGTCTTAACGGTCTTGTTCGGTGGCTGCCGTAGACCCAGCTTGGTGATCATATGCTGAAATCGTTCCCGGTCCTCAGCCATATCGATAGCGTCGGGGCTGGTGCCAATGATCGGCACGCCGGCATTCATTAACGCCTCGGCAAGTTTCAGCGGTGTCTGTCCACCAAATTGGACAATCACCCCTTTCGGTTTTTCAACGTCGACGATGGCCAATACATCCTCGAAAGTCAGTGGCTCGAAGTACAAGCGGTCTGCCGTGTCGAAATCTGTCGACACAGTTTCCGGGTTACAGTTGACCATAATGGTTTCGTAGCCATCTTCGCGCATGGCGAGCACAGCATGGACACAGCAGTAGTCAAATTCGATGCCCTGACCGATGCGATTTGGGCCACCACCCAACACCATGATCTTATCTCGATTTGTCGGCCGCGCCTCACACTCAGACTCATAGGTTGAATACATATAAGCGGTGGCGGATGCGAATTCTGCCGCGCAAGTATCCACTCGCCGATACACGGGCTTTACACCCAATGCCAACCGATGCGCACGGAAACTGTTTTCTTCGACGCTGAGCAACTCGGCCAGTCGAGCGTCGGCAAAACCGCGCTGCTTCAGATCAAACATCCAATCCCGGTCAATCTCTGCCAGAGCCACGCCTTGCAGTTTCTGCTCACGTCGAATCAGGTCTTCAATCTGGATTAGAAACCAAGGGTCGATACGTGTCAGCTCATGGATCTCTTCCATGTCAAAACCTAGCCGGATCGCATCCGCCAGATAACGAATACGCTCGGCACCGGCCACTTGCAGCTCTCGCCGGATTCGCGTTTTCCAGTCCCTGGATGAGGCATCCATGATGGGCGACAATCCGTTAATGTCCACTTCAAGACCGCGCAGGGCTTTCTGCAGCGATTCCTGAAAGGTCCGGCCAATCGCCATCACTTCGCCCACGGACTTCATCTGGGTCGTCAGAAAATTTTCCGCCTGCGGGAATTTTTCAAAGGTGAAGCGCGGAATCTTGGTTACAACGTAATCTAGGGAAGGCTCAAAGGAAATCGGCGTCGCTCCACCCGTAATCTCATTCGAGAGCTCATCCAGGGTGTAGCCGATGGCGAGCTTCGCCGCTACTCTGGCGATGGGAAAGCCCGTGGCCTTGGAGGCCAGTGCCGAAGATCGAGAGACCCGTGGGTTCATCTCAATAATGACCATTCGCCCCGTCGCGGGATCGATGCCGAACTGGACATTCGAACCGCCTGTTTCAACCCCGATAACTCGCAATACCGCGATCGCGGCGTTGCGCATAATCTGGTATTCCTTGTCTGTCAGGGTCTGAGCTGGCGCTACCGTGATGGAGTCGCCGGTATGAATGCCCATAGGGTCAAAGTTTTCAATGGTACAAACGATGATGCAGTTGTCGTTTTTATCACGCACCACCTCCATCTCATATTCTTTCCAGCCCAGCAGCGACTCGTCGATCAGCAGCTCATTGGTCGGCGACAGATCCAGACCGCGAGTACAGATTTCGATAAAGTCGTCCTGGTTATAAGCGATGCCACCACCCGAGCCACCCATGGTGAAGGAGGGCCTGATGACACAGGGATAGCCGAGTCTCACTTGGACTTGTTTGGCCTCTTCCAGAGAGTGGGCGAAGGCCGATACTGGGGTCGCCAGGCCAATGGATTTCATTGCCACATCAAATTTCTGACGGTCTTCAGCCATGTCGATCGCATCGCGACTCGCGCCGATCATTTCCACATTAAAGCGCTCAAGGACGCCTTCGCGGGCAAGATCCAGCGCACAGTTCAATGCCGTTTGGCCGCCCATGGTCGGCAGTAGCGCATCGGGTCGCTCTATTTCGATAATATTCGCCAACACTTCCCACGTGATGGGCTCAATGTAGGTCGAGTCTGCCATGGCGGGATCCGTCATGATCGTCGCTGGGTTCGAGTTCACCAGAATCACCCGGTAACCTTCCTCGCGAAGGGCTTTGCAGGCTTGCGCACCGGAGTAATCAAACTCACAGGCCTGGCCAATAATGATCGGCCCAGCGCCAATGATCAGAATGCTATTTATGTCGGTTCTTTTAGGCATGAGATTTCTTGGTTGCCGTATAGTGTTCGATCAGTTTAATGAAATGGTCAAACAAAGGAGCCGCATCGTGAGGACCCGGGCTTGCTTCAGGATGCCCCTGGAATCCGAACGCGGGACGATCAATGAGTTCGATTCCCTGCAGCGAATTATCAAATAACGACCTATGACTGACCCTGACACTTTTCGGCAGAGTCGTATCATCGATACAAAATCCGTGGTTTTGGCTAGAGATAAGCACCACGCCGCTATCCAGGTCTTTCACCGGATGGTTAGCGCCGTGATGACCGTGATTCATCTTGATGGTTTTCATGCCAGCGGCAATGCCGAGCAATTGCAATCCAAGGCAAATACCAAATAAGGGGATCCCCGACTCAAGCAAGGTCTGGATCGCGGCGATGGCATAGTCACAAGGTTCGGGGTCTCCCGGACCGTTGGAAAGAAAGATGCCATCTGGCTGCATCGCCAAAACGTCAGCCGCAGATGTCTTCGCCGGTACCACGATCAACTCACAACCTCGGTCAGCCAGCATTCTCAGGATGTTACGTTTAACACCAAAGTCATAAGCAACAATTTTGTATTTAAAATCTGTCAACGTCGGATAACCGCTATCAAGAGACCAACTACCCTGCTGCCAGGCATAGGTCGATGGGGTTGTCACGACTTGTGCCAGATCCAGCCCTGCCAGACCGCCAAATGCCCGGGCCGCTGCAACGGCACCCGCGATGTCAGCTTCCGAGAGGTTTGGCCCCGCGATAATACAACCCTTCAGAGAGCCTTCTTCACGGAGGATACGAGTCAGCATACGAGTGTCGATGCCGGCAATGGCTACCACCTTGCGCTGCACCAGATAGTCTTGCAGAGAGCCTTGCTGGCGCCAGTTGCTGACGGCCAAGGGCAGGTCGCGAATCACTAATCCTGCCGCCCAGGTATTGTCGGATTCTTCATCCTCGTCATTCACACCAGTGTTACCGATATGCGGATGGGTCAAGGTGATGATCTGGCGGGCATAGGAGGGGTCGGTCAGGATTTCCTGGTAACCCGTCATGGACGTGTTAAAAACCACTTCGCCGACAGATTGACCGTCTATACCAATAGCTACACCCTCGAACAAGACGCCGTTCTCAAGTGCAAGTACCGCTCTACTGGTCAACTATCCGCCTCCATTGGTTCGCTATTGATGGTCGATGGTCGAAAAAAAGCGAGAGGGAATCACTTCCATCTCGCTCGAATCGATCCTAGACCGGGATTCCATATTGGCGCAAGATTCTATGTTAATTGGTCGGTCTATTCCAGATAATTTCGCACTTTAATCCGACTTGCGTTCGCGCAATCCCAAGACATCCTGCATATCAAAAACCCCCGCCTTCTTATCCGCCAGCCAGCGCGCGGCTCGCACGGCCCCCTCGGCGAAGTTCAGACGACTGTGCGCCCTGTGAGTAACTTCTAATCGCTCTCCCGCACCCGCAAAAATGACGGTGTGTTCGCCGACGATATCACCACCACGCACCGTACTGAAGCCGATAGTCTGACGTGCCCGCTCGCCCGTGATGCCCTCGCGACCATAAATAGCCACCTCGCTTAGATCTCGACCGAGACGATTGGCCATGACTTCACCCATGCGTAACGCCGTTCCCGAGGGCGCATCGACCTTGTGGCGATGATGAGCCTCGATAATCTCGATATCTACATCGTCACCGAATATACCGGCCGCCATCTCCAGCAGCTTAAAGGTCGCATTGACCCCGACACTGTAGTTTGGCGCCGAGACGACGGCGACCCGACTAGACAATGCCGCCACCTGCGCCTGCTCATGCTCAGTTAATCCAGTGGTACCAATCACCATGCGCTTGCCGTGGGCAGCACAAACCTGCAAGTTGGCCAGCGTTGCAGCGGCAATCGTGAAGTCGACTAAGACGTCAAATTGAGTTAGCACCAACGTCAATTCACCCACCACCGGCACGCCAATGCGCCCCATGCCCGCCATTTCGCCGGCATCCGAGCCAATGGCACTATGTCCTGGCTGCTCTATCGCGGCGCTGAGCTGCACGCCGTCGGCCTCAATGATGGCTTGAATCAGCATTTTACCCATCCGCCCCGCGGCACCAGTGACAGCAATATTTATCATGTTCAAGCATCTCGCGAGTAAAACGTCTGAGGGTTTCGATTTAGGTTAAGGAATCGATAAAGTGCTTAACACCCTCGAACCAGGTAGAGCGCTTCGGCGACTGCTTAGCGTCCGATTCACCATCAAACTCACGGAGCAATTCCTTCTGCTTCTTGCTGAGCTTAACCGGGGTTTCGACCACAACTCGGCAATATAAATCGCCTATACCACCACCTCTGACCTGGGTGACGTTAACGCCCTTGCCACGCAGTCGGAACATTTTACCCGTCTGGGTTTCCTCAGGAATCTTCAGGCTCACACGACCATCCAGAGTCGGCACTTCAAGCTCCCCGCCGAGCGCCGCATCAACAAAGCTGATCGGCACCTCGCAATAAAGATTCTCACCCTCGCGCGTGAAGATAGCGTGCGCACGTACATTGACCTGCACATATAGATCGCCCGCCGGCCCGCCATTTGCGCCCGCTTCACCTTGACCTGCGAGGCGAATTCGATCACCGGTATCAACGCCTGGCGGCACCTTGACTGACAGGGTCTTCTGCTCCTCGATACGGCCGTGACCACGACACTTTTTACAGGGATCGGTGATCATCTTGCCAGCACCACGACAGCGCGGGCAGGTTTGCTGAATGGAGAAAAAACCTTGCCGAACAGTGACCTGGCCCATGCCTGCACATTGCACGCAATCCACTGCACTCGTGCCTTTTTTTGCACCCGAGCCGATGCATTCATGACACTCCACTAGCGCCGGAATTTTGATCTTCGGATTTGTACCACGCACCGCCTCTTCCAGATCAAGGTCGAGTATGTACTTCAAGTCAGACCCACGCTGAACTTGACTGCGACCACGGCCACCACCACTAAAGATGTCACCGAACACATCCTCAAAAATAGAACTGAAGCCACCGCCACCAAATCCAGCGCCCTGACCTTCAAGCCCCGCATGCCCGAATTGATCATAGGCGTCACGTTTCTGCCCATCCATCAACACGTCGGCTGCCTCGCTGGCCTCCTTAAACTTGTCCTCAGCTCCGGCATCGTCAGGATTACGGTCAGGATGATGCTTCATCGCCATGCGTCGATAAGCTTTCTTGATCTCTTGCTCCGAAGCATCCCGGGCCACGCCCAGTACCTCGTAATAGTCTCTCTTAGTCGCCATATTACGTTTCGATTCTTCTGATACGCGAACGCAGAATCCCGGATTCATGCCTGGATTCTGCGCTGTTGTTCATCGCCTATGTTGGTAAGTTTAAGCAGCCAACATATCCCACTTCACGGCCATCCAACAGGACAGCCCCTAAGAGATATGTTACTTCTTGTCGTCCTTCACCTCTTCAAATTCAGCATCTACCGCGTCAGGGTCGACATTGCTCGCGCCCGGTGCTTCACCAGCACCGCCCGCAGCCTGTGCTTGCTCGGCACTCATACGTTGAGCCAGCCCAGAAGACACTTCCGTCAACTTTGCGGTTTTCGCTTCAATAGCTTCCTTGTCCGTCTCTTTTAGTGACGCCTCAAGCTCGCTAATTGCCGTTTCAATAGCCGTCTTTTCTTCTTCTGGGACATTGTCGCCAGCTTCTTCAAGCATCTTGCGAGTCGCATGCACCATGCCATCAGCTTGGTTACGCACTGTCACCAGCTCTTCGAACCGACGATCATCTTCAGCGTGAGATTCCGCATCACGAACCATCTGTTCGACTTCTTCGTCGCTCAAACCCGATGACGCCTTGATCACGATTGACTGTTCTTTGCCCGTTGCCTTGTCTTTCGCCGAAACGTTCAATATGCCGTTCGCATCGAGGTCAAAGCTCACTTCAATTTGTGGCGAACCCCGTGGTGACGGCGGAATATCAGCCAAATCAAACTGACCCAGTGACTTGTTATGCGCGGCTTGCTTACGCTCACCTTGCAACACATGAATAGTCACAGCCGGCTGGTTATCTTCTGCCGTCGAGAACACCTGACTCTTTTTAGTCGGAATCGTTGTGTTCTTTTCGATCAATGCGCTCATCACGCCGCCCATGGTCTCGATACCCAGAGACAGAGGCGTGACATCTAACAAGAGCACGTCTTTGACATCACCTGACAACACCGCAGCTTGAATCGCAGCACCCATGGCGACGGCTTCGTCGGGATTCACATCCTTACGTGCGTCTTTGCCAAAAAACTCTTTAACCTTACGCTGCACCATCGGCATCCGCGTTTGGCCACCAACGAGGATGATATCGTCGATTTCAGACACCCCCAGACCCGCGTCCTTCAGCGCGATGCGCAGCGGCTCAATCGTGCGATTCACTAACTCTTCAACCAAAGACTCTAATTTCGCCTGAGTCACTTTAATGACTAAATGCTTCGGACCGGTCGCGTCAGCAGTGATATACGGCAGATTAACTTCTGTTTGCTGACTGCTGGACAACTCAATTTTTGCCTTCTCTGCGGCTTCCTTCAGACGCTGCAGGGCTAACGGATCATTATGCAGATCCATACTGTGCTGCTTCTTGAATTCATCGGCAAGGTAATCGATCAGACGCAGATCGAAGTCTTCGCCGCCGAGGAACGTATCGCCATTGGTAGATAAAACTTCAAATTGCTTCTCGCCATCGACGTCAGCGATCTCAATAATCGAGATGTCGAAGGTACCACCACCCAAGTCATACACTGCGATAGTTGAGTCACCGACGGACTTGTCCATGCCATAAGCCAGCGCAGCTGCAGTGGGCTCGTTAATGATCCGCTTGACCTCAAGACCGGCTATTCGACCGGCATCTTTGGTCGCTTGTCGCTGTGAGTCATTGAAATAGGCGGGCACTGTAATCACCGCCTCGGTGACGGCTTCGCCAAGATAATCCTCAGCCGTTTTCTTCATTTTCTTCAGCACTTGTGCAGAGATCTGCGGGGGCGCCATCTTCTGACCGTTAACTTCGACCCATGCATCACCATTATCAGCTTTCGCAATCGTGTAAGGCACCATTTTAATATCGCGCTGTACGACTTCATCGTCGAACTGCCGACCGATCAGGCGCTTAACCGCGAACAGCGTATTGTGTGGGTTGGTCACCGCCTGACGTTTTGCAGACTGGCCGACCAGCACTTCATCATCACCGGCATAACCAACGACTGAAGGCGTCGTTCGATCACCTTCCGCATTTTCAATAATTTTGGCTCGATTGCCTTCCATGACCGCGACGCAAGAGTTGGTAGTCCCAAGATCTATGCCGATTATTTTTCCCATAATGCTTCTCCGCTGAACAACCTGACTTACTTCAGGCTGGTATTAACTAATGATAACCAAATGTGTGTGATGTATTTTTCGTCTCGCCTACCGGTCAAACTGCCCGGCCCGTCACTTCTTGAACGTCTATATTGGCACCAGTCGAAATTATTCAAGTCCCAAAATCAGATTTCTATCTTCCTCACTCGTGCCTAATTCGAAGCTGCTGGCGTGTTTTTAGCGACCATCACCATGGCGGGTCGAACTAACCGACCATTCAGCTGATAGCCTTTCTGCACTACTGCGATGACTGAATTGGGCTCGACTTCAGGACTTTCGATCATTGAAATTGCTTGGTGCAAATTAGGGTCGAAGGGCTCTCCGTGCGGATCGATCACAGCCACACCTTCCTTCGCCATCACATCGATGAACAGGCGCTGGCACAACCCCATGCCTTCAATAATCGCCAGGGTCGCTTCACTGTCTGCATCTGATTGTTCGGCTGACTCAATGGCTTTTTCTAAGCTATCTACTACTGGCAACAGACTCTGAATCAGTTTCTCGACGCCGTATTTGACCGCGTGCTCAACTTCTCGCTCGGTTCGACGCCGAAGATTTTGCATCTCCGCCTCGGCACGCAAAGCCGCGTCTCTGAACTTTTCGGCTTCTTCGTGGGCACCGTAAGCTGCCGCGCGTAGCTCGCTGGGCGACATGGTATCGATATTTTGATCCTCTGGCTCGAGAATCTCGGCTTCGCTGCCAGCCTCTAAGTCGCTGACAACCAGCTCATCGTGCCGCTCGCTGTCATCGCCCGGTGTCGATTGTTGTTCGTCGAAATCTGCCATGCACCCTGACTCCAGATCAGTAATTTTGAAGTCTCAGTGATATGGGGCTTACCCCTGCAAGATTCAAGGGTTTAAGGCATGAGATTGTATAGAACCAGGAAAGTGGCGCCAGACAGCGCGGTTAATGGCGGGGCAATGAGCTACCGAGGGCAGCGCTGAGTAGCTTGGCCGTGGCGTCCACCACTGGGATAACACGGCTATAGGCCATGCGCGTCGGTCCAATGACCCCCAAAACGCCAACCAATTGGCCATCCACCCGATAGGGTGAGATCACGACACTACAGTCGTCGAGCAATTCATAACCGGATTCTTCACCAATAAACAGCTGCACCCCCTCGCCCGCCAGGCAGCGATCTAACAGATGCAAGATATCGCCCTTCAGCGAAAATGCCTGGAACAGGTTACGGATATCGTCACGGGCCATATCAGGCGATATTTCTACTAGATTTTCCTGACCCGCCAATACATAGCCATCGGCTTCATCTTGCTCGAAGGCTTTCTCAGCGACTTCCAAGGTTGCCTTCATGAGGCCGTTAAGGTTTTCCTGGTCAGACTTCATTGCCGTAATCAATTGCTCACGAATATGTCGCAAGGATCTGCCTGCAAAGGATTGGTTGATATAGTTAGATGCTTCCTTAAGCTGAATTTCCGTATAGGCGGCATCCGTATAGATAATACGGTTCTGCACCTCATGGTCGGCCAGCACCAGAATCACCAGTACCCGTTTCTCACTCAGGCTCAGGAATTCCACATGCCGCAAGGTCACTTGCTCGCGTCGAGGGATAGTCACCAGCCCGGCCATTTGGGTGACATCTGACAGAATGCCAGAGGTCGATTGAACCAGTTGATGAGCCGACCAGTCAGGGTCCAACTGGCGCCGCATCTGTTGCAGATCTTGCGTCCCCAGCGGCGCCATCTCCAGTAAGCTGTCAACGAAGAACCGATATCCCATGGCGGTCGGGACACGTCCGGCGGAGGTATGGGGCGAGGTGACATAGCCCTTATCTTCCAGATCAGCCATAATATTGCGTACCGTCGCGGAGCTGACAGTGACCCGGGGTTGCGCAGCCAACGTTTTAGAGCCCACCGGCTGACCGTCGGCGATATAGCGCTCGACGAGTGTTTTCAACACTATCTGAGCTTTTTCACTGATCTCGCGTTTTTCTACCATTGACTCTATTGCCAACACATTGCTTGAACGATTACTCAATATACCCGCCTGATGAAGCTGACATCAATACAGCAGAACAAATTCAGGGTAAAATTTGTCAGCGTCATCTTGCAGACTCGGCAAGGCGTGGCGTTTAATTGAACTACCACTGACTTAGGTAACTTCATGCTCACCCATTTAACGGTTCAAAATTTTGCGCTGGTTGATCACCTCGAACTCGAGTTCAATTCGGGTATGACCGTGGTTACCGGCGAGACCGGGGCTGGCAAGTCCATCATCCTCGACGCGTTAGGCCTGACCTTGGGTGACCGTGCCGACACGGGCCTGATTGCAAACGCAGCCAACCGGGCCGAAATTCACGCCACCTTTGACATCAGTGACAATCAACCGGCTAAGCGCTGGCTGGCTGAGCACGAACTACCGAGCGATAGCGCCGGTGAATGTATCTTACGGCGCACACTCGGCGCTGATGGTCGTTCCCGCGGCTTCATCAACGGCGCGCCCAGCACCGTGACTGACCTGAAAACTCTGGGCGAGATGCTTATCGACATCCACTCTCAGCATGAACATCAATCCTTGCTCAAAAAGGACAACCATCGTCGCATGCTCGATGAATTTGGCGATGTGCTGCCACTAGCCGCCCAGGTCCATGAACTGTGGGAGCAATTCCATCGGGCTCGCAAACGTCTCGAATCCTTGCGGACTAATAATGCCGAGCAAACAGCCCGCGTGCAGTTGCTGGCCTATCAAGCCGAAGAGCTCGAACAGTTGGCCATCGAGCCCGATGAGCACATCAGTCTCGAACAGGAACAACAGCAGCTGAGCCATGTTGATGAGATACTGCGTAACTGTGACGCCGCACTGCAGGCCTGCGAGCTCAACGAAGAGGGCAATATATTGAGCCAGTTGACCCAGGCGCTGCATCTGCTGCAAGCCATTGAGCTTGAGGCCCTGGCCCCGGTGACCGAATTGTTTATCAGCAGCAAGATCCAACTCGAAGAGGCTGTCTCGGATTTGCAACGGTTTGCCGACACCATCGAAGCCGACCCCCAGCGCTTGCTTGAAGTCGAGGCACGCCTGACCAGCATCTATGATGTCGCACGCAAACATCGAATTAAGCCCGGCGACATTCCCGCGTTCACCCTCGACATTCAGGCGGAGATCAAAAGCCTCGACAATGTTGATGCGGAAATTGACAGCCTGGCCGTCAGCACCCAAGCCCTGTCGTCGAGCTATCTCGAGGTTGCCACGCGCCTGAGCCGAGCCCGCATCAAGGCAGCAACAACCCTGGAGCGCCAAGTCACAGAGCAATTGGTCAAGCTCGGCATGCATGGCGCGATCTTCAAGGTCAGTCTGACGCCCATCGAAACCGGCGTCATCGCGCCAGGCGGGCTCGAGGAGGTCGAATTCCTGATTAGCACCAATCCAGGCCAGGTACCCCGGTCATTGAATAAAATCGCGTCTGGCGGCGAACTGTCTCGTATCAGCCTGGCGATTCAGGTCGTCACCGCCGACACCTCTAAGGTCCCCAGCTTGGTATTCGATGAAGTTGACGTTGGCATCGGCGGCGCCGTAGCCGAAGTCGTCGGCAGCCTGCTACGAAATCTGGGTGGCAAAGCCCAAATCGTCTGTGTGACCCACCTGCCTCAAGTGGCAGCCCAGGGGCATCAGCATTATCTTGTGACCAAATCCACTGGCTCAGGTAAAGGCAAGGCCCAAGCAAAGGCTAAAACCGAGATCGAGACCTTGCCAACTCAGGAAAAAATCGAAGAAATTGCCCGCATGCTAGGTGGCGTCGAACTAACGCAGCAATCCCTCGACCATGCCAAAGCCATGTATACCGCAGCCCAAGCAAACTAAGACACAGAGCCCTCAGCG
>JABBAY010000070.1 GCA_018607725.1 K189A clade bacterium
TTTGCAGTACGGTGTTGATAATCGTGCGTCCGCCGGGCGTCCCGGTGACCATGAACAGTTTGCCATCTTTCGCCAGGATCGTTGGCGTCATGCTACTCAACATTCGCTTGCCTGGCTCGGCCAGGTTCGCCGGCGTGCCAATCAGGCCTTGGTCGTTGGTTAAACCAGGGCCCGCATTGAAGTCGCCCATTTCGTTATTCAGCAAAAAGCCCGCGCCTGGCACGACGATACCCGAGCCATAACCCCACTCCAGCGTGTAGGTCAGGGACACCGCATTACGATCTTTATCCACCACCGAAAAGTGGGTGGTCTCAGGGCTTTCTTTCAGCAGGTTAAAGACTTCAGGACTCGAGACCGAAGCTTGTTTGAGATCAATCGTATTGCGCAAGTCCGTCGCATAGTCTTTCGACAACAGCCGATCCAAGGGCATATCGGCATTATAATCGGGGTCGCCCAGATACCGGGCCCGGTCATTGTAGGCCCGTCGCATGGATTCGGTCATCACATGCAAAGTATCGGCAGACCCAAAGCCCATTGCGGTCAGGTCATAGCCTTCTAGCATGTTAAGCATCTCAACCAGGGTCGTACCACCTGAACTGGGTGGTGGCATTGAAATTACCTCGTAGCCGCGATACTGACCGATAATCGGCTGGCGCACTTTAGCTGTATAATTCGCCAGGTCTTCGAGGGTAATCAATCCGCCATTGGCTTGCATTTCTGCCACCAGCAATTCCGCGGTTTTGCCCTGATAAAATCCCGCAGGTCCTTGATCGGCGATCCGCTGCAGGCTCTCGGCCAGATCAGCTTGAATCCAAAAGTCACCGGCTTCATAAGGGGTACCCTGGTTCGTGAACTTGGCCACCGAGGCCGGGTACTTCTCCATGCGCGGCAAATTGCGTTTGATGGATTGAGCGAGACCTTGAGTAATCACGATGCCGTTTTTGGCTAACTTGATTGCTGGCTCCACTAGCCGCTTCCAGGGCAAGCGCCCTTCAGCCTCCCAGGCAGAGTGCAAGCCCGCTACGGTTCCAGGGACACCCACAGAGGCGTAACTCATATGATGTTTTTGGAAGTTGTATTCGCCATCCACCAACCACATTTCGGGATATGCTGCACCGGGGCCAACTTCTCTGAAGTCATAGGCAGTCGGGTCACCTTTGGCGGGGCGATAAATCAGAAAACCACCACCACCAATATTACCGGCCGTGGGATGTGTCACCGCCAGGGCAAAGGCCGTCGCGACAGCCGCATCCACTGCACTACCACCGTCTTGGAGTACCTGTTTGCCAATTTCTGAGGACATCGCATTCGCCGACACCACCATGCCATTGTTGGCGACCGTGGGCGCGTTGGCGCCAAAGGCGACACTCGCCAACAACGAGACCAACAACGATACCAACAACGATACCAACAACGAGACCGATAGTACGCCCGCTCTCAATAGGGATTGATTCACACACACCTCTACATTAGGTTTAATTTTCAGGTTCAACAATCTTAAATTCAATGCACAATCATCCAGGGGACGAGTGTCTAAACCGTCACGGGCGCCCTTCATCGGACTTGACCGCGATCACTTCGATTTCCGCAAATATCAGTTGCGCAAGGAGACCAGCCACTTGAACTGCTGATCGTGTCGGCCAATTACGTGTTCTTCGGTGCCGAAATACTGGGTATAAGCCGCTAAAAAACTCAGGACCACCAAGCCTCATCGCGCATCCATCAGTGTTTCCTCTAATAGGGTGATTTTTCAAGCATGCTCATTTTTCCAACCAACCCCAGTCTAACACGAGCCGCGGCCACAGGGCCTCGATGTAACTCAGGATATCATTAATCCCTAGATCATCGACAAGTAACGCTATCAGGGAAAGCCTTGGCTGAACACAACGACTGCCAGACAGAGCACTTCTAGTCCTAGCTAACTGCAGCACCCTTCACAGCCAAGAACTCGATAGGCAATCTGGCTTGATCAGGCCTTCCCGGACGCCTCTCCAGTCAAAGTTGGTAAGTTCCCAGCGGGTCGTTCGGTCATCCCCAGCACCCGACTGGTAATGAGTCCAGAAGTCATGGACCCACTGACATTTAAGGCAGTACGAGCCATATCAATCAGCGGCTCGATGGAAATCAGTAACGCTGCTAATGCGACCGGAAAACCCATAGCGGGTAACACTATTAGTGCCGCAAACGTCGCACCGCCACCCACCCCCGCCACGCCAAATGAGCTGACAGCGACCACACCAACCAGCGTGATGATAAACATAGGATCCATTGGATCGACGCCCATGGTCGGCGCAATCATGACCGCTAGCATCGCCGGATAAATACCCGCGCAACCATTCTGACCGATGCTCGCACCGAAGGATGCGGATAGATTAGCGATGGGGCTGGCGACATTCAGGTCTTTAATTTGAGACTCTACGTTCAGGGGAATGGTCGCCGCTGAACTACGAGAGGTGAAGGCAAATGTCAGTACTGGCCAAACTTTCTTGAAATAGTCCACAGGATTACTGCCCGAGAGCGCAATCAGCAACCCGTGCACTACAAACATAATCGCGATCGCGAGATAAGACGCGAGGATAAACCCCAACAAGCTAAAAATATCTTCGCCGCTAGACGTCGCTGTAACCTTCAGCATTAGTGCCAGCACGCCATAAGGTGTCAGGCTAATCACCATGCGGACCAGACGCAACACAACTGCCTGCGCTATTTCGACGAATGACCGGAACGCAGCTCCCTGCGCAGGACTATCACTGGTGAGTTGCAGGCCAGCAATACCGGCCAGAATACCAAAGATGACCACCGCGATGATTGAGGTCGGACGGGCACCGGTCAGGTCACTGAAAATATTCTGTGGAATAAAGCTGAGAATGATCTGACCTAAAGCCAAGTCGGCGACGGTCGACTGGCGCCCTACCAACACCTCGGCTCTGGCCAGCTCGCGAGCACCCTCCGTCAAGCCTTCAGCGGTCAATCCAAACAGGTTAGTCACGGCAATACCAACGAACGCGGCGATCACGGTGGTGCCAATCAAAATACCAATCACCAGGCCGCCGATTTTACCCAGGGCGGCAACGGCTTCCATACGCACCACTGCCGCGATCATGGTCACCAGAATAAGCGGCATGATAATCATCTTTAGCAAACTCACATAACCGCTGCCAAGCACATTACTCCAGGCCAAGGTCGCTTCGATCACCGCCGGTGAATCGACATAAATTGCTTGCAGAGCAACGCCCAGCAGCGCGCCGGCGACCAAACTGATCAGCACTCGCCGAGACAAGGGCAAACCCATCTTGCTGAGTTTAATCAGGCCGATCACAAACCCGATAATAACGCTTAAATTAAGGCCCAATGCGAGGGTCATACCATTTCCTTTCAATCTGCTTCTTGGATTAACGCGACGCGCTTGAGTCGTCTCAATTTAAGGTACTTGTTGATGGCATGCGGTCTGCCTTCTAGCGCCATAGAAATTTTTTCAATCTACAATTATTGTCTCGGCGTTAGCGAGATCGGGTCGGCATGATCTACGCACGCGAATAACACGACAGCCCCCGCCTCCTACCCTGCTCTCAAACCTCGAGAGGATCGCCACAAAGCAGGTTTGCTAAACGCATTGGGAATCACTAACCCTTATAACACTGCGGCTGTCAGTCTGGCCTGCCGGTCAAACTTCACCTGCCCGCCGATAATTGTGAAGTCCACTTCCGTCATTGGGATCTGCGCCTCGGGAATGGTCAATATATCCTGAGACAAAACCACGATATCCGCATACTTGCCGGGCGTCAGACTACCTTTTAGATCTTCCTCAAACGCCGCGTAAGCATTATTGATGGTGTAGCTCTTCAGCGCTTCCATCCGCGTCATGACCTGCGCCGGATAAAAGCGCTCACCTTTATTCGTCATTCGTGACACCGAGGCGTAGTAAGAGGCGATAACACTAATGGGCTCCACTGGTACATCCGTACCATTGGCAATAATAGCACCGCTGTTGATCAGGTCACGCCAAGGATAGGAAGTCGATTCGGTGCGAGCTTGTCCCATGCGGGACGGAATCCAGGGGCCATCCGAGGTACAGTGAATGCCCTGCATCGCCGCGATCACGCCCAATTCGCCAAACCTTGGCACATCATCAGGATGGATATGCTGCGCATGCTCAACTCGCCAGCGCAGATCTTTGCCGCTGACATCAAGTTTTTCCCAAATACGTTCGTAAATATCCAGAGTCTCGCGGTTTGCTCGAGTACCTATCGCATGGGTATTAACCTGAAAACCATTCGCCACGGCGAGCTCAGCGGTCTGTTCGATGGCACTGACCGGCTCAAGCACCAAGCCCGATGTGCTCGGCATATCTTCATATGGCTCTAGCAACCAGGCACCGTGAGCGCCGAGCGCACCATCAATTTGGCGCTTGATACTACGGACTGTCAGGAAGTCATTGCCTTCGGCTGTTTGCAGGTAACTCGGCAGCTTCTCGGCCATCTCGGCATTCGACTCACCCCTAACCATAACGTAAAGTCGTACTGGCAGATCACCGGTGGCCTCAAGCTTTTTCATAAAATCGATCGTGGCAAACGATGCGCCGGCGTCATGAAACGAAGTAACACCGAAGTACAACGCTTCCTGACCCGCCAGGGCAACCCGCTCACGCATCAACCGGTCATTCTCTTCTGGACTCAAACGCGACTGATACGCATCCACTGCGGCCTCGACAATATCTTGGGCATTCTCTCGAAGTAAGCCCGTCGCGACGTTGTCTGCGGTTCTGACGATCGTGCCGCCGTCAGGGTCAGGTGTTGCATCGGTGATGCCGCCCGCCTCTAACGCGGCGTTATTGGCGAAGGCCGCATGGCCACTGGCGTGCCCCAGATAAACTGGGTTTTTAGGCGCCACCTCATTCAAGGAGTCATTTAACGGCACGCCATCAATTTGCTTTGCAGGCAGGCTATCCCACTTTTCCTGGTGCCAGCCGCGACCGAATATCCACTCACCGGGCTCGGCTTTATCTACCGCCGTGGCGACCTTATTAACAATGTCTTGCCAGTTTTTCGCGGTGCTCAGATCGAGAATTTGGCGGGCTCGACCCAGGCTCATATAGTGACCGTGGCCCTCAATAAAACCCGGCGTCACCAGCCGGCCATTCAACTCGATGACCTGGGTGTCGGCGCCGATATAGGCTGCGATCTGTTCATTGCTGCCGATGGCAGTGATCAAATAACCGTTAATGGCGATTGCCTCTGCGTCGGCCAGATTGTCATCGACCGTGACTATTTTACCGCCGCGCAGAACCAGGTCGGCGCTTACCACGACCGGTGTCGCATCCTCAGCATTCGGCGCCGCATTCTGTAAGGGCGCGGTATCGCCTGTCTCATCGTTGCTGCCACCGCAAGCGCTCAAGCCAGCGACCATTAGTATGACGATCCATCGACTGAGTCCGTGTCGAGCCGCCTTGTTGTCAATAAATTCCATGGGATATTTCTCTGGGTTCAATGTGTCCACTTTGTCATTTCACGGGCTCAAAGCAAACCCCTACTTCAGCGACGCTGGCTCTGAACCAGCCATCAGGCTATTCTTGGGCCAACCTGGCAAACAGATAGACTGACTATGCAATCGATTTTGATCGTTTTACTTGGCCTCAGCGGCATGTTGTTCGGCTGGTTCGTCTACTCAAAATTCATCGCTGAGAAAATCTTTCAACTTGATCCCAACTTCATTACGCCGGCCCATGAACTTGAAGATGGCGTCGATTTCGTGCCGACCAACAAATTTGTACTTTGGGGACATCACTTTACCTCGGTAGCCGGGGCTGCACCGATTGTGGGTCCAGCAATTGCCGTGTATTGGGGCTGGGTACCCGCTGTTGCCTGGGTCACACTGGGCACCATTTTCTTTGCCGGCGTTCATGATGCCGGTGCCATGTGGGCCAGCAACCGGCATAAGGGCATGTCTATGGGCGCCTTGTCCGAGACTGTGATCGGCAGCCGAACTCGCGCCTTGTTTATGGTCGTGGTCTTTCTGGTGTTGTTAATGGTCAATGCCGTGTTTGGCGTGGTGATCGCCAATGCCTTTATCAACAATCCCGGCGCGGTCTTTCCCGCTTGGTCGGCCATCGTCGTGGCGCTGATTATTGGCCAACTGAGCCGTCGCAAATTCAATCTCATTGCCCTGTCCATCGGCGGCGTAGTGGCGTTATATCTTTCAATTTATGTGGGAGATAGCCTGCCGCTGGCATTGCCAACAGAAATGGCGGGACTGTCGGCGAACGCCTGGTGGATATTGCTTTTGTTTGCGTATGCGGCTATCGCTTCCATGCTGCCAGTGTGGGCACTGTTGCAACCTCGAGACTTCATCAATGGCCTACAACTGTTCGTTGGCCTATTCCTGCTCTATGGTGCCGTATTTCTGTTTATGCCGGATATTTCCGCTCCGGCCTTCAATACCCAGATTGCCGAGGGCACACCGTCCATGCTGCCCCTGCTATTTGTCACTATCGCCTGCGGAGCTGTGTCTGGGTTTCACGGCATCGTGGCCTCCGGCACCAGCTCCAAGCAAGTTGATAAGGAGCCCGACATTCGGTTCGTAGGTTATCTTGGCGCCGTCGGTGAAGGCGCGCTGGCGCTGATCACGATCGTTGCTGTCAGCGGCGTTGCTTACGCCGCAACTCCCGAACAATGGCATGAATTATATGCGCACTTTGGCAACGGCAGTGCCGGCGCCTTTATTCAGGGCGGAGCCAATTTGGTCCACGAAGGTTGGGGCTTGCCAACCGGTCTGGCAACGACCTTGCTGGCAGTGATGGTAGTGTTGTTTGCCGGCACCACCATGGACTCGGGCGTCCGCTTGCAGCGTTATATTATTCAGGAGTGGGGTACTATCTACCGCATTCCACTGCTCAACAACGGCAGCATCGCTACCCTGCTGGCCGTGACGGCTTGCCTGTTGCTGGCTTTTGGTGCCGGCGGCGCTAGTGGCGCCGGCGGCATGATCATCTGGCCCCTGTTTGGCTCGACGAACCAAATTCTCGCCGCCATGACCCTACTGGTTATTTCGGTCATGTTGATTCGGTTGGGCCGACCCGCCCGTTATACCCTGATCCCTATGATATTTATTTTGTTAACGTCCTTTTATGCCGGTGTCATCAAGCTCATCGAGTACTGGCAGCAGGACAATTACCTGCTGGTGACGATCGACATCATCGTGCTTGTGACCAGTATTCTGGTGATCCTCGAATCTTTGTCGGTGATTATCCGCCTGCGCAAGGCCAATTGACATACTGCGAACTAGGGTGAAGCCTAGAGGCCGGGCTCGTCAATAACACACGGAAACAACAGCCATGACAATAGCCAATGAGAGCACAACGACCATCGAGTCAGCCTATCGCATCGATAGCAGTGAACCTGGCTGTCAGGTGTACCTGCGCAATAAGCGCCGCGGTGATCTAACTAAGACTTATGATGCAGCGCGTACAGTACTGTTTGTCCATGGCGCGACCTATGCGTCGACCCTGACCTTCGACTACGAAATCGAAGGTGCTTCATGGATGGATCAACTGGCACAAGAGGGGTTTGATACCTGGTGTATCGACTTGCTGGGTTACGGTAGCTCGGACCGACCCAAAGCGATGAATGAACCCGCAGAAGACTACCCTCCAATCTGTGACACTCGCGTGGCCGCCGATGATGTCAGCCGAGCCATCGCCTTTATTCGACATCAGCGTAATATTCCGCAATTGAACCTCATTGGCTATTCCTGGGGAACCGCCATTGCCGGGACCTATGCCGGCGAACATCCTGAGTCGATTCGCAAACTGGTATTGTACGGTGCCTTGTGGGTAACGGCGGGTGCGACCTCCGGTCTTGTTCCTGCGACGCTCGGGTCTTACCGAACTGTGGATGCCCAAGCCGCCAGCACACGCTGGGCGCAAGGCCTAAGCCAAGCCGAAATCGATAGCATAGCCCCCCTCTCAAGAATCGAGCACTGGTGTGCCACTGCGATTAACAGCGACCCGCGGGCAGGGGAAACCGAACCACCGGTACTGCGGGCACCCACTGGGGTGATAAAAGATTTTATGCATTATTCTGCTAGCGCGGAACCCTGGTATGCGCCACAAAAAATACTCGCACCGACCTTGATTGTGGTTGGCGAATGGGATCGTGAGACGACGCCAGAACAATGCCAAACAGTATTCTCACAATTAGACAATGTACCGCTGAAGCGCCTGAGCATCATCGGTGGCGGCACCCACTCGCTGTTGCTGGAGAATCATCGCCACGAACTGCAGGTGGTGGTCAGTGATTTTCTCAAGGAGTAGCTGCCTGGCTATAGATATCGAAGGCACTATTCAACCAACACGATAGCCAACAGCTTCAGGTTGCCGCAGTGCTACGCAAGGCGTACAAGACTCGACCTTTGGCACATAGTCGCCCTTCATCATCAGTAACGCTGACTTCGATATTACACAGTTGGCGACCGCGTTTAATCACGATGGCCTCAGCATCAATATAGTCACCATGGGCCTGGCGCAAATAGGTGACCTGCAGATCCGCCGTGCCGGCTGGCTCAGTACCCGCTCTCAGGCCGGTAAATATCGCAGGAATCGTTGCCATATCAATCATGGTGGCGATCACACCACCATTAACACTGCCGCCGATACCCGTGGGCGTCGTCGCGGTCTTGCGCAGCCGCAGGCGAGCATAGCCGTCACGGCGCTCGACTAAGGTAAGACCTAGATATTGGTGAAACGGTATCTCATCGAAATGATCAAAGTAAGATGGATCCTGCGCTGGCTCGACCGGCATGGTGTATTTCCCTAAATTAAATTAATACGCCAAACGCCAAGCGTCGGCAGCAGATTTTACAGCACGAACCCCTGCGTTCAGCGAGCCCCTCTCATTAATACTGATAATGAATCAACGAGGGCTTCAATATCAATTAACAGCCGGCTATTTGAGCTGCAGAATAACCGGCTTTTCGCTATTACCGCGGATGAAGTTGTTCGGCAAACGGACCACATTACCGGCTAGCTTAATGGTCCTGAAGCGTTGCAGGATTTCTTCCCAGAGAACCCGCAGCTACATCTCGGCCAAACGATTACCCGTGCAACGATGCACACCGAAACCTAAGGCCACGTGCGCCCGCACGTTGAATCGATCTCTAATGAGCTTGGCGATATCCTGAAACACCGGTTCGTCGCGATTACCTGATTCTTATCCTATGATAACCTTGTCACCTTCCTTAATCCATTTACACCCAGCTTAAAGTCCTGTGCCGCGGTACTCCGCGCATGGCGCCGCCGAACAACCCGCCTCAGGCGAAGGCCTCGCTAAATCCTCGATATGCACTGCTGACATCAGCTTGATTAGAACGCTCTGTGGCACGTCTTCTGGCAGCACGCCGACTTATTGATCGCGATGAACGTCAACATCCGGCACACAGGCAACCTCAAAAAGACCAGCACGGTTCAATTTTTGTGAATACATTGGGGAATAAAAAAACCCCTCGGCCACGAAGTGAGCGAGGGGTTTTTTAGTCTAGCAAAAGGT
>JABBAY010000103.1 GCA_018607725.1 K189A clade bacterium
GTTTCAAACGTGCCAGTTTCAAACGTGCCAGTTTCAAACGTGCCAGTTTCAAAGGTGCTGACTAAACAGTTAAGAGAAAACAGAAATCAGTGAGTAGTCAGGATGAAAATGCCGAAAATAGCTGCGTCAAACGCCAAGCCTTCTGCCACTATCGCACTCACGCGTCCGACTCAGGAGCATGAGCATGGATCTCTGCCTAAAGTGGTTGTCTGCACTGAGACGGCCACATCAACAGCGATACTGATTCCGCATGCCATGGCGCTCTCAAATGCCCTGGGCTTCACGCTGCAATTGGTCCATGTCATAGAGCCTAGGGCCGCCTCACAGATCCCGTTCGACCCCATTGAGTGGGACCTGCGTCGCCGGGAGGCCGAAGCCTTTGTTGCTGGACTATCAAAACAGTATGAAGCCCCGCAACGAAAAATCCTGACGCGAGTTTTGCAAGGTCGAACGAGTGACCAAATTTGTACTTGTCTGGCAGATAATCTCGAGGATATTGTCGCGCTGTGTCGCTCTGATGTTGAGCTGCCTGGCCATATAGGCCAAACCGCAAGGCGAGTGTTGGAGAACGCGGCGAACTCCGTGTTGATGGTGCCCGCGAACGCGGACAAAGAGGTGAGCATAAACTATCAGAGAATCCTGGTTCCCCTAGATGGGTCCGCCAGAGCAGAATGCGCACTACCCCTGGCCAAGAAGATCGCCCAGGCATTCAATGGCAAAATTATTTTGATTCACGCCATACCCGAGCCGGTGTTGACGGAAATCGATCCCCTGAATAACGAGGATATTGAATTACGAGACAGTCTTTTGCGCCGCAACGAGCGAGTGGCCAAAGGCTATATGGATCGTATTCAGGAAAATATGAGTGCCGACGGTCTGGTAGCTACCAGTATTATTCTTGCCGGTGGTGATTCGCGTCGCCTGCTGAATGAATCCATCATCAATGAATCGGCAGACCTGTTGATTTTGTCGTCTCATGGTTGTGGCGGGCATGCCGAGGTCGCCGCTGGTGATGTGACGAGCTATTTGCTGGCTAATTCCAGGGTTCCAACTCTCATGATTCGGCGCCCAGGTCAGAACGGTTACGGGGGTAGTCAGCATGTCTATCGAAGTGCAGATTCTAAGGGTGCGCGGCGACCGACCGGTGCGAATTAATGATAATGTCAGAGGAGGAGCAGCAGACTGACAATCTGCAGGCTCTGGGCTTATCCCTGGCAGTGGGTCATACAGTGATAGGTGACAAAGCGCCTAAATTTCCCATGTATCGGCAAGTTGCACAGATGCCTCTGTGGCTGACAGAGGCTAAACGCTATTGTCAGGATCCGGCGGTCGACGCCACTCGAATTGCTGACTGGCTGCTTGATAACGACTATCGAGTGCTGCGTGCTATTCGCCAGGTGCGAACCGATTTACCTGAGAGCTTTTATCGGCGCTTGCCGGCCTTGAGCGGTGTAGGCAATGAGCCCATTCCACGACTTCTGAGTATTGCCCACGGTGCGTTGCGGGCTATGCCGAAGCAGGTCTCTTTAAGTAATTTGAGGGTATTTGTTAACGGTTATCAGCAACAATCAACCTTAAACATCGCCGAACTTTGGGCGTTGCCCTCCTTCTTGCGACTGGCTTGTCTCGAGAATCTGGTAGATGCCTTTGAGCAGGTCAATCCGGCGCTCAAGGCGCGTTGTGAGATGAGCGAATATGCCATCGAGAATCGGGGCGCTGAGCCTGTCGATCGTATCTCTCAAGCGATCAACAGCCTCGCTGCCATACAATCCATAAAGTGGCAGGACTTTGTCGATCAAACCAGCGAAGTCGAGCATATTCTCCGCACGGATCCTGTGGCTGCTTATGCCTCCATGACAGTTGATACCCGGAATAAATATCGTAGCATTATCGAAAAATTAGGTCGTGGCGCTGAGGTGACCGAGTCAGAGGTTGCGCGCAAAGCGGTTGACTTGGCGCAAGGGGCTTTTGATGCCCGGTTAACCGAAAGCAAGCGGCGTCATGTGGGCTTCTGGCTGAGCGACAGCGGTCGGCCTGAGTTGGAGTCAGCCATAGGCTACCGGCCTGCCTTTACTGACCGCGTTCGTAAACTGCTGATTAGTCATGCTCGAGGGGGGTATGCCGCAAGCCTGGTGTTGGTGTTATTGCTTGCACTATTACCGCCGGTGTACTTTTTACTGGAGAGTGATGCGGGTTTGGCCGCCTGGACTGGTGGTGTTTTGTTATCGTTGCTACCGGCGACAGTGCTCAGTATCACTGTGGTCCAATGGCTGATTACCGCGTTGATTAATCCACGAGTACTGCCCGGCATGGATTTCAGAAAAGCTATTCCTGCTGCTGCAAAGACCGCGGTTGTTGTGCCTGTTATCGTCGGTCGGGCAGTGGATATTCCCCAGATGATGGAACGGCTCGAGATCAGGTATCTCTCTAACCCAGACCCTATGTTGCACTTCGTTTTGCTTTCCGACTTGCCAGATGCCGCGCAAGAGCGGGTACCGGAAGATGATGATATTGATACCGCCCTGGTTGAACAAATTAATGGCTTGAATCGGAAGTACGAAGGCGACGGGAAAGGTCGATTTGTCTTGCTCCATCGCCGCCGACATTACAATCCAGCAGAAGAATGCTGGATGGGTCGTGAGCGTAAGCGGGGCAAATTGGCGCAATTCAATCAGTATGTGCTTACGGGTGCTGAAGGTGAATTTTCACTTCAGGCTGGCGAAATTGAACAGCTCCGGCATTGCCGGTTCGTGATTACCCTCGATGCCGATACGATGCTGCCACCGGAAACTGCAGCCAGTCTCGTCGGCATTATGATGCACCCATTGAATCAACCGGAGTTGGATCCTGCGACAGGGAAGATTATCGGCGGCTACAGTATTGTTCAGCCGCGTCTGGAAGTATTGCCGCTGTCGGGCCCGGTGTCATTGTTCTGTCGGCTGTATGCTGGTGACACGGCGATAGATATCTATTCCAGGGCTGTCTCTGATCTTTATCAAGATTTGTTTGGCACCGGCATCTTTGTCGGTAAAGGCATCTATGATGTTGCGGCATTTGAGCGCAGCCTGGAAAATAGGGTGCCCGATGATGCGATTCTCAGTCATGACCTCTTTGAGGGCATACAGGGTCGCACTGCTCTGGCCTCAAACGTGGTGCTCTACGAAAATTTCCCGGTGAATTATCCCGAGTACGCTTTGCGTCTGCACCGATGGATTCGAGGCGATTGGCAGCTCATTCCCTGGCTGCGTTCCAGCGTTCCTGCTGCGGCCGGGGAGCGCGTGGCTAATATTTTGTCTGGTATTGATCGATGGAAAATTATTGATAATCTGCGTCGCAGTCTGCTTGCGCCGGCGCTGCTGTTATTTTTTATCGGAGGCTGGGTAGTTCTGCCCGGGAGTGCCTGGATTTGGACTCTGTTGGCGGTGGCGACACCTGGGGTTTACCTCATTGGTGAGTTAGCTGGCATTCTATCTCAAGGACTACGACATGGACTTTATACGGATATCTTGCGCCGGCTGTCCGAACGTAGCGGGCGTTGGTTTTTATCGATTACCTTTTTAGTCAGTGATACCCAGCAGTCCCTTGACGCCATAGCCCGAACGCTTTGGCGTTTGAATATCAGTCGTCGTCATCTCTTACAGTGGCGTACCGCTGCTCATGCAGAAGCGATGAGTGATCATCTAGGTAGTCGCCGGTCGACCTGGCGACTCATGTGGCCGTCTGCTGCGCTGGCAGTACTGGCAGCGATCGTTCTTGGGTTATTCTTTCGTGACGCGGTGTTACCCGCTGCGCCTGTTCTCTTTCTCTGGCTGATTGCCCCAGAGGTTTCGATCTGGGTGGGTCGGCCGCGACAACCAAGGCGTGAAAAGCTGGATGAGCATGATCAGTTATTCTTGCAACAAGTGGCGCGCCGCACCTGGCATTTCTTCGAGACCTTTGTCGGACCTGAGGATAATTGGTTACCGCCGGATAATTTTCAGGCCGAGCCCCGGGCTGTGGTGGGCCATCGGACATCGCCGACCAATATTGGTTTGTTACTAACATCATCACAGGTAGCTTATGACCTGGGGTTTATCGTCTGCAGCGACTTCGTGATTCGAATGCGCAGTACCTTGGATTCTTTATCACGGCTTGAGTGTTATCGCGGTCATTTATTAAACTGGTATGACACGCAATCTCTTAAGCCACTTGAGCCACGCTATGTATCCACTGTTGATAGTGGCAATTTGGCGATGAGTCTGATTTGCCTGAAGCAGGGTTGTCAAGATCTGCTGTCCGAGGCGGTTTTCAAACCCGCATTGTGGGATGGTTTGGCGTGCACCTTTGGACTTCTGGCGAGGGTCGCGCAGCAACTCGAAGGCGCTGATCATCGGGCTTTCAATGATCAAACAAAGCGTATCAATGAGGCCTTTGCTGCAGCCAGTACATCGCCAACAACCTGGTATTTTGTCGTCGATGAATTGATTCATCAATTGTGGCCGGCTTATGAAAAAATCGTTGCGGCGTCGATCGATCGGTCACCCAATGCAGGCCAACCCTTGTTGCTAGAATTACATGTCTGGTTGGAGCGGTTTCATCATGATCTTGGCTCCTTGCGCCGTGAGCTAGACCATTTTTGTCCCTGGCTGCCGTTGCTCACAAATCCACCTGCAGGCTGCGAAGAGCTTTGCCGTCAGTTAAGTGAAACATTGTCGCCCCTGGCCTTGCCCCACGAAGTGCTGAATCACACGCAGTTTGCGCAGCGTTTAGTTAAGCTAAAATATGCTGCCGCGAGTGATAATCTGCCCGCCAAAAACTGGTTGTTTAGCCTGGGGGCAGCCCTTGAAGCAGGTAGTGCGAGGCAAAACGTGCTGCGAGAGGACTTGGCAGAAATGGTGCAAAGGGCCGACCAATGGGTTCTGGGCATGGATTTTACGCTCCTGTACGACGAGGAAGTCCGCCTGTTTAGAATAGGCTATAACGTCAGTAGCGGTCAGCCTGATCGTCACCATTACGATCTGCTGGCCACAGAAGCTCGGCTTGCCAGTTATTTCGCGATCGCCAAAGGCGACGCGCCGATCGAGCATTGGTTCTTTTTGGGTCGACCCATTACTCGGCTTGAGGGTCGCCCGACTATTTTGTCGTGGAATGGTTCGATGTTTGAATATCTGATGCCGACATTATTTATGCCTGGGCATAGAGACACTCTACTAGGCGAGAGCGAAGCGATTGCCGTTGAGTATCAGGGTCGATATGCGCGCCAGCACAAGGTGCCTTGGGGAGTTTCAGAGTCCGCCTTTGGGCTGACAGATGCGGATGGTATTTATCAATATCAGGCGTTTGGGACGCCCGGCCTGGGAATTCGGCGCGGCCTGAGCGACGACCTGGTCATTGCGCCCTATGCTTCTGCATTGGCGCTGAGCTGTTGGCCACAGGCGGCGGTGACTAATCTGCAGCAGCTTGATCAGTTGGGTGCGATGAGTGTCTATGGTTACATCGATGCCCTTGACTATACCCCGCAACGGGTTCCGCCTGGGCAGCCATTCAGGGCAGTAAAGGCTTATATGGCGCATCATCAGGGTATGGTGCTCGCGGCCATTGGTAATGCTTTGAATGACGATATTTTAGTGCGCAGAACCATGGCCGAAAAGTCGTTACTGGCCTTGGAAATATTGCTTCAGGAGCGAATCCCGTGGGATGCAACCACTGAGAAAGGCCGGATCCATGAGGTTCGCGAAACACCCACTCAGTCGTTACGTGCTGTAGCTGAGCTGTGGCCCTGGGTGCCGTCGAATGCAGCGACCATACCACAAATGCATATATTGGGTAATGGTCGCATGAGTACCTGGCTGTCAGAGGCCGGTGCCGGTGGACTAAGCTGGCAAGGTCAGGCGGTGACTCGCTGGCGACCCGACCGAACTCGTGATGCCTATGGTTACTGGATATATGTAAAAGACGTTGAAACTGCAGAGGTCTGGTCGACAAGTCGCCTCCCAACGGGAGAAATAGGGCGCGAGTCTCGAACAATATTCCACCAGCATTTGGTTGATGATTTCCGTCGCCATCGAGGAATTGCAGTGCGTGTCGAAACTACCGTTGCCCCCGATGATGATGTGGATATTCGTCGAATCACTGTTGTCAACGAAGGCCCGCGCACAAGAACGATTGAATTCACCAGTTACGCAGAGGTTGTGCTTGCGCCCGCAATCGATGATGAGAGACATGAGGCGTTCAGTAAGCTGTTTGTCGGTAGTGAATTCAACTGGGCTCAAAATGGCTTGGTCTTTGAGCGACGTGTCCAGCGCCCGGGCACCCTGGCGCCGGTACTTTTGCATAAAGCCGTTTTCAGCTCTGCCGACATCGAACTGGTTGGTTATGAGTCGGATCGGGGAAAGTTCGTTGGCCGTAATGATTCCATGCGTTGTCCCCTCGGTATGCGCGGTGAGTTATCTCAGACCACAGGCTGGACCCTCGATCCCATTATGGCGTTGCGCTTGAGGGTTAGCTTAAAACCCAATGAAACTAAACATTTCGCGCTGTTAAGTATTGTCGCTAAGTCTGTCAAGTCAGTGAATAATATAGCGGCCCGATACTCTTCTGCATCTCTGGACTGGGTCTATCGTGATTCGGCGCGGGTGGCCGCCCGAGAAGTCGCGGGGTCACATCTGGAGCCGGGGCAGTTGCCGGCCATGCAGACACTGTCGGCGTTGTTGATACATCCCCATGCTGGTCTGCGAGTGGTGCCTGTTCACGTTGGTAATCGTCGGCAAAGCCAGGCAAGTCTCTGGCATTTTGGGATCTCCGGTGATCTGCCGATACTCTTGGTCAGGATCGATCGTGATGACGTTTCGGGATTGCTGGCTTTGCTGATCCGTGCTCAGCGCCACTGGCGCAGTGCCGGACTGCAGGTGGATCTGGTGATTATGCGTGTTGGTTTCACCGGCTATGAAGACCCGCTTCGAGAAAAAATTCTGACTTTGCTGCGTGACACTTCATCGACGGAGTCTTTGGGGCGGTCAGGAGGTATCCACCTTTTGGCAGCGGATCATATGGATCCAGAGGCGCGCCGCGGAGTGGAGGCTGCAGCGCACGTGGTGCTCGATGATGACGGCGTTGACTTGCAGATTAAGCTTGATCGAATTCTTGAGCATCGCGCCACATTGCCACCGTTAGAGTCGATGATGTTGCCATGGCCGCAAGTTCAGTCAGACACGCTAAAGCCCACCGGTTTGTTGTTCGATAATGGTATCGGTGGCTTCGAGCCCGCAAGCGGTGATTATCTGATTTATCTTGAGGCTGATGCGCAGACGCCTGCACCCTGGTCTAATGTGTTGGCGAATGAGGATTTCGGTACTATTGTCAGCGGCAGTAATCTGGGTTTTACCTGGTCGATAAACAGTGGTGAAAATCGGTTGACGCCGCTGTCGAACGATCCTTTGTTGGACTTGCCAGGTGAAGTTTTATATCTGCGCGATGAAATGACGGCCGAGGTCTGGAGCACAACACCTGCACCATTAGGCGCTGATGCCCCTTGCTTGATTCGTCATGCTAGCGGCTCTACCAGCTGGCAACGGCAGAGCCATGGCTTGCAGCAGCTACTGGAAGTGTTCGTGCCCTTGAACGACCCGGTGAAACTTTTGAGGCTCAGTTTGACTAATCAGTCAGATCTGTCGCGACGCCTGACAGCAACATTTTATGCGGAATGGTTGTTAGGTGCTTTGGGTAGTCGGGTCAAACCGCATATTGTTTGCGAATATGATCCTCGGCTCCAAGCGATCGTCGCCAGCAACGCCTGGAACTCTGATTTTAGTGAGCGAATTGCGTTTGTCAGTGCCAGCAGTCCACCCCATAGCGTCACTGGTGATCGTTATGACTTCCTGGGTGCTGAGGGTGACCCGCAACATGTGGCTGGCTTGCGCCACACAGATTTGGGTGGCAGCTTTAATCCAGGTGGTGACGCCTGCGCAGGCTATCAGGTACATCTTGATCTGGCGGCCGGTGAATCGGTGGAACTGATCTTTATGCTGGGTCAGGGTGCGGATAGGGCAGAGGTGGAGAGCTTAATTGAGCAATACCGCGATCACGCCGCAGTGAACGAGGCTTTGATGCAAGTGCGCTCTTATTGGGCGGAACAATTAGGTCAGGTGCAGGTTACAACCCCTGATCCAGCTTTTGATGTAATGGTGAATCGTTGGCTGCAGTATCAAACCATGGCCTCACGTATGACGGCTCGAGCAGGATTTTATCAGGCGAGTGGTGCCTATGGATTTCGTGATCAGTTGCAGGATACGCTGGCGTTATTGGTGATTGACCCCGAACGCGTGAGAGCGCAAATACTGAGAGCCGCCGCCCATCAATTCGAAGCCGGCGATGTGCAGCACTGGTGGCATCCCCCGACAGATCGTGGGGTCAGGACCCGCTGCTCCGACGACTACTTGTGGCTGGTCTTTGTGGCTGCCCGCTATATCTCGGCAACCGGCGATCAGGCCATTCTGGATGTTCGTATTCCATTTTTGTCTGCGCCGGTATTACGCCGTGATGAACACGACCGATACGCAAGGTTCGACCCTGGAATGACAGCGACGTTGTTTGAGCATTGTTGTCGGGCCCTTGACCGAATGCTGCCGACGGGCGCTCACGGGCTACCTTTGATGGGTACTGGCGACTGGAACGATGGCATGGATCGAGTGGGTGTTGAAGGTCGGGGCGAGAGTGTCTGGCTCGCCTGGTTTCAGATTTCGGTAATCAACGAATTTTCGCCAATTGCGGAGAGTTGCGGCTTTGCCGATCGCGCCCATCGCTGGCAACAACACGCTAAGGCGTTGAAGGCTGCTATCGACAAAATGGCATGGGATGGCGAATGGTTTGTGCGAGCATTTGACGACGACGGTGAACCCTGGGGTTCGAGCCAGAATGAAGAGTGCCAAATCGACTCTATTTCGCAATCATGGGCGGTGTTAGCGGGCTTTGGTGACGAACTAAATGTCAGAACAGCGATGAATTCTGCCAAGGCACACTTCCTAGCTGATTCAGCTGAAACTATTCCATTACTGGAGCCGCCATTTCATAAAACCACCCGAGAGCCTGGCTATATTCGTGCCTATCCGCCAGGTATTCGTGAAAATGGTGGCCAATATAATCATGCGGCTGCATGGTTGGGGATGGCCTTTGGCATGTTGGGTGACGGCGATGCGGCATGGCAGGTATTCAATCGGATCAACCCGATTAGCCGCACATTAAATATTGATAGCGCCAGACACTATGCGCGTGAGCCCTATGTGGTGGCCGGTGACATTGGTACTCAAGATGGCGTGGCGGGCAAAGGTGGCTGGTCTTGGTATACCGGCGCGGCAAGTTGGTGCTGGCAATTAGGTGTTGAGAGCATTCTGGGTTTGCGACCGATAGTCGGTGGTTTTAGCGTCGCGCCCGCCTTGCCACAGGCATGGGGTGGGGCGGAGCTGA
>JABBAY010000017.1 GCA_018607725.1 K189A clade bacterium
GCAGTAGGGTGGAGAGCGTGTTGACGCGAATGTTGTCCATAAAAAACTCCGCATCCAGCTTGTTGATGGTTTTTTCCGGCTTGCCTGCGGCTGAGTGCAAGAGTCCCGCGGCATTGATGATATAGGTTAAGTCCGGGCAGTTGGCAAAGAGTTTTGCGATCGCTGCTTCCTGAGTGATGTCCAGTTGCACCCAGTGGAGACTAGCCCGACTGAAGTCGGGCCGGCGCGATCGATAGGTGGCAATCACCTGACGAGTCGCGTCAAGTCCGCAGAAAATCTCGACCAATGCCAGCCCCAGCCCGCCTGATCCGCCGATAACTAGAATGTTCAAGTCGACTGACTCTGTTGGGTTAGTGTCGGCGCAACCCGGTCAATGGCGTTATCGAGTATAAAAAGATTCATAGTATCGCCTGTTCAAAGTAGCTGGCGGAGTGCCCCAGGTAATTCGGGATAGTTGAAAGTAAAGCCACTGTCCAATAAGTGTTTAGGCTTTACCCGTTGGCCTTTTAGAAGCACCTCTTCGGCAAATTCACCCAACATTAGTTTGGCCATGAAGCCGGGCAGCGGCAATAGGGCGGGCCGATGTAATTGCCTGCCCAGAGCCCGCGCAAATTCGATCTGGGTGACAGGGTTGGGGGCTGTGAGGTTGAACACGCCCGTAGCTTGCGGGTTTTCCAGCAACAGGTTGATACTACGCACCACATCCTCCATGTGAATCCAGGACCACCATTGTTGTCCAGCGCCCATGGGTCCACCCAAGCCCAGTTTGGCAGGCAACAGCATGGCCGGTAGTGAACCGCCAGCATTGCCAAGGACAATACCCAACCGAATGATGCAGAGGCGACTCGCCAAGTCAGCCTGCGCCATCGCGGCTGCTTCCCAGGCCGCACAAAGGGTGTTCGAAAAGCCGGCTCGACTTGGGCTGTCTTCATCCAGGCATTCATCATCCCAATGACCGTACCAGCCCACCGCCGAGCCTGAAATGTACACTTCAGGCGGCGTCGACAGGGTGCGCAGCCACTCATTTAAACGCTGGGTAACCGCGACCCTGCTACTAATGATCTGTGCTTTTTGAGCCGTTGACCAACGCGTTTTGTTTAACGGTTCGCCGGCAAGATTAATCACGCCATACCAATGGCGCGGTTGCAGGTCGGCTAAGGCGGCGATGTAGGCCAAGTGCTCTGTGCCGCTTGAAAGTTTTGCGCCAGACCGTGTCAATACCGTTACATGGTAACCCTGGTCAATCAGGTGCTGACTCAAGCACCGACCAATAAAACCCGTGCCACCAGTTAGCAAAATGTATTTAGAGTTTTTCATTAAGTTATCTACGTTCAATTGGGCTCCCTGGATTAGCGCAAGGGCAAGCGGGTGTGCGGGACAGAGGTGATTTCACCGGCCTGATGTCTGGGCGGTCGTGGTCTCGCAGTGTGTCATCTATTGCTTGGCGAAAATACCTCCGCGTGCGACCGACCAGGTGACTCAAGCAATAGTCGGGCTCGAACTAATGCAGCCCCGTCCGCGACGGGCTAGTCAGCGACTGGCGTTGAATGCTTCAGGCGCACAAAAACTTCGCTTGAATTTGACACTGCGCAAATGCGTACCTGAATTTTGCCCTCACACTGCCTGCCAGTAGGCTCGTTTGCTGGATAGGTGAGTCGCCCAAACTGCCAGTGCCAGAATGTGAGAGCCGAGCCGCTCTCAGCACGTTGCCCAGCATCACCAGTGGCGTGTCGCAAACACAACATATTAGACAGCCAGGTTGCGCATGAATCAGAAACATCAGAGCGACACTAAGCCGCAAGCTCGTGCAGGCGCCATGATGGCGCGTACATTAATGCGGGGATTTGCAGCGCAAACTGGCCTTGGCGATAACCGTCGTCAGCCGGTGCGCTATCTATGGACGGATGCTTTTGGCGTTTGCAACTTTCTGGCGCTTTACCAGCATAGCGGCGATGCAATGTATCGCAGGCAGGCCCTGCTGCTGATTCAGCAGGTCCATGAAGTGCTTGGCCAATATGCCAGCGAAGATCCGAGAAGTGGCTATATCAGCGGTTTGCAGGGTGCCATGGCGAGGCAACATCCAACCGCCGGTGGGCTGCGTATCGGCAAGCCGGAACTAGAACGCGGGCCAGGTGAAAGGCTGGATAATGTTAGGGAGTGGGACCGAGACGGCCAATATTTCCACTATCTCACCAAGTGGATGCACGCCTTAAGCCGCGCCGCACAGATCACCCAAGACCCACAACTGCTCAGATTTGCCCTGGAATTAGCGCAGGTAGCCCACCGGCGCTTTACCCACGGAAATGTAGGTTCGCCTGCCGACGAGTCTGAAAAGTCTCGGGCGAATGGTGTCGCACCGGCGTTGTACTGGAAAATGAGCGTCGACCTGAGTCGCCCCCAGGTAATGGCTACGGGCCTGCATGACCCCCTTGATGCGCTGCTGACTTATCGTGAGCTGGAGAGATTAGCGCAGCAGTTTGGCGCTAATACTGATCTGCCAACCTTGACGAGCGAGATTGAGGCGGCACGGGTCATGTGTGCGGGTGTTGATTGGACCACCGATGATGCCCTCGGTATCGGAGGCTTACTGTTTGATGCCTGCCGCCTGGCGCAGATTGAAACAGCCGTGGGCACCGTGCAGTCAAGTCTGCTTGAAACGATACTTAGCTGTTGCCTTGCGGGCCTGCAGAATTATCTACATAGCAACACATTGCGTCGATCTGCAGCTTCTCGGCTTGCCTTTCGAGAGTTGGGCTTATCGATAGGGTTGCAGGCACTACCAAAAATACAAGGACTGTTGCCGCAGCTTCTTGGGCAGGACGCGGCGTTGAGCGGTCGCAACAAGCTACTGTCGAGGCTCACGGAAGATCTTGCGCAGTTTTCTCAATTGAGCGCCGCCATCGAAGCTTTTTGGCTGAAGCCCGCCAGTCAGCAGACCGAAAATTGGGTCCAGCATCTCAATATCAACACCGTTATGCTCGCCACCAGTCTTGTTCCTGAGGTCTTTCTTGATTTAGGCGCACAATCCCAGGTGACAGCGAATGGGGGTTAGATATTCAACCGAGCTACACAGACTCAGCGACTCACAGGAGTGACACATGATTAATTTCGAAATGAAGCGTCAACATATGGTGGATAGTCAGATTGTTGCCCGCGGCGTACGCGATATCAAAGTGATCAATGCAATGTCGCAAGTACCTCGCGAAAAATTTGTGCCAACCCATTTACGCCACCTGGCATACGCTGACGGACCCTTACCCATCGATGCAGACCAGACCATTTCGCAACCCTATATTGTCGCCTTTATGGTCGAGGCGCTCAGTCTTGCCGGTGGTGAAAAAGTGTTAGAAGTGGGTGCGGGTTCTGGCTATGCCGCCGCCGTGTTGGCTGAGGTCGCGGGCGAAGTTTACACGATCGAGCGCATTGGCCAATTGGCGCACAAGGCCACGACCAATCTTCACGACGCGGGCTATCGGAATGTGCATGTACTGCACGACGATGGCACCCGTGGCTGGGAGTTAGAGGCACCGTTTGATGCCATTTTAGTCTCTGCCGGAGCGCCGGATGTGCCCGAATTCTTGAAGGACCAGTTGGCCGTGGGGGGGCGAATGGTGATTCCTGTGGGCCACACAAGACGTGCTCAGGAACTGATCCGTATAACTCGCCGTAGCGCAACAGAATTTGATCGAGAAGACTTGGCTGATGTGCGTTTTGTGCCCTTGATCGGTGATCAGGGCTGGGAGCTGGAACTTAATGAGGAGGCGCGAGTCAATACTGCCCCGCCACGAATTGTCCATTCACGTCCTCAAGTGCGGGAGACGCTGCCGGGGTTAATTTCGCAGCAAGGGGAAGCCTTTGACAATCTCGACGACGCTGATCTTGAGCCACTACTGGCGCGCATTGGTGACGCCAGTGTCGTGCTGATTGGTGAGGCCAGTCATGGTACATCTGAATTTTATGCACTTCGTGCCCGTCTTACCCAACGCCTGATCGAGACGAAGGGTTTTAATCTGGTCACCGCCGAAGCTGATTGGCCCGATGCCGCTCGCATCGATCATTATGTGCGGCATCGCGCGACCCCGCCAGCTGAATGGCAGGCCTTTGCGCGCTTTCCAACTTGGATGTGGCGTAATACGGATGTCACTCAATTTGTTGACTGGCTACGCGAGCACAACAGAAAACTGCCCTATGATGCTCGTACCGGGTTCTTCGGCCTTGATCTATACAGCCTCTACGTGTCAGCCAATGCGGTGATCAATTATCTGCAGGATATGGATCCTGATCTAAGCCGGCTTGCCGAACAGCGCTACGGCTGCCTCAGCCCTTGGGAAGCTGATCCTGCCGCTTATGGTCAAGCAGCATTGACGGGTCAGTATAAAGCCTGCGAAGAAAATGTCGTGCAGATGCTCGGCGATCTGTACCGCAAGCGGGCCGAATATAGGCACAATGATGGTGAAAGATTCCTTGATGCCGCCCAGAACGCTCACGTGGTAGCCAACGCAGAGCGCTACTACCGAATCATGTATTACGGCTCACGGGCTTCCTGGAATCTACGCGACGGTCATATGTTTGATACCCTGCGCAATGTCATGAGCCATAAGGGTGCTGCTGCGAAAGCCGTTGTCTGGGCCCATAACTCGCATATAGGCGATGCTTCAGCAACAGAAATGTCAGCTCGGGGCGAACACAATATCGGCGAACTGTGTCGCAAATATTTTGGCGACAAATCTTACCGCATTGGCTTCGGCACTGATCATGGTACCGTAGCGGCCGCATCAGATTGGAACGGAGCGATGGAGCGCAAGCAAGTGCGCCCAGCCCACCCGCAAAGTTATGAGCGGCAGTTTCACCTAACCAATACACCGGGTCTTATTCTGCCCCTCGGCGCCAGTTTAGACAAAAAGTTACATCTGCAATTATTGGAACCGAAGCTGCAGCGCGCGATTGGAGTTATCTATAGACCCCAGAGTGAGCTGCAGAGTCACTATTTCGAAGCTATACTCCCGCGGCAGTTTGATGAGTATATCTGGATTGATCGCACCACCGCCGTCACAGCGCTGAGTACGAACGAATTACAGGGCATGCCTGACACTTACCCTTTCGGCCTGTAGTCGCGGTGCACTGCCGACCCTTGAGTATCCGTGCTGAGTCTTGGTATAAGTGTGCTTCAATCCAAATTTAATCACGGTCAGAGAAATTTATGCGTCGAGCTGCCATCGTTTCACCAATCAGAACCCCTGTGGGGAAATTCCTCGGTGGTCTAAAAGATCTGCCGGCGGGAGAATTAGCCGCTTGTGTCATTAAAGCGCTGATGGCGCGGACCGGCATAGACGGTGAAAGGATCGACGATGTGGTGTTCGCGCAAGGCTATGGTAATGGCGAAGCGCCTTGCATCGCTCGTTGGGCAGCGTTGGCAGCGGGCCTGCCCATTAGCGTGCCCGGTTATCAATTAGATCGACGTTGCGGTAGCGGTCTGCAGGCAGTGATTGATGCGGCCATGATGGTACAAACAGGCGTGGCCGATGTAGTGATCGCCGGTGGCGTAGAAAGTATGAGCAACGTGGAGTACTACAGTACGGATATGCGTTCTGGTGCTCGAGCCGGCGCATCAGTGATGCATGACCGGTTAACTCGAGGTCGTGTCATGTCACAGCCTATCGCCCGGTTTGGCGAGATCAGCGGCATGATTGAGACCGCTGAAAACCTTGCGCGAGATTACGACATTAGCCGCCAAGCCTGTGATGAGTACGCCTTAATGAGCCATCAGCGAGCCACCGCGGCCTGGGCTGCGGGTAAATTTGACGATGAGCTGGTCCCCGTGGCAATACCCCAGCGCCGGGGTGAACCTCTGATGTTTGACCGAGATGAGGGTTTTCGGCCAGATGCCACCCTTGAGAGTCTCTCGGCATTACGCCCCTTGGAGGGCGGTGTGGTCACCGCCGGTAATGCCAGCCAGCAAAACGATGCCGCCGCCGCGTGCCTGGTGGTTGCCGAGGACAAATTGGAAGAGCTGGGACTTGAACCCATGGGCTGGTTGGTGGGTTGGGCGGCGGCTGGCTGTGAGCCCTCGCGCATGGGTATCGGTCCGGTGCCTGCCGTTGAGCGGTTATTTGCGCGAACTGGCTTGGGCTGGTCTGATATCGACCTGGTAGAACTCAATGAAGCCTTTGCGCCGCAAGTGTTGGCGGTACTGAAAGGCTGGGGCTGGGATGACCGAGATCGCTTGAATGTGAATGGATCTGGCATTTCCCTGGGTCACCCTATTGGTGCCACGGGCGGCCGGATATTGGCCAACCTGCTGCGGGAACTGGACCGCCGGGATGGTCGTTATGGTCTTGAAACCATGTGTATCGGCGGTGGACAGGGGCTGGCGGCTATCTTCGAGCGTGCCTGAGTTCAACGAATAGTAGGATTAAGCTGTTCTGTTTATAGCCGTTCGGTTTAGCCATTCAATTGAGCCATTCAATTGAGCCATTCAATTGAGCGTTAGCTGATGGCGGCGAATACCTAGGGGCCGCTGCAGCTTGCTACAGCTAACAGGTGCTACAGCTAACAGGTGCTACAGCCTATAGATATTGGGGCAGATGGCCACGAATGTCAGCCGCGCTGTGATGAACAAGATCGTGGTCGATCTCTGCGGCTACCCGTTGTCGAACCTGTGGGCTGATGGCGTCTCGCAGTCTGCCGAGGAATCGCGGTGGCGCGATGAGATAAATTTTATGGATGTCATCAGCGGCGATGCTGCTGTGCAACTTGGTCGCAAGTTCAATGGCGAACTGCTGAGCTTCATGTTGCGGGGCCTCGCTTTCGTGCCCCATGGAATGTCGACCTTGACCGATCGAGTCTTGACCAATGCCGGGGCCGTCTGAGGTCAGTTCGGCATTTCTCAAACGACTGGCAGGGTGGGCATACTCTTCCCAGAGGTCAAGCGCGCCCGTTTGTGACCGGGTAGTGTATAGCTTGGCGTAAGCGCCGTCTGCGACCAGTACCAGAATTGTCATTCACCGTGCTCCCTGATTTTCTTATTCAGCGTTTCTTATTCAGCCTCCCTGAGGATAAATAGGATCAAAGGCCATGCCCCGACGCCGTTAATTTAGGCGAGTCGCGGGTGGTGAGCCTAGATCCAGATCAATATTTTCATGGACTAGGGATGGAACCGTGCGATGTCTGTATAATGCGGCTTGAAACCGCACCCAGGCCTAAGCCAATGTCAAAATATCCCCATAAAGATCTGCCCCTGAAAAAGCCAAAATTCGACAGCGCCGTGTTTGAGACTAAAAAGCCACCGCGTTTAGGCTCCCAGCGAGGCCCCTTGAAGCTAACAGTGAAAGATGAAGCGCGGCGTCTGGAGATCAAAGCAATCTGCGCCGACAAGAGCTGGTTTTGTGAGATTAGCGTGGATCCCGAAGCGGACGAAAATATCAAGGATTTGACTTTTCTGCAGGACAAGCAGGTGGTCGCCACGTCGACTCGGCTGGCGGGTCGAAATGATCCCTGTCCCTGCGGTAGCGGTAAGAAGTACAAGCAGTGTTGCGCCAAATAAATCCGTTTAGTTCAGACCATGGCAGAGTTACCGCATAATCCAGATGTTATTATCCTCGGCGCCGGCGCAGCGGGGTTGATGTGTGCGTTGACTGCGGCCCAGCAGGGGCGGCGGGTGCTGGTGCTGGAGAAGGCCAATAAGGTCGGCAAAAAAATCCTCATGTCCGGTGGTGGCCGATGTAACTTCACCAATTACTTTGTCGAAGCCGATAACTACATTTCCAACAATCCGCACTTTTGTAAGGCGGCGCTGAAGCGCTATAGCCCGTGGGATTTTATTGGGTTGGTTGAGCGCTATGAAATCCCCTTTGAAGAGCGGCAACACAGCCAGTTGTTTTGCCTGCATTCGGCGAAAGATATTTTGGCGATGTTGTTGCAGGAATGCGCGCAGGTCGGTGTAGAAATTCAGGCGCAGTGCGAATTGCAAAAGGTTGAGGCATTGGCGACGGCTGGTGCCTCGCGCTACGCCGTGCAGGTTGTGCTCAACGGCGACCACCGCACGATCGAGTGCCACTCCCTGGTGGTTGCCACCGGTGCGCTATCGATTCCCACCTTGGGTGGCAGTGGTGTCGGTTACGAACTGGCGGCCCAATTTGGTCTAGATGTAACAGCCCGTCGTGCGGGTCTGGTGCCCTTAATGTTCAGTGATCAAACCCGCGCATTGTGCGAGCGTCTGTCGGGTTTGGCGTTACCCGTGAGTGTCAGCTGTCAGGGACAAACCTTTCGAGAGAACCTGTTGTTCACCCATCGGGGTGTGAGCGGGCCGGTGATCTTGCAAATTTCCAACTACTGGACGCCAGGCGCCAGCATTAGCATCGACCTGTTGCCGGCAGAGGATGCCGCTGCTTGGTTAATGGCTTTGAAGCATGAGCAGCCTTTGACCCACCTGAAAACCGTACTGACCTATAAGCTGGCGAAATCCTTGGTGGCTGAATTAGAGGTGCTATTTTGGCCGTCTCTGGCCGGTTCTAAGCTGGCGGAAATTACCGACCAGCAGCTGCGCCAAGTGGGTGAGCAATTGAACCAGTGGCTGTTGAAGCCTTCCGCCACGGAAGGTTATCGAACCGCGGAGGTGACCTTAGGCGGCGTAGATACCGACGGCGTCAGCTCAAAAACCATGGAGGCGAAGCAGCAGCCGGGTTTGTATTTTATTGGCGAAGTGCTGGATGTCAGCGGTCACTTGGGTGGCTTTAATTTTCAATGGGCCTGGTCGTCCGGTTACAGCGCGGGATTAGTGGTGTGACCGTGCGCGTCCTTTCAGATCATCATCATGCTAAAATGGTCAACGATGCTAAGACTCAACGAACTTAAATTACCCCTTAACCATTCCGCCGCCGACCTGCGGCTGGCGATTCTCGATCGTCTCGGTATTGAGTCAACTGAATTGGTGGACTACACCATTTATAAGCGCAGTTATGACGCGCGTAAAAAAACTGACATCCTGTTGATCTATCAGATCGATGCGCAATTGTCCGAGGGTGTGGAAGTGACATTACTCGCCGCTAACCCTCCATCGTCGGTGCTGCAACCGACACCAGACACGAGCTATCAATTCATCAGGCAGGCGCCGGCAGCCTTTCCTGCAGCGGAACAGCAGCGGCCGATCGTCATCGGCTTTGGTCCCTGCGGCTTGCTTGCAGCATTACTGTTGGCGCAGATGGGTCTGAAGCCGCTTGTGTTAGAGCGGGGGCAAGATGTTCGACAACGGACTCGTGCCACCTGGGGCTTTTGGCGCAAGGGTCAGCTCAACACCGAGTCCAATGTGCAGTTTGGTGAAGGAGGTGCAGGGACCTTCTCTGACGGCAAGCTCTATAGCCAGGTCAAGGACCGGCGTCATTTGGGTCGCAAGGTGCTGGTTGA
>JABBAY010000166.1 GCA_018607725.1 K189A clade bacterium
GGGACAGTAGGCCCCGATATTCAAGAAAGATTCTCGCAGGGCTCGTTAAGTCCGCTGAGTTCAAAAATCCTGGCGCTGAGATAATGGTCAGCACTGGCGGAATCTTGATGCTTGTGCCACCTGTTACTCGTGTTGTTTTGTTTGCTTCGTGCGTAACATGACATCCAGCCGGTCGACTATTTCAGCCCAGTCAGCATCTTCCTCCTTAGCTTGCCGCAGGAAGTTGGCCTGAGATGAGCGCCAGAAACTGGCCTCGTGTAACTTGATATGGTCAGGCAGGGGCGCATGTTGCCTGATGAAATCCTGGATCTCCTGGTCTGTGTCGCCGAGCCCCAATTGCTCGAACAGACTGGGTAGCGAATGGTAAAGGTCGCTCATTACTGCTTCTCCTTGCGTTTGCTGGCTGGATGCCTGTCGCCGACTCTGGCTGTGCGGCGCGAAAGATATTCAACCCGTCGGGAAAACCCAGTTGCTTGGGCTGGTTTGTCGCCAGACTCGACTAGTTGAAGCGCTATCGCGCTGATTCTGCAGCCGCAGCAGGTCATGCTCGACGTCTATGATATCCGCTAGATGGAGGCTGTTTATTGATTCAGCAGACCTGCTGCGAGTTTAATCGGCAATGAATACGAGAATTAATTGAAACAGGAAAACTGACCCCGTTGTCTGGGTTCAGCAATTCAACACAAGGTGCAGTAAGCTGCAGTAACGAAAAATTTTGGACGAGTCACAACATGCCACCAACAACCATAGGAACACCGGGCAGGCCCTGGGATGAAAATGATAAGGCTACCTGGCTTGCTCAGCAATCGGTAAAACGCGCCTATGCAGATGAGGTGGTGGCACAACTTGAGCTGCTACAAGACACGTTTGAGATCACAAGGTATGGCGCATTATCTTATGCCCCTGAGCGCTACCCGCTTTACCTGTTGAAGACTCGATCATGGGCTAGTCATAAGCCTAACATCCTGATTAGCGGCGGCGTGCATGGCTACGAGACCAGTGGTGTGCAAGGTGCGATTCGTTTCGCGCAAAGGCCAGCGCAGCAGTTTTCTGAGCAGTTCAACTTTGTGATTATGCCCTGTATCAGCCCCTGGGGTTATGAGACGATCAACCGCTGGAATCCGCTGGCGATAGACCCGAACCGATCATTCGTCAAAAATAGCCCGGCAGAAGAAGCAGCCGCGGTAATGGCATATCTGCAAAGCGCTTCAATGACTTTTCTGGCGCACTTTGATTTACACGAAACCACTGAATCCGACAATTCAATTTTCCGCCCCGCGCTAGCGGCTCGAGATGCTGTTGCGCAAAAGCACTGGGACATCCCTGACGGCTTCTATACAGTGGGCGACACCGCCAGACCGGCTGTTGAGTTCCAAGCGGCGATCATTAAGTCGGTGGCGCAGGTCACCCATATAGCGCCACCGATCGACGGCAAAATTATCGGCGAGACGTTGCAGCAGCACGGCGTCATCAACTATAACGTGGGGGCTTTAGGTTTAGGTGTCGGTATCACCTCAGCGAAATTTGTGACAACAACCGAAGTCTATCCCGACAGTTCCAAGGTCACGGCGGAGACCTGCATTGCGGCCCAGGTAGCCGCAATCACCGGCGGGCTGGTGTACTTGAGCGAGCGCGCAGAGGGAGTAAGCGCCGGTCGAGAATAGTGTACTTAAGCTGCCGAGTCGACATCAATCAGGGAGTGCGAGTGACACTGCAAGCACAGCTCCAAGGGCGCTATTGGAACTTAACCATGCGGCAATTCGGGCATAGGTTGAGTTGCGAGGGTCTCGTGGGTTGATTGGATCGAAATGGGAAGGCAGGATAAGCGGATCAAGTAACCGTTCCCTAATCCGTTCCCTAATCCCCTCGCCACAGAAGCTCGCGGATTTGATCGACGCGCAAGGGTTCTGTGAATCGCTGTTTACACCACGTTTTTCAGTAAAGGGTAGCCAATGTCTTACAAGTGAGCGGGTTGATCACTTAGGATGCGTCTGGCTGCGACGCACGATACTTGGGTTCATCAAGTCAATACGGGCTTGAAAAACAGAAGTATCGGGAAGGTCAACGCAATGAGAGACTTCAAATATTTCAACAATCTGCGAAGCATCAGCTGTTTGACGATTTTGGCTGGGTTGGCAATGTTTGGCAATGACAGCCAACGCGAGCCCCAGTACGCCCGTGAGTTGCGGCGATAATTTATCGGTGCCAGGGAAATACGTTTTGGAAAGTGACCTCACGTGTGACAAGCCATTGAAAATTAACGTCTCAGGCGTCCATCTGGATCTTGGCGGTCACACCTTAAGTTGCAGCAGTCCTGAGCTATGGCAATTCCCGCCTGCATCTGCCGGCACTCCGACAAATGATCTCAATAAGTGGATTAGTGGAATTGAGGTGAATTTCCGTCTGGACACCTTTGGTTCTTCGGTACCCAATATCAGCAACGTCCAGATCAGCAACGGGTCGGTGACTAATTGTCATGATGGTATTTTTGTCTACCATACGGTGAATTCAAAGTTTAGTCATATGGAGTTGTCAGGCAACTTGAGCGATGCTGACTAGCTGCTTCGCTAGGGGATTGGAGTTACTTGAGTCTCACGACAACCATATCGTCAACAATGAAATGATGCGCAACGTGCAAGGCCTTGCGTTCTTTTATTCCGATAATAACCAGGTTGCTGGTAATCGAATGGCGGAGAGCCTCGATGTGGGAATGTACATTGTTGGGTCTGTTGAGAATACCTTCAGCGGTAACCGGTCTAATGACAATATCTGGAGTGGCATTTGGCTGGAAGGATCAGATGCTAACAAGATCATCGGCAACGAAATGAACCGGAATGGTGATACCGGCATTATTTTGGTCGTTGAAAATAGTGACAATGTGATTCGCGGCAATCAAGTCAACGATAATGGTTACCTCGATATCCTATTTCCTGGTGGTATTGTGCTCGTAGGCGCGCCCGACTTTGGACTGCCGATGCCAGCCGGAAATACTATTCAGGCAAACGTCGTGCGGGGTAACGTTCAGTATGACTTGGTGGAGACCAAAATTCTTGAGTTTGAAACCTTCGATTATGTCACGCCTGTGGCCTGTTCCAACCTGTGGAAAAGCAATCAAGGCACTGTTGAATTTGGCCCCGCAGACTGTTTTGACTAAGTTCTAGTCGGAACAAACCGGGTGATCGTCCCATGGCGTTTGATGGTATCGTGCGCAAAAAGCTTCGTGCTCATATCCTTAGAGACTCGGGTACGAAAGGCGTGCGCGGATCTACGGTGACGAGGTGAGCTAACTTTCACGACCTTTTCCTGAAGCCTCATGCAAAATGATGGTCGACAAAATCTCGCGCACAGTCGATGAGCAGGCGCAATCTGAGGTCTCTGGTTGGCTGCTATCGAAACGATACCGCGCCTTACAATAGACGTTAGAGTAGCGAGTCGAGTGGCAAGGCCGTCGTGTTTTTAATTTCCGTTACAGCGATGTGTGAATGCACTTCCCGAATATTGTCGAGTTTGGTTAGCTTCTGCCTGACAAAAATCTCATAATGGCGGATGTCTTTCGCGACGATTTTTAACATATAGTCCCAGGTTCCTGCCATGGTGTAGCACTCCATGACTTCTGGGAGTATCTCAACCTCTCTTTCAAACTCTTCAAGATTATCGCGTCCCTGGGTGGTTAGATTTACTGTCGCGAATACGACAACTTCCATGCCGAGTTTTTCCCGATTGAGCAACACAACCTTCTTTTCTATTAGTCCCTGTTCTTCCAGTTTATTGATCCGGCGCCAGCAGGGAGATTGCGAGATATTGATCCTGTCGGCAATTTGCTGGGTGGTGAGGTTGGCGTCACGCTGGAGTGAATCCAGGATCTGGATATCAGTGCGATTAATCTCGGCCATAAAATTGAAGTTCCTGTTAGGTCTGTAATAGTTAATATACAGATAAATAAGGGTTAAAATATACCCAAAAAATGCAATAAATGGGTTTCATAGCATAAGAATTCCGCAATTTCAGGTCTAACATAGCCAAATATTAGACCCGATCGAAAAAAATAACCGGAAGAGATATGAGCCTGACGCCTAAATCCGTTTCCCTTGATGATAAATATGCGCTGGATACCACGCGTGCCTACATGACTGGTATTGAGGCGCTGGTCCGGTTGCCTATCCTCCAGCACCAGAGAGATCTGGACCGGGGTCTTCGTACCGCCGGGTTTATCTCTGGCTATCGTGGCTCACCCCTGGGCGGTGTCGACCAAGCGATGTGGCGTGCGCAGTCATTCCTCGATAAACACAATATCTACTTCCAGCCCGGTGTGAATGAAGACCTTGCTGCCACCGCTGTCTGGGGTAGCCAGCAGGTTAATCTATTTGAGGGCGCTAAATATGATGGTGTGTTCGGTATGTGGTACGGCAAAGGCCCCGGCGTTGACCGTAGTATGGACGTCATCAAGCATGCCAACGCGTTTGGTACGTCTAAATATGGTGGTGTCCTGGCGGTAGCCGGTGACGACCATGCGGCAAAGTCTTCAACTCTGCCGCATCAGTCGGAACATATGTTTATCGGTGCTTCCATCCCTGTCTTGAATCCTGCGAACGTACAGGAAGTACTGGACCTTGGTGTGTTTGGCTGGGAACTGTCCCGTTACTGCGGCGCCTGGGTTGCGCTGAAAGCCATCACCGAGAACATGGACTCAGCGATCTCCGCCGAGATTAACCCCGACCGGGTGAACATCAAAATCCCTGACAAGTTCGTGTTGCCCGCTGATGGTGTGCATGCTCGATGGCCGGATAGTGCGCTGGAACAGGAGCTGCGACTTAACAAATACAAGATATACGCAGCGCGTGAGTTTGCCCGGGTCAATAAGCTCAATAAGATTGTTCTCGATAGCAGCAAACCTCGGCTTGGCATTATCACTACGGGCAAGGCTTACCTTGATGTGATGCAGGCGCTGGAAGATCTGGGGATCGATGAGCGTAAGGCCGGCGCAATAGGTCTTAGAGTGCTAAAGGTGGGTATGAGCTGGCCACTCGATCCGTTTTCTACTCACGAATTTGCAGAGGGGCTTGAAGAGATTTTGGTCGTGGAAGAGAAGCGATCGATTATTGAGGATCAGATCACCGGGCAGCTTTACAACTGGCCAACGGATAGAAGACCCGGCGTCTTTGGCGAGTTTGACCATGAAGGCCGTGATCTGCTTCCCAATCTATCGGAGCTAACACCTGCCATGGTTGCGCGGGCCATCTCGAGCCGAATATCCCGGTTCTATAAAGATGAAAACATTGAAGCGCGCCTGAAATTTTATGAACGCAAGGAAACTGTTCTCGCATCTGAACGGGAGCGGTTGCAGCGTACTCCACATTACTGTTCGGGCTGCCCCCATAGCACCTCCACCCGGGTGCCGGAGGGAAGCAGGGCCCTCGGTGGTATTGGTTGTCACTATATGGCTACCTGGGAAGTCGGTGATCGACGTGCTGAGACCTTTACCCAGATGGGCGGCGAAGGTGTTACCTGGGTTGGCCAGGCGCACTTCACTGAAACGAAACATGTATTCCAGAATCTGGGGGATGGCACTTATTTTCATTCCGGCCTGCTGGCGATCCGCCAGGCGATAGCCTCCGGAGTTAATATCACTTATAAGATTTTGTATAACGATGCCGTTGCCATGACCGGTGGCCAACCCGTTGACGGCACCTTGTCTGTCGATCAGATGATTCTGCAATTGAGAGGTGAAGGCATCACCAGGGTCGCGCTTGTGAGCGATGATCCAAAAAAACATGGTGGCGTGACCCGGTTCAAGGGCCTGAGCATTGATCATCGTGACGATCTGATTGCCGTCGAAGAAGAGTTGCGAGACATCGAAGGCACTACCGTTCTTATCTATGAACAAATCTGTGCGGCTGAAAAAAGACGGCGCAGGAAAAAAGGGGAGCTTGAGGATCCGCCGGTTCGTGTCGTGGTGAACCCGGAGGTCTGTGAAGGTTGTGGTGATTGCGGCGTTGAGTCTAACTGCCTCTCTGTGATTCCCCATGAAACTGAACTTGGCCGCAAGCGCAAGATTGATCAGAGCGCCTGCAACAAGGATTACAGCTGTCTGAAAGGATTCTGCCCGAGCTTTGTCACAGTCACTGGCGGACAGTTGAAAAAGAATAAGGCTGACCAATCAATTAGCTGGCCAACATTACCAGAGCCGGTCATTGCGCCTATGCAGGTGCGACCATGGAACATTGTAGTCACTGGTGTTGGTGGTACAGGCGTGCTGACCATCGCTGCGGTGGTTGCTATGGCCGCGCATATCGAAGGTAAAGGTTGCGCCACGATGAACCAGACCGGACTCGCCCAGAAGTTTGGTGCCGTTGTCAGTCACGTTCGGGTTGGCATTGATCAACAATCGATCAATGCAGTGAGAATTCCTGCCGGAGATGCAGACTTACTATTGGGTTGTGACCTGGTCGTGACAGCAGGCGATGAAGCGATTGCGAAAGTGGATGTCGAGCGTTCACACGCGGTGGTTAACGATTTTTCTGCGGCAACGGCTGAGTTCATTTCTGACCCCGATGCGCAGATCCCGAAGGCCGCCATGAAAGCTCTTATCGAAACCGAAGTGGGCTTGACCAAGACCTGTTTTCTTGAAGCGACGGACCTGGCCACAAGACTTCTGGGCGACTCGATCGCCAGTAACATGTTCCTGCTCGGTTATGCACTGCAAAACGGCCTTATCCCAGTGTCGCGAGGTGCCCTTGAAGAAGCGATTCGACTGAATGGCGTCTCGATTGATTTCAATCTCGAGGCACTGGAGTGGGGGCGGCGGGCCGCCCTCGACCTGCACGGTGTAGAGCAGGCGGCAGGGCTACGTCAGGCGTTTAAACCACTGACGGATGTTGACGAGATCATTGCAGACCGGGCGGCGCGCCTGACCGACTACCAGTCCAGTGACTATGCCGCTGAGTATGTGGCTTTTATTGAGAGTGTTCGGGCTGTTGATGACTCGGCGAGGGACTTCGCGTTAACCCGTGTCATAGCCAGATCACTTTATAAATTAATGGCATACAAAGACGAATATGAAGTAGCCCGTCTGTACACTAATGGTCAATTTGCCGAGTATATTGGCAACCTATTTGAAGGCGATTACAAATTCAATTTTCACCTCGCGCCGCCTTTGCTAAGCAAGCGAGACAGAGCTACCGGTAAACCACGAAAACGAAAATTTCCCGGGTTGGTTCTGGGGCTGTTCAAGTTACTTGCGCCCTTTAAATTCCTGCGCGGGACACCATTTGATTTGTTGGGGTACACCAGGGATCGCGTGCTGGAACGCCAAACGCTTGCCGAGTTCCGCCAGATATTCGCAGGTTTGCGCGATGCACTGACGCCGGATAACTACCGCACCGCCCTAGAAATCGCAGAACTACCCATGCTTGTCCGCGGCTATGGTTATGTGAAGTCGAACAACCTCCTGGCGGTAAACATTCGCAAAGAAATACTATTGAAACGGTTCCGGGGAGAATTGATTCCCCTGGCTGTGGAGGTATGAAGAAATGGGGTCGGGGTAAAATTTACAAAATAAAGAAATGGGGTCGGGGTAAAGTGCGGGGTACCTGCTACAGGTTATGCTGATCCTGACATTAGACGCAGCAGCAGTCGAGGCGAGCGCGCAAAACCAATGGCAGCCGCTACCTTAAGGGCTGACGACAAGGGGTACGGCAAGGTGTGAATGCCACCGTGCACTCTGATTTGCCCGGGTACAGGCATCGCTGGATGCAGCCAGTCATGGACCGCCAGCAGACCGTTTACCTGTCGCGATTGCCGGGGCGTGAAGGTTTCGACGCCTAATGCGGCGGCACCGCCGAAGGCAGCAGCAAACACGGGGTGATCGAGGGATCGGGTACGGGTGATAGCTGCAGTATTCGCCGACACACGCAGCGGCATGGGTTTGTCTGACTCGGGTTGGCCCAGGTTCGCCCAGCATTCGGCCGTTAATATTTTGCCGAGATACTGGGCGGCCTGGTAGCTCGCGCCCTGAATGTCGACCACCGTGCGGGTAGTGGCAGCGCTCTGGTATTGTTCGCTGCCCCAGCCGCCTAACAGACCTAGTTGATCTAGCGCTGCTTCCCATCCTGGACGTTTGGCGCGGCGTGCCTGCATCAGCTCAAGGTCTTGGGTGCCGAGCTGTGTCGGGGTTGTCGGCGAGACAAGCATGGTGATGCTATTGATTAGCGCCTGCGGTAGGGCGTTGACGATCTCACTCATGCTGGCCGTTAGGCGCATTTCTCGAGCCTGTCCTGGCGCATAGGCATACAGGGCCAGATCCACAGGATCCCCACCGGCAAAGGCGCGTATCGTGTTGAAAATCTCCTTGGGCTGCCGCAGGAGGTCCGCACCTGCCGCACACCAGTGCAGGTTGCCGATAGGATTTTTGGGGTCTGTCCATTCCGGCGGTGGCGCGGCGACATCCAGCCATAACACGCTCGCACCAGCTTCAAGCCACGACCGTGTGGGCGCCATTTCAGCATTAGCGCCCATCACCACGATCTTGCGGTCATCGAGACGCAGAGCGCCATGAGTCAAAGCATTATGGTGCAGCCAGCTCAGGGCGCTCCCTGCCGCGGGCGTAATCATGTTGCGAGACACCAGGTGATCGGCATAGTCGGCCAATGCCTCGACAGGCCAACGTTTGCCGCGGTAGATCAGGCTCGGAGACCAGCCGGTATGGGGTGTGGCGTGAACCGCCTGCAGGGCAAGTGGGTCGCCAGGCGTCTCGAACAGTTGTTTAAGGGGCTGGTCCTGGTTATCAACACGCCATACCACCCGCGCCCGCGCCAACTCGACGAGGTAGCTGGCAATTTCCAGGCGCTCAGGACTGGCCAGCCGCACGGCCTCAAACTCCGGCAGGCAGCGCGGATAGTCGGTGCGGAACTGTTGCTGCTTTACCGGCAGACGCGCATCTTGAAGCGCGTTGGGAAAGCGCGCCACTGTGGCTGCCAATACCTCAAAGAGAATTGATGAGGCCGACTGCCCATGAGCCAGCTGAACGCTACCGTCAGACTCTGCCATCACTCACTTGCTCCATTACGCCCACTCGAATATTACCCACACTGCTGAAATGCCCATCACGGCCACATAGTAGCGCGGGTAAGATGCGACCGCCATGGTCTAAAAAACGATATCGTTGATGTTCGCCGACATCTGGTGATTCGAACGCTGCTCAAACGATCGGCCAGCGCATTGGCTAGCTGCCGCGCTTCAAAACGCCGGCGAACTTACACATAGTTCTTGTCAGCGCCGCAAGGAATGGAGATGGTTGGATGGGCTTGTTAGTTGGGCATTGAAATGGGT
>JABBAY010000161.1 GCA_018607725.1 K189A clade bacterium
TGGCGAGTATGCAGATCTGTTTCGTGGTTATGAGGAAGTCTCGGGTCAGCCGGTTAACATTGAACAGGTGAAGTTTTGGGAAGTCTTTGGGTCTTTTTGGTGGGCTGTCGGTTGTTTGGGCATGGCTGAACATTACCGTACCGGGCCCGATAAGACCGTGGAGCGACCGAGCATTGGTCGACGTTCGTCAGAGTGTCAGATCGATTGTGTCAATCTGGTGATCCCGGGGATCGTGACGCCGGTACAACCTGAGCCGGCAGCGCAAACGCTGGATATGCCTAGGGCTGACGAATTACTGACAGCGGTGCGAGACTTTTTGCGTGCCGATGTGATGGATGCCACCACAGGTCGGGTTAATTTTCTCGCTCGGGTAGCGGGTAATGCATTGGATATAGTGCTGCGTGAAAGTCAACTGGGTGGTCCAGCACGGGCGCTGGAGTTGGAGAAGTTAAGGCTTTTGTATGGTTCGGCGGTGTCTGATGTCGATGATCTGGAGGCGCTGCGCTGGCGTCTTACTCGGGATTTACGGGATGGTACTCAGGACCTTGATGATGAACGATTGCATGATTATCTGCGTCACGCGGTGGCGAATCAGATAGCCATTGACCAGCCCCGCTACTCAGGTTTTAAAGTGGCCACAGGTCAGTCAAGCTAATGTCGGCCAGGCTGCTGAGTTCGGCAATAAGGTGAATGGTCAGGCCGGCTAGACCGCCGACAACGGTGCCATTGATGCGAATAAATTGGAGGTCGCGGCCGATCTGCAGTTCAATCCGTTCGGCAGTGGCTGTGGCATCCCAGTTGTCGATAGTGCCGGAAATCAGGTCAGCCACTTCATGGCCATAGGTTCGAATGAGGTGGCGGGCACTGGTGTCCGCCCACCCGTCGATCTTGGCGGCCAGGGCGGGGTCCTCGAGAATAGACTCACCAAACTTTATCACCGACTTCTGAATCGTCTGTTTGAGCTCGGCGTTGGGGTGTTCGCCTTGATGTAATAAAGCTTGTTTGATGTCCTGCCAGAGTGTGCCGGTAAAATCCCGTAATGCTGGCTGGTTGAGTAGATCCTCTTTGATCGACACTTCCTTGTTGCGAATGTCCTGTGAGTGCTTCAGGTCTTCCATAAACTGATCTGTCATCTTGACCAGCTTGATGCGCATAGGATGAAAAATATCCATCTGCATTTCATACAGCGTTTTGCTCAGGCTGCGGACCAGTTTTTTATACACAGCCTTGTCAAGACTCGAGGGAAACCACCAGGGTGTTTCTGTGCCGACTTTTTCGCGCAGTTGCTCGTCACTGTCTTCTAACAGATTCAAGGCGATTCGAACCGCTGCATCCATGGCCTCCTGTTGACGTCTGCCAGAAGTTAAGAATGTCAGCAATTCACCAATGAGTGGTGCGAACGAGGTCTCTCGGATTTTGTCAGCGACCTTCTGTTCGATCATCCGTTGGATATCAGCGTCGTTCATCACCCGAACCGCCCCGGCCAGTCCAGCGGTGAGTTGTTCGGCCACTGCCTCGGCATTTTTCGGTGCAACGATCCACAAGGCGACTTGCCGGCTCAGGTTCATGGCTCGAATCTTGTCAGAAATCACCTGCTCCGAGAGAAAGTTCTCCTGCACGAAGCGTCCGAATTGCTCGGCGATCTGACTTTTACGGTTGGGTATGATCGCCGTGTGCGGGATCTTCAGACCCAGGGGGTGCCGAAACAGGGCGGTGACGGCGAACCAGTCAGCAAGGGCGCCGACCATGGCAGCTTCCGCGGTGGCTTCCACGTAACCGACCCAGGGTGCGAAGTCGTGGAACAGGCGCGCGACGATATAAATGGCAGTGACCGCGAGCAAGAGCCCGGTTGCCAGGCGTTTCATACGCGCCAGATCCCGGTGTCGGGATTGCTCGAGGTCCGTGGACTTAAGATGGGGCATGGGTGGCCAATGGGTGAGTAACGGACTCGTAGATCATAAAGCATCGTCAGGCCTTGATGTAGTTGTTAAAGATCAAAGTATCCTGCAGTCGACTCAATGGGCCCCGTGTGCCCTGGTATCGAGGTGGTGGGTACCAAACAAACCGGAGCCCAATCATGGTAGTTGCAATCGCACATGGGCTTGTGATCCCATGAGTGAAAGAAATATCAATAAGGATGTAATGTGTCAGATAAAACGTTCTCGATGCAGGGTAAACATGTGGTCATTACTGGTGCTTCCTCCGGTTTTGGGGCGCATTTTGCCGAATTGATTGCCGCCGCCGGTGGCAAGGTCGTCCTGGGTGCGCGGCGGGTCGATAAACTTGACGCGTTGGTAAACCGCCTCAATGCGGCGGGCGGTGAGGCGCTGGGGCTGGCGCTGGATGTTCGCGATCCAGCCAGTGCTCGAGCCTTTTTGGACAATGCCGCAGTGGCCTTTGGTCCCATTGATGTGCTCATCAATAACGCCGGCGTCGAATCTGGTGCCAAAACTTATGCCATGATTGATGAAGATGACTGGGACTTTGTGATGGATACGAATCTCAAGGCGGCCTGGCGACTCTCGAAATACTACACTGAGCATGTGGTGGCGAATCAGCAGTCCGAGGGAAATATCGTGAATATTGCGTCCATTACGGCATTTCGAACCATCAAGGGGCAATTTCCCTATGCGGTGTCCAAAGCAGCCCTGATCAAGGTCACGGAGGTCATGGCGCTGGAAGCGGCTAAATATGGCATTCGAGTGAATGCTCTGGCACCCGGCTATATCCTTACTGACGTTAGCCGCGTCTTACTTGAGGGTGAGGGCTCCGATGCGTTTCGTAAAGGAATTCCTATGCGTCGCTATGGCGAGTTCACGGATCTTGATGGCCCAATACTGTTGCTGGCATCTGATGCCTCGCGTTATATGACCGGTTCGACCCTGGTGGTTGATGGCGGCCATATCTGTGCGGAACTCTAGTCAGAGCGCTGACTAGCGCTCTGGCGACAAGAGTTCTGACCGAGTCGTAAATGACGGAATAAGTCTTAAATAAAACAATCACTTGCATTCTATCTGCAAATGATAATAATTCTCATACACATTAACGCGAAGTGGATGTACAACCGTTCAATGAACCTGGCAGAAATGAAACAAGCGAGCCAATGTCTAGTGCTTGAGGCGGCCGCAGGTGTTGCAGAGATCCAAAGTCGGCTTTATGCGCTAGGCCTCTATCCTGGCGTTAAGGTCGAGGTGCTGCGCTTTGCGCCAGCGGGCGACCCGATACAGATACGAATCGGCTCGACACTGCTGAGTATTCGTAAGCAAGAAGCGGTACTAATCGAAGTTGAGGCTGTTAAATGAGTCTTTTCACTATTGCCTTGATCGGTAATCCTAATTGCGGCAAGACCACGCTGTTTAACAACCTCACCGGTGCCCATCAGAAGGTGGGAAACTGGCCAGGCGTCACGGTTGAGAAAAAGTCCGGCACAATGATGCTGGGTGACCAGTCCGTTGAGATTGTCGACCTCCCGGGTATCTACTCGCTAGAGCAGGATTACCTGGGTCTAGATGAAATAATCGCAAGGGATTTTCTCCGTCAGGAGAATTATGACCTAGTGATTAATATCATCGACGCGACGAATCTGGAGCGCAATCTAGTGCTGACCCAACAAGTGTTGGAGGCCAGCCAAAATGTTGTCGTTGCCTTGAATATGGTGGATGTCGCGCAACAGAATGGCGTTGAGATTGATGTTGCCGCCTTGTCCAAAAAATTAGGCGTGGTAGTCGTGCCGATTGTTGCGTCTCGAGGTACTGGCGTTGACGGCTTAAAAGCTCATATGCAGGAATGCCTGGTGGAGGGTAAAAAACTCGAGCCCGAGCGCTCGGTAAAGGTCAGTCACGATACCGATGAAGCCACGGGTGATAAGCTGATTCGCCGTTACCACACGGCCAAGCGGCTGGTAGACGGGGTGATGCTGATGACGCCGGTGGAGCACTCGCTGACGGAACAGATCGACCGATGGGTCTTGAATCGCTGGCTGGGTATCCCGTTTTTCCTGTTTATGATGTACGCGATGTTTACCGTGGCCATCAGTTTTGGTGCCGTGTTTATCGACTTCTTTGATATTCTTTTTGGGGTGGTGTTTGTGGATTCGAGCCGTTGGCTGCTGACCTGGTCAGGTTTTCCTGAATGGTTGGTGGTTCTGCTCGCCGATGGGCTCGGCAGCGGTATTCAGCTGGTCGCTACCTTCATTCCCGTGATTGGATTTTTGTTCCTGTGTCTGTCGATGCTTGAAGACTCTGGCTATATGTCACGGGCGGCCTTTGTGGTCGATCGTCTGATGAGCAAGCTGGGCCTGCCCGGCAATGCGTTTGTGCCGTTGATCGTTGGCTTCGGCTGTAATGTCCCTTCGGTGATGGCGTCTCGCACATTGGGTCGTGACAGTGATCGGTTATTGACGATCGCCATGGCGCCCTTTATGTCTTGCGGTGCGCGATTGACGGTTTATGCGTTATTCGCTGCGGCCTTCTTTCCGAATAATGGCCAGAACATCGTCTTTTTGTTGTACCTGCTGGGTATTGGCATGGCGGTGCTGACGGGTTGGGTGTTCCGCAAACAAATCTTCGCTGCAGAGATGACACCTTCGTTTCAGGAAATGCCTGCTTATCATCTGCCTGTTGTACGTAATATTTTGCTGACCACCTGGTTCCGCTTGCGGGCTTTCGTGTTCCGCGCCGGCAAGACCATCGTACTGGTGGTCATCGCATTGAGTTTTCTCAACTCCCTCGGCACTGATGGCAGCTTTGGTCATGCTAATACTGATAAGTCAGCCCTGTCTGTGGTTGGTAAGACGATCACCCCGTTATTTGTCCCCATTGGTCTGAGTCGGGATAATTGGCCCGCCACCGTTGGTCTGTTCACTGGTCTGTTTGCGAAAGAGGCCGTCGTTGGGACGCTGGATGCGTTATATAGCGGCTCTGAAATAGTCGACTTGAATGCGCCGCCGGATATCAATGCGGCCGTTCAGGCCGCATTCATGTCTATCGTGATCAACATCAGCGAATTGTTGGGTCATCTGGGTGATCCGCTGGGATTGGATATGGGCGACCTGGGCGACCAGGCGAAGATGGCTGAAGTTCAGGGTGTTAACACCAGTACCCTGACCAATATGGCGAGCTTGTTTGGCAGCCAATTAGCGGCGTTTTCTTATTTGGTGTTTATTTTATTGTACGCGCCTTGCGTCGCGGTTCTGGGTGCTATCGCCAAAGAAGCGGGCTGGCGTTGGATGGCGCTGGTGTTTTGTTGGAGCACGGGGCTTGCCTATGTGACCGCAAGCACGGTCTACCAACTGGGCAGCTTTAGCGCGCACCCGTTGTTTTCTGGATTGTGGTTGCTGGGGTGTGTGCTGGTGATGATTGTCGCCATTAGTTCTCTGAAACGTATTGGCCAGGGGGCGCTGCCTGCCAATCGAATCGCGGTGGTTCAACTCGGTTGAGTAACAATTGCTGGCGTTATTGTCGTGCTTATTGCTAAAGCGAATTGCTCAAGGAACGGGCTTTCTCAGCAGCGCCAGCATGACGCCTGACAACAGGTTAGCAGAGCCCACCATCAAGATGGCGCCGTCATAGTTACCAATAATATCAAAATAATATGATGTTGCCAGTGGCGCTCCCGCCGTCAGCAGAATCGAAAAGGGCAGTGCGGCGCTGCGAACTGAACCCAAATAACGGCGACCAAAAAAATTTGCCCAGATCACTTCCTGCAAAGGGATCATGCCGCCCCAGCCGAATCCCAGGACCACGAACCCGAAATAAATCCAGGCTAACGACTGTCCCTGAACTGCGAAAACAATGATAAACAAAGAGACGCCGGTCAAGGCTGCACTAATCGATGCCAGCGGACGGGCGTCAAGACCGTCAATCAGCCAACCCCAGAATGGCTTGGACAGCAATGCCGGTATTGAGGTGATCGTAATCATCAATGCTGCTGTTGATCGTGTGTACCCGGCATCGGTCATCAACGGTACTGTCTGCAGCAGCATGACCTGTATGGTAATGCCGAATAAGCCGAAGGCCAGGACCAGGAAATAGAAAGAATAGCTCGACATGGCCTGGCGCCGAGTCATGGAGTTGTCAAAGTCTGATAATGCTTTGGCATTTTTGCCGGAGGCGACGTCAGCGGCTGAATGGCCGTCGGGTAATAAGTCATAGTCTTCCGGTGTGCGGCGCATCATCATGGCCACCGGTCCGACCAACGTGATGGTGATCAGTGCCAGAATTTTCCAGGTGGTACGCCAGCCAAAATCATCGATTAGCCAGGTTGCCAGTGGCGTTAATAAAATGCCGGCAAAGGAAACCCCCATAGCCGCGAAAGCGATAGCCCGGCCGCGAAAATTGACGAACCACTTGGCCAGGGTCACGTTGACCACTAGATTGCCAATCAGGGCGGCGCCAAAGGTGAGCGCGATGCCGTTCAGTAGCACCCAGTGCCAGAGTGCACTGACGTAGGCCATGGCAAACAGCGCCGCGCCAAGAATCAATGTGCCCGCTAACATGAAACGCCGGGCGCCGAAGCGGTCGACGTAGCCGCCGATGAGAAAGCCGGTCATGGCCATAATAATTTGGCCAAGGCTTCGCGGTAATGTGAACTCAGTGCGAGTCCAGCCAAGACTCTCGGTCATGGGAATCATGAATGGCCCGATGACGTAATTCTGGACGCCTGCGGCAACGAACTGAGCAATAAACGCCGCTACGATCAGCCAATAGCCGTAATAGATTGCGGTAGAAGGTGGATTGGATGTTGTCATTATCGCTAACACTAAGTTTGAGTCGCAGGATACTAGCAGGTCATGACGGGCCAGGGATAGCCGCTGTGCCGGGTTGAGGTGTCCAGCGACGATCTAGCACCAGACAGCTGAGCATCACCTTAGTATTGCCTGCCTGCAGGGAAGTGAAAAATCCTAAGGTGGGCAATGAGCAGTGTCGCGGTTTCGGTCGCCGCGATGACGTTGCCAGGTCGCAAATTACTGGATCCGTTGGAATGTTTGACGGCGAGTCGCGGACGCGCTCAAATTTGCCGAGTAACTGCGATCAAAAGCCCATTGAGAGCACCTTGTGCCGGCCTCACCTAGGCTGCGACCCTGTCGATCCTTGGGATCGCAACTGGAACTGCCAGAGTAAAAATGCAAAGATACCTAGGAATTCAAACTTAGTGGTATCCGTGGATATTAGAACAAAATTAGCGCTGGCTCTGGTCTTTGTCTCATTATTGAGTATGGCCCTGCTGGGTACCTTTGCGTATCAAACGGCGGCGGTGCTCCTGCAAGAGATTTCTGTGCGGCAGCTGGATGCGCTGGCAGAAAGCAAGAAGCGAGACCTCGTCAAGGTGCAGGAAGCCTGGCGGGATCAGTTGCGATTGATCCGTAGTCGCACTGATTTGCGGGAAAATCTGCAGCAATACCTGACTGAGCAGAACCCGTCGGCATTGTCGCGGGTCAACGAAATCATTGAAAATGCGGTGACAGCTACGGACAACCTGGATCGCATTAATATCTTAGACTTACAGGGTAATGTCATCGCCAGCTATGGTCAGAGTGGCAACCTTCACTCACCTCAGTTACTCACTGATACCCAAGCAATTGTCTATCAGGGCTCCTATCTCAGCAGTAACGGTGGTTTGCGAGTTGTCTATGCGAGCTTGCTGAGTATCAAGGGTGTCGGCATCGGTCAGATCGAAGTGGTGTTTGATGGTCTGGATTTGTTCTCTATTACTGGTAACTACACAGGGCTGGGTGAGAGTGGCGAGTCTATGGTGGTAAAGCAGGAGGGCGATTCGGTGATGGTCTTGAATCCGCTGCGCCATGATGACTCAGGAGCCGGTCGACGTTACCTGAATGATCAGGCTGCACTGCCAATGCGCCGGGTGTTGGCGGGAGAAGATGTGGTGTTCAATGAGCGTGTCAAAGACTACCGCGAAATTGATGTCTGGGCAGCGACCCGTTATCTCGAAGACCTGCAGTGGGGTTTAATCGTTAAGGTGGATGCAGCCGAAGAGGCGCAAAGGGCGGACGGTTTGCGTGAGGCGATGATTGATATCGCTCTCGCCTTGTCTGGCTTTGCGATTATCGGCGGGACTCTGCTGGGTCTGTACCTGGCCAGACCGATTCACGCGCTAGCGGTGTTGGTCGAGCGGGTGCGTGAAGGCGAAACACAGTTGCGCTGTGATTCCTCAGGGGACGACGAGATAGCCTATCTGGCAGAATCCATCAACGAGTTGTTGGAACATCTGCAGGCAGAGGGTGAACAGCCAAAATCCGATCCCCATGCCTGAGGCGATCGATCTGCTAAAACTGTTCGGGGGTTTTGTCTATCTGTTGATGGGCGGTGACTTACTGGTCAGGGGCGCGTTGGGTCTCGCCCGCGAAAGTAAAATTCCACCGATGATTGTCGGACTCACGGTTGTCGCAATGGGCACGTCAGCCCCTGAGTTGATGGTGTCGTCGGTCTCGGCCTTGTCGGGCTTTCCCGGTATCGCCGTGGGTAATATCATCGGCAGCAATATCGCCAATGTTCTGCTGGTGCTGGGGGTCCCGGTTTTGATCCATCCGATCATCTGCGATCAGACGGGTCTGGCGAAGCAAACCGGTTTAATGGTTGGCGTCTCAATCCTATTTATTGTCTTGTGTTTCCTTGAGCTGGTGACTTTTCGAGAAGGCATTTTGCTGATTGTACTGCTCTGTGGGTTCCTGTATCTGGCCACTCGCGGCTCCGACTTGGTCCCCGCGCTGGATAGTGCAGAAGAAGAATTAGAACGGGTTTTGGGGCTGCCGGGTAAAAACATATGGATCGCCGCCTTTATTCTTCTTGGCGTTATTGCCTTGCCACTGGGTGCTGACCTGGTTGTCGAAGGGGCAACAGGGCTTGCGGCGGGTTGGGGCGTCTCTGAAGCGGTCATAGGCCTGAGTCTGATTGCCCTCGGCACCTCGCTGCCGGAGCTGAGTACGACGGTCATCGCGGCCTTACATAAGAGCTCCGATGTGGCCATCGGTAATGTTGTAGGCAGTAATGTCTTTAACATTCTGGCGATATTCGGCATCACGGCCATGTTGACGGATATCCCTGTAGACGTGGCATTCTTGACATTCGATGTCTGGATCATGCTCTTGAGTTCTGTGCTGTTGCTGCTGTTTGTGCTGTTTAAGGCCACCATTGGTAAAGTCTGGGGTGTTGTCCTGTTAGCGGCCTATATGGGCTATATGCTTGCCATCTATTGATGGTCCGCAGGGGCTCGCCGTTGCCCCTTGCCTCTTTGCCGTATATTTGCCGTATATTTGCCGTATATTTGC
>JABBAY010000094.1 GCA_018607725.1 K189A clade bacterium
GTTTATATTGTTCGTTTATATTGTTCGTTTATATAGTTGGCCTGCGTTTTTAGCCTGCATAACGAGTGTGGCTGCCTCGCCGATTGACAGGCAAGCTCAGTTCAAGCACCGTTCCTCAGGTCCTCAGTTCAAGTAAAGTTCGAAGAAAGTTCAAGCACCCTTCAACGCCCTTTATAGACTGGCGTGCGCTTCTCCATAAAGGCCTTCGGCCCCTCGACGGCATCTTCCGTTTTAAAAACAGGGCCAGAGAAGGTGCTCTCCATCTTCAGCGCTTCAATTTCCGGATGGCCCCAAACTGTCCGCGCTGACTTTCGAATCGCCTGCACGGCGATGGGCCCATTGGCCGCAAGCTTTTCGGCCAACTCCATCGACTTGGCCATCAGCTGGTCTGGCGCCACCACATAATTCAAAAAACCCAAGGCGAGCGCTTCTTCAGCGGAAATAAGATCCCCGGTTAGCATCAACTCCATGGCCTTGGCATAGGGTATCTGCCGTGGCAGTTTGACCGTTGAGCCACCGGCGGGGAAGATCGCCCACTTAACTTCTTGCAGGCCGAATTTAGCTTGGGGTACCGCTACGCGAAGATCGGTGCCCTGAACCAACTCCATGCCGCCAGCAATGGCGTGCCCGTTAATCGCAGCAATCACCGGTTTTACTGTGTCTTTGTTCATCAAGTAGGCGCCCTGCTTTGACACGTCATTCAAATAACGTTCATCCCATTCATTCGCTGGCGCGCGGGAATGGGTCATCAGCGGAATCAACTGGCCCAGATCGGCGCCGGCACAGAAGGCCTTGTCGCCGCTGCCAGTGATGACGGCAACGCGGATGTCCGGGTTATTTTCCACTTCGCTGAAGGCATCAAAGAGTCCTACCATGACCTCGGGATTCATCGCATTACGCGCTTCTGGGCGATTAATGGTAATTGACGCGATATGGTTGTGATGCTCAAAAATAACAGCAGACATAAGTTAACTCCTTACATAAATTTCGATTGAACGCCAAAGCATATATTCACAACAGGCCAGTGGGTTGGCCATCGACCATTACCCACCAACTTGGCCTGCATCTAATTGCGCGCGAATCTTGTCGTGCGCCTGCTTGTTCAGGGGATAACCGATCAGCGCGATAAAGGCGATGAACAAGCCACCCGCCGTACCTAAGGCATAGGTCACCAACAAGCCGTCTAGGGCGGATTGGGCATTGTCTCCGCCGGGCACAAAATCGAAGACAATTTCCAAAATCGCAAAGCTGGCACCGACGGCGAGTGCCGCGCCTAACTTATTGGTTGTGGTGAGCAAGGCAAAGAACAGACCGGCGCGCTGCTGACCGGTACGCAGCGTATCCTCATCGGTTAGATCGGCCATCATCGACCGCAGTAGCGTCGGTGCGGCACCAAAAGCCACACCAAAGGCGATGGTAAAGCCCCATAGAATAGCTACATTGCCCTCTTCGGCCACCAGCAATAAGCCAATATTAATCACCACGGCATACACCAAGGCGATCTTCAGCGCTGTGTCTTTACCGACGCGATATGCCAGATTAAGCCACATGGGCATCGCCAGAAAACTGGTCAGAAAATAGAACAACAAAGCGATGCTGGCCTGTTCAGGTAATTTGAAGTAAGCGCTGGCGACAAAAATATACAGCGCACCTGACACGGCGGTACCGAAACCCGAAGCAAGGTCAGCGAGCAACAGACGCCACATCAGTCTGTTACTGATCAATATGCGCATCGCCTCGGCCCAGGGAACGTGAGACTGCTTACTGGTATGGCTATCAGGCACCATCATCAGTGTCGGTAGGACTAGCACCGGAAACAGAATCAGGCAGAACCAACCCATACTCGCCACCTTCGAGGCCTGGTCATTGAACCCGGTCAGCTCGAGCCCTGCCGGCAAGGCGAGAACGATGGTCATACCAGCAATCACAAATATTTCTCGCCAGCCGAATAGCCGCGAGCGTTCATCATAGGTATGGGATAACTCTGCCCCCCAGGATTGGTGAGCGATGGCGAGCATGGTGTAGCCCACGTAAAGCACAATCAACCAGAATAACAGATAGCCCCCGGTCACCTGTTCTCGGTTCGGCATAAACACCATGTACACCGCGAGCAGCAGAATTGGGATGGATAAGGCAATCCAATGCTTGCGGCGGCCCCAGCGCGTATCATAACGGTCGACCACCATGCCCATGATAGGGTCGGTGATCACATCCCAGACCCTAGCCAGGGTAAACACGAGCCCAACGGTGACTAGGGATAAACCCATGCCCTCGGAATAGAAACGTGGCAGATAAACCGCAATGGGCATACCCATCGCCGCCATGGGCAGGGTGACACCGGAGTAAGCCATGAGAATTTTTGGACTAAGTGCGCTGATGATCGTGCCCCTGTAGCTAATGTTATTTTCTCGGCACGCACTCCAACTAGATTCGTGTTTGGCGCCTTAGCGATCAAAAACGAATGCTCGCAGGTTTGCGGACAACAAGTCCGAGAGGCGTTGTCAACTCGGCGCCCCCCGTGTCACTAGAAGATAACAGTTGCTGCAAGGCAAGACAAAGCCCCAATTTCAGCCCTCGCGCCGAGCGCGGATCGAGGGCTCAGACCGGTGTTTGAAAACCGGCCCCCTTCACCACCAGAACATCGGTTTCAGTCATTTCTAGCACGGCCTCAGCGGTATTACCGACAAACAACCCAGATGCGCCTGATCGTGCCACGGTACCCAGGACGATCACGCCCGCGTGCAATTCCTTAGCACCGCGCGCCAACACCTCATCGGCGGCGCCATCACGCATACTGACGTTGTCGATGCCAATACCGTATTGTTCAGCAAGGGCCACCAGCAGGCTATGTTCGTTGTCATAATGATCTCTGGTGATCTGGTACGCTAGCGGGTCAGCAGCCACAGTGGTTACCACCGCCGGTCGAAACGCATAGACCAGATGAATTTGTGACTCAAGAATCCGCGCCAGTATTTGAGCCTGCGCCATCACGTCGGCATTCAATTGGCGGTGGGCCTCATCCCGATCACTGATATCGATTGCCGCGACAATGGGCTTACCATGAATTCGTCCTTGATCGCTTACCAATAACAGTGGCGTCGGGCAAAGCCGAATCAGGTTCCAATCTGTCGATGTGTAGAACACGCGTTTAAGTACGCCGTGCTGCCGTAATGGCTTAAAGATCATATGAGCTGCAATTTTTTCGGCACTTTTGATAATTTCCTCGTACAAGCGCCTGAACAAGACCACCTCGACTGTGATGCGATAACCCACAGCCACTAATGGCGCAACTAAGTCATGTAGCCAAGCCGCCTCGGTCTCTTTGCGCGCCTCTAGCATACTGGCGTTGGCTTTCTTTGCCATCACGGGCGCCGGGCTCAAGTAAAGTACCACCGTATAATTGACATCTGCGGTGGGTGGAATTTCTTTGATACGGTTCAATGCCGAATGTTCGGATTCGTCGGGGTCGATCACAACTAAAATATTGGGCATAAGGCTACCTGGTTAGGTGCATCAATGTAGCTTGTGACTATCATCCAACTCGCCATGCACAGCATTGATGCAGGTCAATGGCCGACGAGACGACGACAGCAAGTCCTCTCTAGGGCCTACTTTGGGTAGGGACTAGTGACTGGCCAAACCACGCACGAGCGACCCGCTGAGTGCGACAACGGCATTCAATGGCAGAATGACCGTCAGACAGGTGCCCTTTTGCTTCGCCCGCACACCTAACCAGTGGAATAAGGCCTTCTCATGTCGTGAACGCCGCATCTCTTGCCATGCCATTTCTGGAACCCTATCCGATCCGCACCATGCGCGCTGTCTGGTACAGGATCACTGACCTGGCACCCAACCGAACTAAACTTCTATGTGCACCAGGAAGCCACCCACGACAAAAACCATAGAGCCTTCAACGACATACTAATTGCCGCAGATTATGCGTGTACCGCCGGGTTAGAATCGAGATTCACTAAGGACTACCCGGCGCTCGAAAACCGCTGCTCCCTAGGCTTCAACCCGGCTTATGCCGAGGGGTTTGAATCCATGGCCCTGGCCATTGGAGAAAGGCTCATCCAAGACCGAGAATATTTGCTTGTTGCAAAAGACCTCCGCTCGCGAATCAGAGCAGTAGTCAGCGCCCTTAAAATGACAGATACTGCCATCTATCAGCGCCATCGTCCGCTATCTTCATTGTTATATCGCAAGGAAATCGACTATGACCGAATACATCCCCCCTACTATCGAGTGGGTTCGCAAGCAAGTTGAACTGTATGAAGCCAGTGGCGGAACACAGGGCACCACGCTAATGGAAACAGGCATGCCCTGTATCATTGTCACGCATCTGGGTAATCAGTCCGGGGCTATACGCAAGATTCCGTTGATGCGAGTCAAGGTTGACGACAGCTACGTTCTGGTTGGCTCCATGGGTGGCCAGCCAAAAAATCCCGTTTGGGTCTATAACTTGCGCGCCAATCCGGAGGTCCAGATTCGTGATGAAACTGAAGTCTTCAATATGCGAGTGCGAGAAGTAACCGACGAGGCTGAACGCCAAAAGTTATGGGCCGCAAGCGTTGCTGCTTTCCCTCCTTACATTGACTATGAAGCCAAAACCACACGCAAGATCCCCGTGTTTGTGGCCGAACTGGTTTAGTTCAGGTTAAACCTGGGCTTCTCAGCCCGCGTCACTCGCCATCCGGCTTTCTGCTGGCGAGTGATCGCAAAACCAATGACAAACGCCGAGAACCATCCTAATGGCCGCAAAGAAACCCAAGTTTTATGTCGTTTGGGAGGGCCGCGAGACCGGCATCTTTACCGATTGGAGCATCGCCCAACCACTGGTCAGTGGTCACCCAGGTGCAAAATTCAAGAGCTTTGACAGTCATGAGGTAGCTGTGGCCGCGTTTAGTGCCGGTCCTGCACAACAACCGAAGCGCTCGAACACAACCCGCACCCAACCCTTAAACCCTGGCCGAGTGATCAATCCCGATGTGGATGTTACGATTTACTGCGATGGTGGCTGTGATCCCAACCCAGGACCTTCCGGTTCCGGCCTTGTTGTCTATCAAAAGACGACATTGGTTGAGATGCACTATGGCTTGTATCAATCCGCAGGGACCAATAACACCGCCGAGCTGAATGCTTTACATCAGGCGATGCTGATCGCCCATAGCCGGTTAAAGGCCGGCTGTACCGTGCAGATTTTGTGCGACTCTATGTACAGCATCAACGCCATGACGACCTGGGCCCTCGGCTGGAAAGCCAGAGGCTGGCAAAAGAAGGTCGGAGAGCTGGCGAATCGCGAACTGATCATGCAGATGCACGATGACTACTTAGCCTTGGATGGCAAAGTCGGCATCGACCACATCAAGGCGCACGCCGGGGTTGAAGGCAATGAATTGGCTGACAGATTGTCTTTGATCGCGATCGAAAACCAGTGTGCGGACTTTTTACCTTACGATGGGCTCCACCAAGTCGCGGCGCTGTTAGCCCGCTAACCTCGACGCGTTACTCGCCCATCAAGGCACCAGTTCAGACTCATCGTTGCGGGGCTCTCGGGTCACCCACCAAGGGCCCTTGCCGACTCCGACTAATGCCGCTACGCAAAAACAGCAGCCTCCCGCAATCATCATCCAAGTTGACCAGCCCCAGTGATTCACCACTTGAGGTAAGCCCAGATTCAGAAACAAACCAGCGATGGGCGACAGGGTTGCGGTAATCCCAAAGGCTCGGCCAACGCCATGAGGACTGATGCTCTCGGCCGTTTCGGAATAGATGGCGCACCATGAAGGGTAGATGAAGCCGGCAAAAAATCCGGTCATGGACCAGACCAGAATCAAGATAGTGTCTGAGACATCGACCGCAAGGTTGGCGCCCACAAAGAAACACAGACCCGTTGTGACGCCACCAAAGGCAGTCACGGTCTTACGCACCAGAAACTTGTCAGACAACCAGCCTGAAATAAACACACTAGCGGTGAAAACGATCCAAAAGTAAGACGTCACCGCAGCGGCATGAGCCGGATCAAGTCGATGGTGCTGAACCAGATAAGTCGGAACATAACCCGACACGGTAACGTAGGTGAGAGCCCAGAAGACAATCACCAGCGACAAGAGCCACAAGCGGATGCTGCGATACACTAGCCGCCCATCAGCATAAGCATTGATCGCCTCGGGCGTGGGACTCGTTAACTCTAATTCGGGCGTTTCTAGTTGGGACTGCAGGATTTGACCACGAACTCGTAAGCTCAGGTCGCGATAAAATATATAAATCAACAAAGCCGTGATACCTGCCAAGGCTGCCGCGATCCAATACTGAGAGCGCCAGCCCGGCCAGATGGGCAGGGTTTGAGCGGCGACCGCCGTCGACATCAAGGCGCCGATGGTAAACGCCAGGGATACCCAGGCGTACACCATGGCGCGGCCCATCCGTGGTGTCAGGTCACGAGACGCCGCGTGTACCGCGGGGTTCATACCTGCCATTAGAAAACTGCCGGCGGTAAAGAGAAATGCCAGGGTCCAAAAGTTGGGCGACAAGGCGCCGAGCACGGAGATCACCGCATAGGCAAATACGGGCCAGATCATAAGGGGCCGACGGCCAAACCGATCGGCCACTCGGCTTAAAATTATGGCCCCGGCGCTATATACCAACCCGGCCACAGCGGCCACCTGGCCCCATTCCACCAGCGACTTGTCGAAGTCGGCAAGAATATACACCAACACCGGGCCATTTTTCAGGGCCTCGTACTGCTCCACCGCCCAGCCCAAGACGATCAAACCCAGCAGCCACCAACGTAATCTACCGGTGGGGACGAAATCAATTTCGCGATGACGTAAGTAAGCAAAGAATGACGGCTTAGGCATGAGGCTTATCCAAATCAGCGAGCACACCTGACTATCTTATAGGTCATGCTTAAACACAAGCATTCCAATTAGCTTGCTGCACGCCGGCGACTAGCCCTTCACTCGCTAGAGTCGGCGCTAACGAACTGCTAAAGTTGCCGAGGGTTCATTGAGTGGAGGGATTGTTTTGCTGACTACCGAACAGAAACAGCATTATCTGGAAGAAGGCTATGTGGTCCTAGAAGACTTTGTTACCGATCATTGGCTGAAGCAACTCAATCAGGTCACCGCCGAATTCATCGATCAAAGCCGATCAGTGACTGCCTCGAATCGACAATTTGATGTAGAGCCAAATCACTCGAGCAGCGAACCTCGCCTGCGACGCCTCAACAGCCCTGTAGACCAGCATTCCACCTTCTGGGAGTTCGCGTCTCAATCAGAAATTGTCGATCTAGCCGAGGCGCTGCTCGGGCCTGATATCAAGTTCCATCATGGTAAGCTGAACTTCAAATGGGCCCACGGTGGCGAAGCCGTCAAGTGGCATCAGGATATCCAGTTCTGGCCCCATACCAACTACGACTTGCTTACTATCGGCGTGTATCTTGAGGATGTTATCCACGGTCAGGGCGAAATGGGTTTTGTTCCCCGCAGCCATCTATCAGATCTGTATGACCAGTATGACGGCGAGCGCTGGACCGGGCATATTAAAGATGCTGATATCCCCAGCCTACACGCCGAAAATGCGGTGTTTCCCGTGGGCCGCGCGGGCACCGTTACGATTCATAATTGTCGAACGGTTCATGGTTCCTTGCCAAACCTGTCGGATAAAAAACGACCGTTGTTACTGCAAACCTACGCCGCAGCTGATGCCTTCGCCTATACCGACCTGGTACGCAAGCAACCCCATGGGGAAATGTTGATACGGGGTAAGGCCGCCAAGTGGGCCCGCCATGATCCACGTCCCTGCCAAGTACCGCCGACGAAGGTGGGCACGATCTTTCAGGCCCAACAGCAGGAGATGTGAAGGGTTCGGCGGCGACGTTCTTAAACGTTATAACTAGAATCAACAAATTGAGGAATATCTTGGCGAAAATCAAGCACACAATAACGAGACCTGCCCTACGCAGCGGATTAGATGTATTGTCAGGTCAGCTGTATTTGTGCCACTCGAAAGCTAATGTTCACCTCAAATAAAACTGCCACACTGCCCAGGTCGTCGGCTCAGCTACCGTCGATCCTGCGGCTGAATAAATTTATCGAGTCGCCGCCATCCTGCGGCGAATCTCAGAGAGGCTAGTCTCCATGACACAACATTTTGGTTATCGCACCACGGCCCTGGAGGCCATCAAGGGGATAGATCTGCGCGGCAAATCCGCCATAGTCACGGGGGGCTACTCAGGCATTGGCAGTGAAACCGCAAAAGCGCTCATCGAAGCTGGCGCTGCAGTCACTATCGCGTGCAGAGATCTGGATCGCGCCCAAGAGACTGCCGCGAAGATCGGTGCCGCTGCCCTGGCGCTCGATCTGGGCAGTCTCGCCAGTATCAAAAAATTTGCACAGGCTTACAGCGCTAGCCAACCGGCCTTGCATATCCTAGTGAATAACGCGGCTGTTATGGCCTGCCCGCATGACTTAACCAGCGACGGATTTGAAATGCAGTTCGGCACAAATCACCTGGGTCATTACGCTCTCACACGCCTGTTATTGCCACAGCTCAACAATGCAGACGGCGCACGTGTGGTGTGCTTGAGTTCCACTGGGCACTTGCTCAGTCCCGTGGTGTTCGAAGACATTCAGTTCGAGCAGCGCACCTATGATCCTTGGCTTAGTTATGGTCAAGCCAAAACAGCGAACAGCTTAATGGCCGTCGCTATGCAACAACGTTATCAGGCCGACGGCATCGAAGCATTTGCTGTGCATCCCGGCGGGATTATGACGAACCTACAAAGACACATGACTCAATCAGAAATCACGGCAAGAGGCTGGGTTGACGCCGAAGGCAACATCAACGAACGCTTTAAATCCGTTGCCGAAGGCGCATCAACTTCCATATGGGCAGCGACCAGCCCTACTTTGAACGGCCTTGGTGGGTGCTACCTTGAAGATTGCGGGCTTGCGACCATTCACAAGAGCCAACCCGGCGCACCTAGCGGTGTCATGCACTACGCTGTTGATGTCAATCTGGCAGAACAACTGTGGACCCTCAGCGAAACGCTTATTGAAGCCAAAATACCGGGCTACTTCGCCTGACGCGTCGTCGCTATTCGGCAAAGGATTCGCAGACTTCTGTGGCCCGACACACCTGCCAACGCTTGATCAACCATTAACGTTTGATCAACCATTAATGGAGTGAACCAGCAAAGAGGATCAGCATAGAGGATCAG
>JABBAY010000180.1 GCA_018607725.1 K189A clade bacterium
TGGTTAGATTGAATGGTTAGATTGAGTGGTTAGCTTTGGTGCTTAGCGTTGCCGTCGAGTTGAAGTTGCGCCAGGCTTATCCGTGCTCGTTATCTGATTGGCAGTTAAGACACTTGCTGGCTTCAGGATAAGCTTTCAAGCGCAGAAACGTGATAGTTTCATCGCAAATGCTACACCGGCCATAGGTGCCCTGATCCAGTCGATCTTTCGCGCGGTCGATCAGGGTCAGGCGATTGCTGGTGAGATTACGGTTAGCGCGCAAGATACTCTGATTATGCATTTCATCCATTCGGCTTAAGCGGCTGGCGTTGTCCTTGAGCTTGACCGGCTTTGCCTGCAGTTCGGTGTCTGTCAGCAGTGCCGTCAGGCGCGCCTTGAGTTGTGCCAGATCAGCGTTCAGTTCGGCGAGTTGTGCGGCGGTGAGTTCCAATTCCATGGTCATCTTCCGTTGGGCTAATCTCTGTCTGCCGTGAAGGCGGGCAGCAGTACATGGCATTCAAGCTGACACTGTCCTGAAGAATTTTGTGCGACCTCGGGTTTGAATCTGATGGGTGTCGAGGTGTCCACTTCAGCCTTGTTAGTTAGTGACCTTACTCGATCCTGTCATTAGCACAAGCGCCTTGAATAACCTGGTGCAGGCTTGCTGTGGCGAATAGGTCTGACCTGGGACGTTATAGATGTGCTGCGCGTCGCGTAATTTTTGTTGCCTGAAAGATCTCTGGCATTTGGATTCAAGGTGCTCTGCTTCGGATAACAGAGATCGCGACAGTTGTAATATCGCTGAGTTGTTGTTCTTATCTCAGGCGAGGAACAATGATTTCAGCACAGCGTGCTGGCAAACCGACATTGAAGGAGAGCCGTATGGGGCCGTTAGAGGGTGTTAAAGTATTGGATTTGTCTGCGGTGGTCTCAGGCCCTTTGACCGGTGCGATGCTGGCTGACCAAGGTGCGCAAGTGATCAAGGTTGAGCGGTTGACCGGCGATATTCAGCGTAATGTCGGTAGCAAGCGCAACGGCTACTCTGGCTCATTTCATGTGCTGAATCGAGGTAAGCGCTCCATCGCCATTGACCTGTCGTCCGAGCGGGGTGTCAAGTTGGTGCAACAGCTGGCGGACTCTGTAGACGTCGTGGTCCAAAATTTCCGGCCGGGCGTGATCGACAGGCTGGGGCTGGGTTACGCTGCGCTAGCTGGGACGAATCCTCGCATCATATTCCTATCCATTAGCGGTTTCGGCCAATCTGGTCCGACAGCCGGCAAGCGTGCTTACGATCCCATTATCCAGATGTACTCGGGTATCGCCGATGTCCAGGGCCAGAAGCGGGGCGAGGGGCCGGAACAGGTGAATCAGCTACTCATGGACAAGTTGACAGCTTATACAGGATTTCAAGCCATTACAGCGGCCTTGTATGCGCGTGAAAAATCCGGCGTCGGGCAACATATTGAGCTGTCGATGCTCGATACCGCGGTGGCATTTTTGTGGCCTGATGCCGGTGCCGATAATATCTTGCTCGGTGAAGATATCGATCATCACCCGCCTATTCGCGCCGCGGGCACAGTGGTTGAATTGGTCGATGGTTGGGGCGCCATTATGACATTGTCAGATCATGAGTTCGCCGGGTTGTGCCGAGCACTGGCATTAACGGAGATGGCCGCAGACTCACGTTTCAACAGCCTCAAAGGTCGACAGCAGAATCGCCAGGTGTATGTTGAGGTGGTGAAAAATGCTGTGGCTGATGCTACTAAAGGTATGACCCTGGCGGAGCTCACCGAGAAGTTGGATGCTGAGCATGTGCCATTTGCCCACGCTCGCAGCCTCGACGAGTTACCCAGTGATGCACAAATTCAAGCCAATGCCCTGTTCTATGAGCGAGTGCACCCCATCGCTGGTCTGGTGCGGGAAGTCCGCCCGGCGCCGATATTTTCGGGTACGCCGACTGTGACTGGCGGCTTTGGTCCTGTGATTGGGCAAGATACGCGGGATATATTAGCTGAAGCAGGGTTAGCCGAAGACATCGAGGCGTTATTGCGAGATGGCGTGGTCGGCCAGGCGAGCGAATGAGTCAGTTCGAGTTAAAAGTTCTGATCCTGCCGTGAGTCAAAGGGGCTGCGCGCGATATTAACAAACCGCATGGACTCGGGTAGTCTGCGCCTGAGATTGTGTTTGAAGAGCACGCCGATCCCTTAGTAGCACCGTCGAGGCGACACTATGACGAGGGAGCTTCGGCGCAAATCAGCTTATGAGCTAGTCGCCTGGATCCGCGGGTGGGTTCTATTATGCCGATTGACCCGATGTTCTAAATGCGGCACGGTGATTGTTTTCAGGTGGACCTTGGCTAACGAGTTGTGGGTTCACGAGGTTATAGGGATACCGACAATGCCTGACGCACCAAATCTAGAGACGGCAAATCGTGATGGCGAGGAGTTACTGTTGTGGCCGACTGGCGCACCGGGCGCTGAGGGTAAAGAATCGACCGACCTGCCGTCCATCTCAGTGCATCTGCCTGAGCCATCGAATGCAGTTGGTACGGCTATCATTATCAATCCGGGCGGTGGTTACCGAACGCTGGCCTCTGATCATGAAGGTCTGCAGGTGGCTCGCTGGCTCAATCGTCACGGTATTTCTGCCTTTGTGTTGAAGTATCGAGTTGGCCCCAAGTACACCACTGAAGTATCTTTATTAGATGGTCTGCGCGCGATGCGGTTGGTGCGCGCCCGCGCGGGCGAATTCGGGATTAGCCCTAACCGACTGGGCATGCTGGGATTCTCAGCCGGTGGTCATCTTGTGACCGCCGTGGGCACCCGCTGCGACTCAGGGCGAGCGAATTCGGCGGACCCCATAGAGCGTGTGAGCAGTCGACCAGACTTTCTCGTGCCTGTTTATGCGGTTACCAGTGGTGCCAAACGAGGCCGAAAGGCAGATGAGTATTTCGCGACCGATGAGCTGGTTAATGCCAAAACGCCCCCGTCGTTCCTAGTGCATTCTCATGAAGACAGCATTGTACCGTCAGATCAATCGATCTTGTTCTATCGAGCGCTGGCAACCCATGGCGTGCCAGCCGAGTTACATATTTTCAGCTATGGTGACCACGGTGCGGGCATGGGTACTGGTGATCCTGACTTCGGCCAATGGCCGGGACAGCTGATGACCTGGTTGCGCCGAAGTGGCTTTTTGACTGATAAAAACCGCGTCGCAGTGCAAGGCCGAGCGATCCTCGATGGCAAAGCCCTGGGTCTATTCTGGGTGACCTTGATCCCACAGGATACGAACGCACCGATTGCGCGCGTCATGGCCAATCGATCGGCTGAGGGGCGATTTGAGATAGACATTGATCATGGCCCGACGCCGGGCCTGCATCGGGCGGAGATCCATCATATCAGCGATGAGTATCCTCACGTCGCGACCGGCGTTTATTCGATGGATGATGCGACCTGCTATTCAGTCGCCGTGGACGTGGTCGCTGGTCAGCCTCTCGAGTTGGTCGCTTCACATCTTTCTGGCGCTGTAATAAGGTGAACGCGCATTCGGTTGGAAGAGCGATTTCGGCAACTGCGCTATGCTACGTGTATAGATCAATATTCGATTCAATGAACCTCAAGTCAGGTTAGTAAGATGAAAGACACCAACATAAACGCTGGCTGGTTTGGCACGCCAAAAGACGATCCACGGGTTGCTCAGTTGCGCCAACATTTGACAGCTAACAACGGCATAAAGGGACTCGAGATACTTAAGCCCGGTGATGTCGAGCGTGCGGTCGCACTTTTTCATCGAGATGGTTTTGTGGCCATCAGCGATATCCTGAATGCCGAGCAAGTTGCGATATTGGCGTCGGGCTGTGACGAGGTTGTCAAAGAGATCGTGGCCGTTGACCATGACCACAAAGGCAATCGCGGTTCCCATCGATACTCCTTCGGCGGGTCCAGCTTGACTCGCAGTCAGCTCCATCATCCGGCCTGGCAAATGCTGCTGGATATTCCGTCTGTGACTCGCATTTTGAACGCGATATTTGGCTCGAGCCATTATACGCTCAGGTCGGCCAGCGGTGATTTTTGCTTGCCCGGAGCCGTCGATTACCAGCCGCTGCATTCTGACATTCGCGACTGGGTTGATGATAAGCGGAGCCCCTTTAGTGCCTTCCATGACCCTCTGGGGCACATGAGCATCAGGGATCTTCCCTGCCCTTATGTGTGCGTGAACTTCCTGCCCCAAGATGTCACGCAGCTTAATGGTCCGACTCGGCAAATTCCAGGCACTCAACACTCACGCATGCCGATTCCCAGTCTCCAAGATGAGCCAGAGTGGATGCGGCTTAGCACCGTCTGCCCCGTGCCTGCCGGTAGCATCATGATACGTGATGTGCGCGCCTGGCACGGCGGTACACCCAATGTGTCAGAGACAATGCGCGCCATACCGAACCTGGAAATCTATGCGCCCTGGTTTAGAGAACCCATTGTGCCGGGGATTACCTACCAAGATTACAAGGGGTTGTCGGTAGAAGCGCAGCGCCTGGTGCAACACTGTGTTGCCGATTCCAGTGAAGGCCTTGTGACTGGCGCCACCCTGCGAGCGCCCTGATTTACGGGCTCCCTAACGTATGCTAACGGACATTTAAATATGCAATATCGTCAATTAGGCCGCTCAGCGCTGAGGGTCAGCGAGTTGTGCCTTGGCACCATGAATTTTGGATCTCGGACGCCGGAAAAGGTGGTCTTTGAAATCTTGGATCAAGGGGTGGCAGCCGGCATCAACTTTATTGATACTGCCGATCAGTATGGTGGCAGCCTTGGCGTAGGGGCGACGGAAAGCATCTTGGGTAAGTGGTTCGCAAAAGATAAATCCCGACGTCAACGGCTTGTCGTCGCGACTAAAGTACATGAACCCATGTCGGCGGATATCAACGATCGTGGACTGTCAGCACGACATATTCAAATGGCGTGTGATGCGAGCCTGCAGCGTTTGGGCATCGATCATATCGACCTCTATCAAATGCACCACTTTGATCGCTCTGCACCGATGGAGGAGATCTGGCAGGCGATGGAGCGGCTCATTGCACAAGGTAAAATTACTTACGTGGGTTCGAGTAATTTTCCGGGTTGGGGTATTGCTCGAGCGAATGAAAAAGCCAGTGCCCGGCATCAGTTGGGTTTAATCTCGGAGCAGAGTCTCTATAACCTGATCGAGCGTCGAATCGAGCTCGAGGTCTTGCCTGCCTGTCGTGAGTATGGTCTCGGGTTGATTCCCTGGAGTCCACTAGCGGGGGGCTTGTTAGCGGGTCAGTCACCAGCCGGACAGGGCCGGCGGCAATCAGAGGCTATGCGGGCAGCCCGGGCCAGGCACGCCGCGCCACTGGATCAATTTCAGCAGCTCTGCGATGAGCTGGGTGAGGCGCCAAGCGCTATCGCGTTGGCCTGGCTACTGCACCAACCTGGTGTCGCCGCGACGATCATCGGCCCAGGTAACGTAGAACAACTGGTTAACCTGCTGCATGTGCCGGATATTCGCCTTGACGCGCCGACTCTGGCGCGACTGGATGTTATTTTTCCCGCTTGTGGTGAGGCGCCAGAGGCCTATGCCTGGTAATGCTTGTCGGTGAATGGTTGCCAGTGGAGGCTATTTAATCCGCATCAAGCGGTATTTTAGTGGGATAAGTTGAGGATAGCGGAAGGAATCTGGCGTTATATTTTGTATACTTCGCGGGCTTCCAGGCTATTTGAGTTGTGACAAGTGTTAAAAAAACCGCTAGTTAAAGCGACGCAGGCGCGAGTCTCTCCTTGCTGGATCAGAGCCCTATTGGTTGTTTGTAGTCTGTTGAGCATTTTTGTTCAAGCCGAGATCGAGCCATCACCGCTGTTGGCGCCAAGTGCGCTGACCTCTTCGACACTGATCCCTTCGACACTGCCCCCTTTGACAGCGACCCCTTCGGCACTGACCTCTGCGCTGGTGAGCAAGGCTTTGCAGCCAGCGGTTGACCCGCGATTCGAGCTGAATAACAGTGAGGGTAAGCCGGCAGGTTTGATCGCAGGGTCGCAGAGTGCCAAGCATTTGTTCTGGGTGGATCTTGATCAAGGCCTGCTGTTTCGATTAGAACGAACGTCGAATGGTCATTACCGACAGCGAAATATCGTGCGCATCTCCATCGGCAAGCAAGGGTTCGGCAAGAGTCGAGAGGGCGATCTGAAGACGCCAGTGGGGGTGTATAAAATCACGTCGTTTCTAACCGACAAACAGCTCGGTGAGCGATATGGCACGGGCGCTTACCCATTGAACTATCCTAATATCTGGGACAGGATTTCATCCAGAACCGGTCACGGTATTTGGCTTCATGGGCATGACCGAAACATTGCGCAACGCCCGCGGTTTGATAGCGATGGCTGCATCGTGATCGATAACGAAACGTTAGAAAAACTCGAATCCTTCATTACCATTGGCGAAAGTCAGTTAATCCTCGGCCGTTCAATGCAGTGGCTGAAGCCGACCACAGCACAAGCCGAAGACGATATTTTGCCGGCCATTGAACAATGGCGGCAGGATTGGGAGGGGCTCAATAACAATGCTTACCTGGCGCATTATGCGGTTGGTTTTTCTGATACCCGGCGTAATTTGGCCGAATGGAAAGCTTATAAAACGCGGGTTAATCGCAATAAGCGGCAAGTGGGGGTGAATTTAACGAAGCTGAGTGTGATTACCTATCCGGGGGAAGAGAACATGGTTGCGGTGCGTTTTTACCAGCGCTATACCAGTAATAACTTCAACTGGGCGGGCTGGAAACATCTTCTGTGGCGGCGAAACGATGAGGGGCAATGGCGAATTTTTTATGAAGGAAACGGTTAGCGTGAAAAACTTGGGTCAAATGCTGGTGACTATTTGCTTATTGTCTGGCCTGTTCGCATGCGCGACGCCGGAGTCAACCACGCAAGAGGTGATGGTGCCGGTCGCTTTACCTATGGTCGATTCAGTTGTGACCCCTGCGCCGGTTGCCCCGTCAGCGGCGACGCCTGTGGTGGTTGTCCCGGAAGAAGTTCTGCAACTCGAAGTCATCGCTGAACCGATAGATGCAGAGATAAATATAGCGTTAGATACAACCCTGGCTGGAATGACAGCGGTGACCGCGTTGTGTGAGAAGTTGGGTGCCAAGTTGGGCAGCGTTAGCACCCAGGACTGCCTGCACCAACAGTTGATTCATTCATCCGTGAGCTATACGGGTAATTCATTGGCCTATCGTGAGTTCCCGGCGCTGACCGATTATGCGCCGCTGGGTCGCGTACTTGTTATCGGTGGAATTCACGGCGATGAATTTTCGTCAGTGTCGATGGTATTCAAGTGGATGGGCACGCTGCAGGAGCATCACACCGGGCTGTTCCACTGGCGATTTGTCCCCGTCGCGAACCCGGATGGCTTGCTGCAGGAGAAATCGCAACGCCAAAATAGTCGTGGGGTGGACCTTAACAGAAATTTCCCCACCGCTAACTGGGGAGCTGACGCCCGTCGCTATTGGGTCGAACGGACCGGCCGTAATCCCCGTCGTGATCCCGGCGATACACCTGGCAGTGAACTGGAAATTCAATGGCTACTGGAGCAAATTGCGTCATTCCGCCCAGATGTGATTATCTCTATGCACGCGCCCTATGACCTGGTGGATTATGACGGGCCGCCATCTGCTCCCAGTAATTTCGGTAGTTTACACTTGAGAAGGCTCGGGGTTTTCCCCGGCTCGCTGGGGAATTACGCGGGTCTGGACATGAAAATCCCCGTTGTCACTGTTGAGTTGGAATCAGCCGGCATCATGCCGTCCCCGACCGAGATCAACAATATGTGGGTAGACCTAGTGCAGTGGTTGAAAGGTCAGCTGGGATAGTTAATCCTGTGTTTGCCCAGAGGCTGTCCTGGGCCGATAAGAGTACCTAGCGGGCTCTTCGAGCTTGTCGGGTAAGGTGGAGGCAATATGCGGAACTGGACTCAAGGTGATATTGATACCGGTGAGATCAATATTCACTACTATCGGACCGGCCACGGTGACCTCCCGCCTCTGGTGCTATGCCATGGTTTCAGCGACAACGGCTTATGCTGGACTCGAGTGGCCGAAGCGCTGGCAGGTCAGTTCGATATCGTCATGATGGATGCGCGTAACCATGGTCTGTCCGGTCACGCCAGCGCCAATTTGCAAGCAATGACTGATGACCTGGCGACGATTATTCAGGCCTTGAATCTGCACCAACCTGCGGTACTAGGCCACTCTATGGGCGCGAGCATGGTGGCCGATTTGGCAGCGCGCTACCCAGCCCGGGTGTCACGTATTTTGCTGGAAGATCCGCCCTGGACTAAGCATCAAGGCGCGGTAAGAGACAAAGACGTGGCGCAACGTCGCGAAGGCTTTCGTCAGTATCTGGCGTCGCTGACCAATAAAACCGAGGCGCAGATTATGGTCTTTGGCAAACAACAGAACCCCACCTGGCATGCTGATGAACTACCCGCCTGGGCAGCTTCTAAAAAGCAGGTCAGTGAGCTGGCGATGGAAGGTCTGACGCTGGGCAACTGGTCAGAGACCGTCGCGCAGATTCAGTGCCCGGCCTGGCTGATCTATGCCGATGGCGAGCGTGATGGCATTGTGAAACATGATATTGCGCAGCAAGTCGCGGCGATGAACAGCCATTTCACCCTGCGTCATATCGAAGACGCTGGCCATAACACCCGCCGCGAGCAGTTTGACCGCTATATGTTGGCGGTTGGGGAAGGTTTGCTTTAAGCAGCAATTGACAGAGTGCTGGTTTCGCATCGGCACCGCCCCCTGTGATTCATCGTTGCCATATTGGCACCGCAACGAGGTAGCCGCTCAGCGTTGCAGCGAATATTTTGCCGGGCATGGCTTTGCAAAAAATTGGTGGCGGTGAAAGCGAAGTGTAAGAAATCTTTGTTCTGCTCTTGGGTTCCTCTAGAGCCCGCCGACTTCTACTTGTAACTGTTCCTTTATCTTTCGTTGAATCACTTTTACAGGGGGTGCAGTTGGTGCGTCTACGGTTAACCTAGTTTTAGGTCATTGGTCGTAATTAGTGAGTTATGTTTACTTATTGTAATCGCTTCTCGGTGTTTCGCTGCGCGATACACCTGTCAGCATTCCCGTTTTGCGCCAGAGGCGCAAAGCCACGAATATGGTGGAGGCGGCGGGAATTGAACCCGCGTCCGTCAGTCCTCTGCCTT
>JABBAY010000149.1 GCA_018607725.1 K189A clade bacterium
GCTGACACTATAATCAGCTGACACTAACCGCTGATTATAGTGTCCTAACAGGAAAAACGAACCATGTCTGACTCACCCTTATTCGTCCGCTTGGACAGCGCCGACTGCACACTCGTGGTTGATTGTCAGCGCCGAACTCCTGCCATGTTATATTTTGGCAAACGACTGTCTGTCAGCACCACCCCTGAGATGTTGTTACAGCTCAGCACCCGGCAGGAAGCAAAATGCGCCGTGGTGGTCGAAGCCCCGGTATCATTATCACCCTTGTTAGGTGAAGGTTTCACCGGCGCGCCAGGGCTTGAGTTAGTCAACAACGCCATCGCCTGGTCAGCAGGACCGCAACTTAACGAGATCAAGCAAATCGATGAGGCAACGGTAGAATTCAGCAGCACCGACAACCTACGGGGCATCACCTTAGTCCATCGTTTGCAGCTTGATTACCACAGCAATGTGCTCGAAGCATCCACCCGCTTGACCAACCTCAACAACTTACCCTTACAGGTTAATTGGTGTGCCGCGCCCACCCTACAATTACCCCATCATGTGAATCAATTGACGAGCTTTGAAGGTCGCTGGTCGAATGAGTTTCAGCGTCACTCCCTGGGACTTTTTCTCGGCAGTTTTGTTCGAGAAAACCGCAAGGGTAAAACCTCACACGATACCTTTCCCGGCTTATTGCTCCACACCGCTGATGCCAACGAGCAGTTCGGCGAATGCTATGGCTTTCATTTGGGCTGGAGCGGCAACCATAAAATGCAAGCCGAGTTGCTGGCAGACGGTCGCCGCTACCTGCAAATGGGCGAGCTGCTGTTACCCGGCGAGCTGACCTTGAATACAGGCCAGAGCTATCAAAGCCCGAGTCTCTATGCGTCGTTCTCAGCCGCTGGTTTTAGTCATCTGTCGGCTAACTTCCATCAATTCGTCAAAGGGAATTTACTTAGTGACGCCCAGCGCCAAAAGCCTCGGCCGGTGCATTACAACACCTGGGAGGGCATTTACTTTGAACACGATGTCGCCACCTTGCAGCAACTTGCCGATAAGGTCGCCAAACTTGGGGTCGAGCGTTTCGTTTTAGATGATGGCTGGTTTAAAGGTCGACGGGGTGATCATGCGGGCTTGGGCGACTGGACCGTAGATACCACTGTTTACCCCGACGGTCTGGCGCCGCTGATCGAGCACGTCAATAAGCTGGGCATGGAATTTGGCATCTGGCTTGAGCCTGAAATGGTCAACCCTGACAGCGATTTATATCGCCAACACCCTGACTGGGTGCTCAATAGTGAAAACAACGAACAACTGCGTTTCCGCAATCAATTGGTTTTAGATCTCACTCGGATTGAGGTCACTGACTACTTATTCACCGCGATTGATGACTTGTTACGGCAATACCCCGCGATTGCGTACATCAAATGGGATATGAACCGCGACATTAATCATGCCGGCAATTTTGAGGGTAAGCCGGCTATCCATCAGCAAACGTTGGCAGTGTATCGCCTCATCGATCGCCTGAAGGCCGTCCATACGGGCCTTGAAATTGAAAGCTGCTCTTCCGGTGGCGCGCGAATCGATTATGGCGTGCTGAAGCGCACTGACAGAGTCTGGACCTCAGATTCTAATGACGCCTTGGATCGCTTGAACATTCAACGGGGTTGTTCTTTCTTCTTTCCCGCCTCGGTGATGGGCGCTCATGTGGGCCCTCGCAACTGCCACATTACCGGTCGTCGAGTCAGTATTGAAATGCGCGCTGCCGTCGCCTTGTTTGGCCACATGGGGATTGAGATGGATCCGCGCGAGCTGACCGACGCCGAATTCACCACCTTGAGCGCGGCTATCGCCCTGCACAAGACTCACCGAGCGTTTATCCACAGCGCGCAGCTACATCGGCTTGACACTGACGGCGACTCGATCAATTTTGGGTTTGTCGATGAGGCTAAAACTCACGGTCTTTTTGCCTATAACAGTGTCCGCGAAACCGCCCGCACAGTCCCCGACAGATTGCGCTTTGTTGGCCTGGCTGAGGACAAGCTTTATCGGCTCAAGCGCATTTGGCCAATGACACTGCGGGAGTATTCTGCGTCGGTATTATCTGTCATCGAAAACCAACACTTCACTGGCGAGGCATTGATGCAGTTCGGTTTACAAATGCCCATTACCAGACCGCAAACTGCCATTGTTTTTGAGCTTACGGAGCAAAGCAGCGGCGCAAGCTGAAATTGAACAAAGAACTCAAGCCAAGCCAAGCCAAGCCAAGCCAAGCCAAGCCAAGTATCAGCTCGGTGGTTGGCTAAAAGGCCCTAGCAGCGGAACTGGCTGATCTGGATTTCTTCGCCTTGATCCGTGTAATCACCCGCCGCCCTGCCACGGCGAAACTCGCCCCAGTTGATCGGCTGGTAGCAGGCAGGGTGCTGCTCGTCCGTGGCCAGAGGCTGCACGACGGTGCGGTTGGCGGGATTAAGGAAAAATGGGGCACTGAATCGCTCTCGGGTGCTTGATGCCAGAACTCGATGTTCCGGGGCTTGCAAGCGATCATTACTCCACACCTGGAGCATGTCACCGATATTGATAATCAAGCCATCAGCTACCGGTTCGATCAAATGCCAGCTGTCATCCCGATAGACCTGCAGGGCCGCCACCTCATCCTGCACCAAGACGGTCAGCGCACCCGAGTCCGTATGCCTGCTGATACCCAAATGGCCCTGTTCAACGCCGCTAACCGGGTCACGGGCCAGGGGTTCGCTGCACAAGGGATAGTAATTCAAACGAGCATAGCTGGTATGCCCCTGAACGAACCCCTCCAGCAACGTCTCGGGCGGCAAAGCCAGTGCCTGCGCAATGGCCGTCATCAAACGCAAGCTCAACGTCTCGCAGGCCGTAAACCAGGCCCGTAGCGTCACCTGTAATTGCGGCCACTGTGCCGGCCATTGGGACTGACACGATGGATTAGCATCACGCCAGTCAGCGCCATAGTCAAAAATCTCTTTCCAGTCGCGGACATTTTTTGTCAACTCCTGGTCATAAAAACCCATAGGGTTAGCTTGCGTACGCATCACACTGCGCTTAATCGACCCTGGGCCATGAAAAAATTCATCGCAGGCACCCAGAAAACGTTGTCTGAGCTCTGGGTCAACCCCGTGATTGACCACCTGAAAAAAGCCCCAGTCCTCGCATGCCTCACCAATCTGCCGCACAATGGCAGCATTGTCCGGTAGGCCGGCGATATCGATCGTTGGTACGTTGAGTGTATTCATCGGCGCTAATCTACCCGACCTAAAATTCAATGTGAAGCCCCCGATGATTGGGGTCGGAGTAAAGTGCCGGGGTAAATGACAGAAAAACCGCCAGAGCAAACTCAACTCTGGCGCTGCAGGCCCTTGATTCAAGTCACCAACACCTGCTACGGTCTGGCCTGTTACTGAACAGCCATCACCAAGTCGAACACACGAGACGCTTTCCGGGATGACGAACTTAACATTAAGTAAACGGTCCCCCGGATAACACACTAGGCGCCCTCAGGCATGCCCCATTTAACATCAAATGAACTGCCCCCCGGCTATCGGCTCGAACTGCAGCTGACAGTGGCCCATGACGAACCGGCTTTGGCCTTACTCGCCACCGCCAGCGGTTTGTCCAAGTCACGATTAAAAGATGCCATGACCCAAGGCGCCGTCTGGCACACCCGCGGCACCAAGAAACAGCGACTGCGTCGTGCTAGCAGCGACGTTCAGGCTAATGACCGACTCGATTTATATTACGACGCAGATATCCTCGCGACGCCCTCCCTAGTGCCTGTCCTGGTCCACGACCATCCACAATACTCGGTCTGGCATAAGCCCGCCGGCATGCCCGCGTCAGGCTCAAGGTTCAGTGATCACGGGACTATTTATCGCTGGGTAGAGCGTGAACATCGCGCCCCTGCGCACCTGGTTCACCGTCTAGATCAATACACTGCTGGACTGCTGGTCATCGCCCATGGCAAGGGTGCCGCCGCGCAATTGGCCCAGCAGTTCGCCAGCCGCAGCGTGGTGAAACAATATATGGCCGTTGTCCAGGGCGTCATGAAAACGTCCTGCGAGATTAATCAGCCCCTAGATGAGCGAACCGCAGTGTCATCCGTGACGCCGCTGACCAACAATGGCCAACAAACATTAGTCCAGGTGGACATTCAGACTGGGCGAAAACATCAGATACGGCGTCACCTACTGCATATCGGCCATCCCTTAGCGGGCGACCGCATGTACGGCAACGATGCGTCCGTGCCGTTACAGTTGCTGGCATGGCACCTGGAATTTAATTGCCCAGCGACGGGCGAGCGCCAAAAGTTTCGACTCGAAGCAGATCAACTACTGCACCTGACACAACCTGACGATCTTGAGCCATAGAGTCAGGTACCGGAGGACATAGCCCGCGCAATCACGCACCGTTCGCGAGTCGATCTGCGGCGGTTTTATACTTGCCCGTCGCAGGCACATGGGCACCCACTTTTCCCAGACCAAATGCTGGCATATTGTTGTACACGCACTCGTACTGGCCCTTTTTAGATAAATACGTCTCGTGCCAAATACCAACATCACCGTTACTGCCGATGCTTTGATTAAACGCGGCCCAGGCTGGCAAGTGCGCAGCGGTTTTACTCGTCGCATAATCTGCCAGCAGCTCAGCTGAACGCCAATATTGAACCATGATGGTGGTTCGACCAAACCATGATTCATAGCTCATAAAACCAAGCTCTGGGTGTTGATGAAGCTCATTGAGCATTTTTGTCATCGCCCTAACAACGGGCAACCATTTGTGTATCTTCCAAATATTATTAATCCGCAAACCGATTAAAAAAACGACAAACTCACCTTCCACATCTGCCGTCATTTTTGCTTGGATAATTTCACTCATATTCAGATCACTCAAATTCGTTCATGACACCGAGTTAGCTTCTGCAAGCCATTTATCGTGAAGCGACTCGTTAACCACCTGCTGCTTCATGCTCCAGCAAATTAACGCCACAAAATGGGCAATAGCTGATTGAAATCATACTGTGATAAGTCACTTCGTCAACATACTCTGCTTCGCCTAATTCAACCTCTTGTTCATCCGCATAATGCAGACAATGCAGCTGCCATTCGTCTAGAGTTTCTTCAAAGCTCGTTAAACAGTGGAGGACCCTATCGAATTTTGGAAAGTCGTTTTCAAGACACACATGCTCCTTGCTATATTCACAATCAGTACTTTCTCCGAGTTCGACTAGGTTCATATTAACTGTATCCGTAATGGTGTATGACGCCCCACGTCTAGGCGAGCAAGTGACATAATTAACAGAGTCCGCATCGTCCACCAGGAATGGTGCGGGGTTTTTGCCGAGCATACTGCTATGCAATACTGGCCCGAGTATACTCTTAAAGACTCGATCAATCTTGCCGGCAATCTGACAAAAAAGTCTTATCAGCGGTTCTGGGCCTCGATGTTTTACCGCCGGCGACTTAAGGGCATTCAAGTTCGCACCTAAATTCTCGCGAGCCCCGACAAAATAACAGTGGCAATTACAACCTAGACGTCCGCACCGGGAAACCGTCTTTAAAAGCTAAATTGTAGGATTAATTATTCAATCCTGTATCATCCACACATCAAATAATGATCTAACAATCACCTGTGGAACGTTTTAATGTGGCTGAATAGTAGGCTCGCAATCGATTCGGCAGTAGACACTTACCGAAGGTCTTTGTTGAGCTCGGCACCCAATCATATCGTGATTGATAACCTATTTGATGCAGACAAACTTGCTGACGTGCTGAGCGTCCTTCAACAACCTCGTTATTGGCAACCACAAAAGCATACTTATTCAGACCTATATGTGAATAACGCCCAATGGCAAAAAACCAGCCGCGATCAACGCTTTGTCCAGCGAGACGTTTGGCGCTATGAACCGGCCGACCCGAGCATCAACAACATCAACAACGCACAAGCATTCTTGGCATACCTGCGCGGGGCTGAATTCACTGCTTTGTTATCCGGTATTTTTGCTGTGAAATTAACTGACATCAATGTCGCGGAACCCGAAGTTAATACCAATTACTTTCGCTTAGGCTCCGCTGACTTTATCGAGCAACACGCTGATGAATCACCCGGAAGAGAAGTTTGTATGTTGCTATATTTAAATGCGGCCTGGAATCACGATGCGGGCGGCGAGCTAACATTCTTAGGCACAGACGCCAGACCCATCAGTATCGCGCCCTTATTTAACCGCTGTGTACTCTTCGACCCCTCTTCAACTGGTACTGAACACTGGGTAGAACCGTTGAACAGTCATTACAGTAATCAATATCGTTACAACGTAACCAGTTGGTACTGGTCTGAATAGCAGGTTGCAACACGCCCAACTGCACTCAATGAACGGGCAATAGACCCACACGATCTATGCCATCCCACCTTGGTGTACCAAGACCGGCCAGGAGGTTATTGACCCTAATTCTGCTGCGCAAAGCTCAAAACTCCGTATACTACCCACTTTCCTCATCAACCATTTGCCTATGCATAACTTCTTCGACAGAATATCTTTGCCCCTATTGATCTTCTTTTGTCTCTCACTAGGGCTCGCGCCTTTCTCACCTGAGCCACATGTGCTGGAGAAACTCAGAATGCTGGCCACTGGTGAACTGAACAGGCTCATCGACATCTTCGATCTACTGCTCCATGGCACGCCATGGTTACTACTAAGCATCAAGTTGATTTTATCCCTAACCCGAAAAGTGGAACCATGAAACATTAGTGAGGTTAATTCTCTCAACCAGCTTCCACCTGTTGTGCTCTCGCTGTTAGCAGCCTGATAACGACAATATCATCTACATGGCCGGCTAAAGATGACGCAAGGTCACCTAGCACCAAGCCTGCAGTGTGCTGCTGGGCTCACCGAATGCTGGCGGGGATAATACGCCTTGGTAGTTGCAGCGAAGCAACTAAACCCACCACACCCATAAAACACGCCAACAGAAAGACCAGCGTAAACGATCCACTGAGATCAGCGATCAAACCGCCCACCGCGGGCGAGATTGTTTGCGCCAGACCAAAGGTTAGTGTCGCTGCAGAAAAACTGGGTCCATAGTCTTGCGCTGTGGTGTTCTCCACAACGTACAACGTCATGAGTGTTGGTATGGCACTAAACAGTAATCCAACGCCTATACACGCGATTAATGTCGGTAAATAGAAGCCTGTTAGCACAGTGCCAACGCAAATAGGCCAAAAGGCAAACGCAATGGTCAGCGCCCGCCGAATACTCAGCCGGTGTGCGATGGTGACGAATGTTGGGCCGCCAAAGATCATAGCGAAACCCACCAGCGTGAATGCAAGCGAGGCGTCACTGGTAGTCCAGCCGCTGTCATCTTCTAGTCGAGTCGTTAAGAAACCCAGGACAAGCAGGTACATAAACCCGAAAGTAGAATAAGCGAGTATCAATGGCAACCAACCTGGCATGCGTCGCAGCGCTCCGAAGCCGCCGAAACCGGCACCGCCCGATGGGACAGCCTGTTGATGGCGCACTAAAAGCAGCGTTGCCACCAGCACAATCAAACTGATCGAAAATTGAACCTGATACATGACTGACCAGGCTTGATCGCCCTGTGATGATCGCAACGAGCCACTTAGTAGACTAACGAACACTACCCCTACACCCATACCAGACCCGATCAATCCCACGGCGATTCCACGCCGCTTTGGCGGTAAGGCACCAGCAGCGATGACAGGCGCAGGAATCCAAACGAGTGCACCACCAATCCCGGTCATAAACAACGCCATGGCGAGCAATGCGGGTGAGTCTGCGATACCCGCTAGCAGCAAGCCCAAGGCAACCAGAAAAAGGCCAAGGCGCATAACATGTAGTAGTCTAAATCGGCTTGTGGCGGAAGCTACCAGCAGCGTGCCTAACAAGTAGGCGCCAACGTTGGCAGCACCAATTAGACCCGCTTGAGTATTACTAATACCCAGATCATCTCGTACCGCAGGCAATAAAACGCCGTAACTGAAACGGCCAAAAGACTGACCTACCGCCGTCGCAAGGGAAATGATGAACAACATGATCCACCCAGAGCGAATCCATGATTTCTTGGTTTGTGGCGGATCAGAGACGTTCATTTAACGGCTAGTTCACGATAGGAGTGGCAGATTCTAACGTAAATGCTTCGCTGGAACACCTCATGGGTACAAACGCCAGCTCGAAGCAGTCAATTGAATTTTATGCGACGATATTTCCTAGTCGCACTAGCAGGTTGCATCATGATTGGGGCAGAGTAAGGCAAATTTACTCAGGAGACACACGGCAGATAACAGGATGGGTGTAGTACCCTGCCTAACCGATAGACAATGATTGGCCTCGACTCGGTTGAATGCCTACTGCGCAGGATAAACCTTATTAACGCCGGCATCGTATCAAGCACAAACCAACGAGAATACTCAAATGAAGACGCCATCAAGGATAACCAAGACACATAAAGCGATCGTGTTTCTATTGTTGCTCGGTCCATTCAGCGTTATTGCGGATCTCGCAAAGACCGGTTACAAGAACGAAGATCCACGCAAGTTAGCCTACCTTGTTGCCGTGCACGCGGACTGCAACTTTACCCATAAGAGTGTCGACTCTATGGTGGAAGCCGGGATAACTCGCCGAGGTATTGAACCCTTAACGCGACCGGCTTGGATAATGAAGCCACTATTTCTCCAGGTCAACGTTAACTGCATCAGCCTGCCTTCACAGGAAAACCAAATCTATACGGTGGAATCCCGCATGGGGGATGCTTCCGGCATTAATATTGTCTTTTTGACCTCCGCATTTTTTTATGGGGCAGGTAGAGAAAGTGATATTTTCGAGACCGTGGAAGAAGCGATAGAACGACAACTCGATGAATATCTGCAGGCCAACCCTGATCTGGTGACTGACTGAATAGGTACCCAGACACTCACCGACTGTTTTGAGATGCCTCAGTTATCAACGATCGATCCTCGATTTTCTATTCACTTTACTGTTCACTTTACTGTTCACT
>JABBAY010000046.1 GCA_018607725.1 K189A clade bacterium
TTAAGGCTTTTGTTAAGGCTTTTGTTAAGGCATGGCTAAGGCAGGTTTTCTGATTGGTAGTTCCGCCATTCATGCATCTCCTGCTGATCGGTTAAGACAAGAAGATTGTGTTGTTTGATCGATTTATCTTTATCCACTCAGAGGTTATGCATGTTCAATTTTGACGACCGAAAATCGGCAACGTCGACCGAAAATAAACAACGTATTGTGATTAAAGTTGGCTCTAGTTTGTTGGCTAGCAGCGAGCATCTTACTCCTCGCTATGCTTTTATGCATGGTCTTCTCAGAGACATTGCTGGCCTGCAAAATGAGGGCTATGAAGTGGTGTTGACCTCATCGGGTTCAGTGGCCTTAGGCTTGAACTCAATCAACGCTTCGCTCGAAGAAGCGTCTGTTCAAGATAAGCAGGCAGCCGCAGCCTGCGGTCAGCCGATCTTGATGCATGCTTATCGGCAAGTTGCTTTGGAGTACGGGTTCGATATAGCGCAAGTGCTGGTGACGCTGGATGATCTTGAGGATCGCAAGCGATTCTTGAATACCAAAAATACTATTCATCGCCTGATAGAACGAGGCGTGATGCCGATCGTCAACGAAAATGACACTGTGACCGTTGAAGAGTTGCGGGTCGGCGACAACGATCGGCTGGCCGCTAAAGTCGCGCAAATGATCCAGGCAGACTATCTGTTTATCCTGACCTGTGTTGATGGTGTGTACGACCGGGACCCCGCAGAGCCGGGTGCTGTTCTGGTGGAGACCATTAATGATGTCAGCGATTATATGAAAGCGACCAGTGGTACCAGTGCGATGGGCAGTGGCGGTATGTTTACTAAACTGCAGGCAGCCAATATGGCACAGAATGCTGGTTGCACGACTTTGATCGCGCGGGGTGAAATGGAATCGCCGATAACGGCTTTGATCCGTGGTGAACGCCCTCACACTCGCTGTATTGCTCAAACCTCGCCTTCTTCGTCCTGGGCGATTTGGTTGACGGATCGTTTGCAGATGGCCGGCGGTTTGGTCATTCGTCAGTCGGCAGCGGACCGTCTTTCGACTAGCAAGGATGGTGTCTCTTGTCAGGACGTGGTGTCGACCTACGGGGTCTTTCAGCGTGCTGATGTGCTACATATCTACGATGAGCAAGGTGTTGAGCTGGCGCGCGGTATGTCTAATTTTTCGTCTAATGAAACAGCATTAATCGCGGCTCGCCCAAATGAGCGAGCGGAGGATCTGTTGGGTTACAAAGCTTCCGGAAGATTGATTAACGCGAATAATCTGGTCATGCTGGAGGAACACCACCTGAACTGGGAAGAGCCTGAGGAATCGCGACAAGTCAGTGATATCTAGTGGCGATTCGTGCGTTGCGGCCGGGTTATCTTTAGCCGGGTAGTGCCATTTTGTTGGCTAATAGAGACTTGAAGGCCTCGTACGGCGCTATTTGCTCTTCTGTCAGCAATGGTATTAAAGTGCTGTCCAGATTTTTGAGGCGATATTTACGTTTCTTGAGAATCTTGCGCTTAAGGTTGGCTTGATTATTAGCGCGTAACAGTTTCTTGACGTCGGCTGCGAAGCCTTGCACGCAAGTCTCGACGGCCTTCGCTACCAGCGGCTTTTGATTATCCTGCAAGCCTATGGCTAAAACAGCGCCGAGTAGCGCTTTATCTGACCAGGGATCCAGCGCTTGTGTTGTGGTGCTGACCGATAGCATGCAGGCAAGCAGTAAGAGTTTAAGAAAGTGTGAAGAAAAAACCGCGGTTGGCTGAATCATAATAAACCCCCTTTTCTATCGTGATGTTTCTATCGTGATGTTTCTATCGTGATGTTTCTATCGCGATGTTTCTATCGCGATGTTTCTATCGCTATCCGTATATCGCTACCGCGGATAGCTACTCCGGACCTTTGGGCTATTGGTAAGCCTAGGCTGCAATCTTGAGGTCTCAGACTAATTTAAAAACCGGCGAAAATAAAGTTTGTTGATTTCTTGGCGTCAGTACATGCGCACCCGGGATTCGAAAAGGCTGCATTCAGGACGGGTCGGGGGTTCATTCGTTAAGGTGTTGTCGGCCGCGGGCGTCGCCCCCTGTGCTCGCTCTGGGGACAGAACCCCGGCGTTTTTTTCGAGACCCAGGTCGAGGTCTGAATAGTAACCGAGTGCGTAATTAACCATGGTATAGACGAGTAATTCCTGCACGCCTTGAGGTAGATGTCGGGCTATGTGAGGTGGGCAGGAAAGAAGTTGGTTGTGTTTCCATGCGGACCTCTTTGCTACGGTTCTTGCCACCTGAATGGATGACTGATCCAAAGTAAGTCAGAACTGATCCCTGGCGCATTGCCGCCTGGCATTGAGCGTTTGCCGTCGGCAACACGGAACCAGAAAAACTGGTTTAGAAAAGCAGGATCAGCAATACGCCCAGTACCGAGATCAGCATCAAGCACAGTTGGCGCAGAGAAATGGGCGCTGCGCTGGGGTGATTCATCAGGCCGAGGTGGTGCCCAGGTCGCCAGCATCCTTGAAGAAGCCAGTCAGTACCTTGTACAAATGGTGGGCATCGTCGCTACCGGCCAGTTCCCGTATAGAGTGCATGGCGAAGGTTGGTACACCAACATCCAGGGTCTTGATGCCGAGTTCTTTGGCGGTCGCGGGGCCGATGGTGCTACCACAAGCCATATCTGTGCGCGTGACAAAGGTCTGGTGGGGTACCTTTAACCGATCACACAGGGCGGCGAAGTAGGCTGCAGTGACACTATTAGTCGCATATCGCTGGTTGGCATTGACCTTGATGACCGGTCCTTGGTTCAGAATAGGACCATGGTTTCCATCATGTTTACTCGCGTAGTTGGGGTGCACACCGTGGGCATTATCCGCCGAGATCAGCAGTGATCGGCTGATCGTTCGTTGGCGATCAATGGTGTCTGGGATTATTCGCGTCAGAACATCTTTTAGGAACGTGCCCTGAGCGCCCTCTGCCGACACACTGCCGACTTCCTCATGGTCACTGCATACCACAAGACTGGTGAGGGCTTGGTCAGCCTCAAGCAGGCTCTGGATGGCGGTAAAGCAGCTCAGTAAATTGTCGAGTCGAGCGCTGGCGATAAACTCCTTATTGAAGCCAGTTTGGGCCGCGCCTTGAGTATCAAAGAAACACAGTTCATGGCTGAGTACCCTTTGCGCCTTGATGCCCTTATGTTCGGTTTTGATCTGCTCGACCAGCAAGTCATTGAGTGTCTGCTGTTCATCCGCCTGCATAAGCAATGGTGGAATGTCAGTTTGCGAGTTGATTTTACGTTCGCTGTTGGCTTCCCGATCAAGATGAATAGCGAGGCTCGGTATGGTGCCGATCGGCCGTTTGAAATTGATGTTGACGTTGGCTAGTTTGTCATTGGTTGCTTGATAGGTCACTCGTCCAGCCAGCGACAAATCACGGTCAAACCAAGGATTGAGCAGCACTCCGCCATAGACTTCAACGCCGATATTCAAATAACCATTCAAGTAGTTCTCTGGTTTGGGTTTGACCTTCAGGCAGGGGCTGTCGGTATGTGCGCCAACAATGCGCAAGCCACTGTTGACCGGATCTTCGGAGCCGAGGACGAATGCAATCAGCGATGAATCATTGCGAGTCACAACATATTTGCCGGGTGTTAATAGCCAGTCATCCCGCTCGTCAAGCAGGTTAAAACCTTGGCTTTGAAGTCTGTTAAGCATGCTGCTGACCGCATGAAACGGAGTTGGAGACTGATCGAGATAACTCATGAGGGCAGTGTTGAAGGAATCTTTGGTCATAATATTCAGGGCTCGTTCTGAGAAGACATGGGTCGAACTGCAAAAGCAATTCTAGCAAAAAAATCGATGACAAGCTGTTATTAGGCTCGAGGGCAGTTTGGCGTGCGTCGGTGAGGCTCACCGACCCTGTTGATTTATTCCTGGTAGGACAATAAACTGCGGCGGGTCGTCTGAGTAGGGACAGGAGACCAGCGCCGATTTGAGAATCAGCTTGCGGGCGCGGTATAAATGCAGCTAAAGCGGGAAGCGTAAACCTGCTTTAGCTGCCTGGTAAGGGTGGCCCATCGAGGCAGGTTTTTTTTTGCCTGCAGATTGACGCGCTGCAGGCCGTTTGGGTAATCGTTTGATGGAGAGGAAAAGGCAATGACTGATTCAGACAATACAGATGAGTCTGGGTTCACATCCCGGGTCGTCCATGCCGATCGGCGTGGCAAGATTGAGCATGGTTCCATTCACAAGCCAGTCCACACGGCGGTCACCTATGCCTATGATGATGCTCGAGATTTAGCCGCAGTGTTTCAGGGCAAACAGGCAGGTTATACCTATGGGCGGCAGGTGAACCCCACCGTCACAGCCCTTCAGGATAAAATCACCATCATGGAACATGGGATTGCGACAGCGGCCTTTGCGACGGGGATGGCGGCCATCGGCACTACCCTGTTTTCGCTGCTGCGTCGTGGCGACCACATCATCTCCAGTGCATTTTTGTTTGGCAACACCAACAGCTTGTTTAATACATTTGCCGCTCATGGTATTGAAGTCAGTTTTGTGGATGCGACCGACGCGACTTTGGTCGCGGCAGCCATCCAGCCCAATACTCGCCTGGTATTTGTCGAAACCATTGCCAACCCCAGAACCCAGGTAACCGATCTTGTTGGGATTGGTGATTTATGTGAGCAGCACCAACTAATCTTTTGCGTGGATAATACGATGACCACGCCGTATCTGTTTCAACCGCGATCAGTGAAAGCCAGTCTGGTGGTGAACTCTCTGACCAAGTATATCGGTGGCCACGGCAACGCACTGGGCGGTGCGGTAACGGATACGGGCAATTTTGATTGGTCAAATTTTGATAATTTATATGACACGTACAAGACAGGTCCTGCCAGTCACTGGGGAATCACGCAGATCAAGAAAAAGGGTTTGCGCGATTTTGGTGCGACACTTGGGCCTGAGGCGGCGCATCACTTGTCCGTAGGTTCTGAAACTCTGGCGCTGAGAATGGAGCGCGCCTGTACGACGTCAATCACTCTCACCGAATACTTGGCTCAGCATTCGCGAGTGAAGCAGGTCTACTATCCAGGGCTGGCTGATCATCCGCAATCTGATCGCGCGGCGGCGCTGTTTCGTTACCCAGGCGCAATATTCAGCATTGAGTTGGTGGACGGGCTGGATTGCTTTGATTTTATTAACAAGCTGGACCTGGTGATCTGTGCGAGTAATCTGGGTGATACTCGGTCTCTGGCTATTCCAGTGGCCCATTCCATATTTTACGAGATGGGTCCTGAAAGGCGCGCTTCGATGGGTATTGCCGATTCCTTAGTCAGGTTCTCGATTGGTATCGAAGAGCCTGAAGATTTATTAAACGACTTTGAGAAGGCGCTCGCTTAAGGGTTTTTACCTAAAATTATTTTTGCTGAGATTGATCCAAGTGTTAAACTCTGACGAATCAAAATTGATAGGGTCGGTTGATCCAATACTAACTTTAAGGTGAAAAGCATGTCGAATGCGGTTGTATCCACAAATCTGCCATTGGCAAATAAGCGTCAGGGTAAAGTCAGGGATTTGTATGATTTAGTCTTGCCTGATGGTGGTGAAGGCATTTTGATCATAGCCACAGATCGTATCAGCGTATTTGATGTTGTGTTGGCGAATGGCATACCCGACAAAGGCGTTATGCTGACGAAGATATCGACTTTCTGGTTCAACTATTTTCAGGGTAAATTCAATCACCACTTGGTTTCCACCGATGCCAACGATATACCGGGCATCAGTGCGGCGGACAAAGCCATGCTTCAAGGTCGGATTATGATTTGCCGAAAATCGAAAGTGATCCCCATCGAATCAATTGTTCGGGGTTATCTGACCGGCAGTGGCTGGAAAGACTATCAAAAGTCGGGCAAGGTTTGCGGCATAGCACTGCCTGCCGGGATGCAAAATAGCTCGAAAATCGATCAGCCTATCTTTACGCCTTCAACTAAGGCTGATGCCGGGCATGACGAAAACATCAGCTTTGAAGAAGCTTGCGAATTGGTCGGCACGGGTTTGATGGAGAAGGTGCGTGATGAGTCGTTGTTGATCTATACCACTGCCCGTGATTATGCCGCCGAGCGAGGAATTATTATCGCCGACACCAAATTTGAATTTGGTCTGGAAGGCGATAGTAATGAACCCGTATTAATCGATGAGGTGCTGACACCAGACAGTTCACGTTTCTGGCCAGCCGATGAATGGCAGGCAGGGCGCGAGCAGAATAGTTTCGATAAACAATACGTGCGTAATTATACCCAGGAGTTAGTGGATCGAGGCGAGTGGGATAAAGAGTATCCAGCGCCGGCACTGCCGGATGAGGTCATTGAAAATACCCTGGCACGTTACCAGGAAGCCTATGACCGCCTAACCGCCTAAGGCTTGAGATTGCCCCGCCCGTTTGTCGGGCCGGGCAATCGAGCGGGTTTAAGGTAATCGGCTAAACGGCTGTCAGACGGTTTGCTTGCCACTATAGCAAACGCCCGTGCCGCCCAAGCCGCAGTAACCATTAGGTACCTTGGCGAGATATTGCTGATGGTAGTGCTCGGCGTAATAGAAGTCCCCTGCTGGCTGAATCTCTGTGGTAATTTCACCGTAACCCGAAGCCAACAGACTTTCCTGGAAGGTGTTCTCGCTCGCTTTGGCGGCAGCCAGTTGGCTGGCATCGAAGGTATAGATGCCTGATCGATATTGGGTGCCCATATCGTTGCCCTGGCGCATGCCTTGGGTCGGGTTGTGGCTTTCCCAGAACAGGGCGAGCAGGTCATCATAGCTGATGATTGCTGGGTCGAAGATCACGAGAACCACCTCATTGTGACCTGTCAGACCAGAGCAGACCTCCTCGTAACTGGGATTGGGTGTGACCCCGCCGCTATAGCCTACAGCCGTGGAGACAACCCCGGTTGCTTCCCAAAAGCGTCTTTCAGCCCCCCAGAAGCAACCCATACCGAACACAGCCTGCTGCAAGTGCGCAGCAAAGGGTGGCTGCAATGGTGCGCCGTTGACGAAATGCGCTGCTGGCACCGGCATTGAGTCGGTACGTCCGGGCAAGGCTTCGTCAGCGGTGGGCAGGACAGATTTTTTATTCAGTAAACCCATGTTATTTGCTCCAGGTAAGATCTCAATCAGTGTAAGTTACAGCTGTTATACTCTCAAATCCAGACGTAGGTTCAGGCTATGAAAATTGATTTTGATCGAGTGATCGATCGTAGTGCTAGCCACTGCACCAAGTTTGAAAAGTATGCGGGGCAAGATATCCTGCCGCTGTGGGTTGCCGACATGGATTTCCAGTCACCAATTGCGGTGATAGAAGCGCTGCAACGCCGCGTTGAGCATGGTGTGTTTGGATATACGTTGCCGCCCCCGGCACTGATCGATGTCATTATTGAGCGCCTGCAACGCCTTTATCAATGGCGGGTTGAAGCGGAAGACATTTTTTTCATGCCCGGGGTGGTGTCTGGCCTGAATATGGCCTGCCGAGGCTTGCTAGAACAACACCAAGCGGCCATTACCGCGACACCCGTGTACTACCCCTTTCTTGATGCGCCGAGTCTACAACAGCGGCAACTGATCAGCTTGCCAGTAGACAAGCGCGCAGACGGTTTTCATTATCCCCTTGAGGCTCTGGCAGAGCAGGCCGCGGGTAATGCTGGGCTGCTGATGCTGTGCCACCCGTTCAATCCGATCGGCCGGCTGCTTGATCGAGCTGAGTTAACCGAGATCGCGGCTATCTGCGAGCGCGAGAATTTATGGATTTGTTCTGATGAGGTGCATTGCGACCTGGTGTTTGATGGCCGTCAACACATTCCACTGGCGACGATCAGTCCGGCAGCGGCCATGCGCACCGTGACACTGATGGCGCCCAGTAAGACGTTCAACATCGCAGGGCTCGGCGGGAGCTTTGCCATTATTCAGAATCCGGAGCTACGGGCACGCTTTAAAGCGGCTGGCGAGGGCATCTTGCCCAACGTCAATTTGCTGGCTTATGAAGCCATGCTGGCGGCCTATCGGGATTCTGCAGACTGGCATGAGTCTTTGATGACCTATCTGCAGGGTAATCGTGACTATTTATACTCGGCCTTGAATGCTTTGCCGGGTGTCACGATGCATAAAGTCGAGGCCACCTACCTGGCCTGGCTCGACGTTTCCGCCTTAGGTTTGAATAACCCGCCCGGTTTCTTCGAATCCCATGGATTGGGGATGTCGCCCGGAGCCCAATTCGGTGACGGTGATTACATGCGGCTTAATTTTGGTTGCCCTCGATCCGTATTGGAAGAAACAGTGGCGCGGTTTCGCCGAGCGCTTAAGGTCAGTTGAGGGTGGTACAGCAGGGCCTCTGTTATTCACTATTAGCATGCTGTTAGTATAGGGTTGAAATCGATGCCGGGAGGCAGCTGCGTCCCGAAACTTATACGGCCCGGTTAACTGGGTAAAAGGAGTCTTCTATGCCAGAGTTCTGTAGTGTCGAGAAAGAAGGTCGGCTGACGATTGTTACCATTCAGCGACCCGCGGTGATGAATTCGCTCCATCCACCGGCTAACGCTGAGTTAGCTGAAGTTTTTGATGATTTTGCCAGTGACCCTGAGCAGTGGGTTGCCATTATCACTGGTGCCGGTGATCGTGCGTTCAGTGCGGGCAATGATCTGAAGTATCAGGCGACGGGCGGAAAAATGTTCTCGCCGGCCTCTGGGTTTGCGGGTTTGACCTCCCGTTTCGATTGTTCGAAACCGATCATCGCGGCGGTGAACGGCATCGCCATGGGTGGCGGCTTCGAGATTGCGCTCGCCTGTGATCTGATTATTGCTGCAGAGAATGCAATATTCGCTCTGCCAGAGCCTCGTGTGGGTCTGGCAGCGCTGGCCGGTGGTATTCACCGGTTGCCGAGAGAGATCGGTATGAAGCAGGCGATGGGGATGTTGC
>JABBAY010000112.1 GCA_018607725.1 K189A clade bacterium
GAGCATGCCGGGGTACCCAACCTGTTAGACCAAGACCCACGCCAGAACACTCGAACACTGTATCTGAATCCGTTAGAGCGCTTTTTGATCGCGCCCCACCAGGTGAGCTACCACCTTGAACATCACATGCTCGCGTCAGTGCCCATCTATCGTCTGCGGACACTGCACAACCTGTTATTGAACAAGGGCTATTATCAAGACGTGAAGTTTCAACATGGATACTTTAACCTGCTGAAGAATGTGACTTACACCTGAGGCAGAAACAGACCCATAGACTGCAGATTGAGACCATCGATTGATAGGCCCTAGTGCGGCTTACTTCGGGTTATTAGCCATGCTCTGAAGATGAGTAAATTTGCGGAGACAAGCAGCATCGAACTGGCTAAGCCTTCGGTGAGGTCAACCAGATAATTGGCGAATGGAGTGGCCTTGAGTGGCGTTCTGTGACTTTGTGCGGAGAGCCTGCCTTAATTCCTAGCTACTAGACCACGCCGGTATGATGGGCTGCGCTGGAATACTCGGCTGCGCCTGGCCCGCACCCGACCGGGCGTTGTCGGTTTGCCTTCGTGCGTTAGGCGAATTGCCTGATCGACCGCCGGCCTTGCCAGATTACTCTTCTGACGCTTCTGTCCCTTCGAGATCTTCGCCTTCAGCCTGAATGCGCTGATAAATCTCTTCACGGTGAACAGCAACATGCTTCGGCGCATCAACACCTATCCGCACCTGATTACCTTTTACACCCAAGACTGTTACCGTGACCTCGTCACCGATCATCAGGATTTCGCCAACTCGCCGCGTTAATATTAACATCGGAACCTCCGGTTCACGCCACCACTACAATTACTCTTACACAATCTGGCTTTCGCCTCACGCGAGCTAAATAAGTCGGCTCATTAAACCATCGAGCGATTTCGAACTCTCGCCAATGGCTAATTTACTTTAATCGAAAAACAAACAATTTTCTGGCCTTTTTTGATGCCGTCCGTCATTGGGCATGCTTTTTAGCCTCGCATTATGCTTTCAGCCCAACAAAGGTATTCGACTAGAAACTCACTCAAGCTCGAATGCTGCATGCAATGCTCGAACCGCCAACTCTAAATACTTCTCGTCAATCACCACAGAGATTTTGATTTCCGAAGTCGATATCATTTGTATATTGATGGATTCTGAGGCCAGGGTGCGGAACATTTTCGTTGCGACCCCGGCATGAGAACGCATACCAACACCGACCAGGGACACCTTGGCAATTTTATTATCGCCACTAATTTCTCTGGCATCGATCTGGCTCGCCACACTCTGCAGGACTAGCAACGCCTGATCGTAGTCAGTTCGACTGACGGTAAAAGTAAAATCTGTACTCATGTCAGCAGCAACGTTCTGGACAATCATATCTACTTCAATATTGGCATCACTGATAGGTCCGAGGATCTTTGAGGCAATACCCGGGACATCCTTGACACCCATCACAGTAAGCTTGGCCTCATCTCGGGTAAACGCGATACCGGAAATAATCGGTTGTTCCATACCTGAATCATCCTCACTCGTAATTAGTGTGCCTTTTGAGTCGTTAAAGCTCGAGAGCACCCGAATTGGCACCTTGTATTTGCTGGCGAACTCCACCGCACGAGTATGCAGAACCCCAGAACCGAGGCTCGCCAGTTCCAGCATTTCCTCAAATGTCAGTTGCTCCAGACACCGAGCGCTGTCGACGACTCGAGGGTCTGTGGTGTAAACACCATCCACATCAGTATAGATCTGACATTCGTCAGCACCTAATGCCGCCGCCAAGGCCACCGCTGTTGTGTCTGAGCCACCTCGCCCTAAGGTCGTGATACGGCCTTGTTCATCAACACCCTGAAAACCAGCGACGACAGCAACGCTGCCACTGTCCAGGTCTGCCTGAAGCCGCTCGCACTCGATATCGAGAATACGCGCCTTGGTGTGTGATGAATCTGTCAATATCTTGACTTGACCGCCAGTGTAGGAGCGCGCATGGCAACCATGATTAGCCAGCACCATTGACAGCAATGCGGTGGTCACCTGCTCACCAGTAGACAGCAGCACATCGACTTCTCGATGGGTTTCCGGGGTAATACCGACCTGACGTGCCAAATCATCCAACCGATCGGTCTCGTGCCCCATGGCAGACACAACCACAACCACAGCGTGACCTTTTTCCCGGGTCGCGATGATTTTTCGCGCAACGTTGTCGAGATGAGCGATGGTCGCAACCGAGGTCCCACCATATTTTTGAACGATTAAAGACATACAAAGTGCCGAGCGTAAAACGTTAACAATGAGGCAGAGGCTAACAACTCCCAAGCGTCACATCCAATTCCAAGACCTTTATTGCTTCTCATCAAAGGCTCATCATTTACTGTCTGAGCCTTTGCCAGCACCGCCATTCTAGCCGCTGAAACCCAGCAGAAACAATCGCTTTAGCCCAAAACTTCCTCTAGGTAAGGCGTCACCGATGCTAGCGCAGCGGCCAGGCCTTGAGGCTCAGTACCGCCCGCCCTGGCCATGTCGGGTCTACCGCCGCCTTTACCGCCTACCTGCGTGGCGACATGATTCACCAGCGCCCCGGCATTGACGCGCGCCGTTAAATCCTTGGTCACGCCAGCGATCATGGCCACTTTACCGTCGGTCACACAGGCCAGGACAACAACACCTGATTGAAGCTTGTTCTTCAGCTGATCCAGCACGTCGGGCAGTGCTTTCGGATCGCTGCCATCTAGGTCCTTCACGATCACCTTGACGCCATGGATCTCGATAACCGCATCAGCCAGATCGCTGCCAGCGCCACTGGCCAGCTTCATCGACAACTGAGCTACCTCTTTCTCGAGCTTCTTATTTTGCTCCAGCAGCGACCGTATCTTGCCCACGATGCCGCCCTGGTCTGCGCGCAACAGCGCGGCAGTCTCTGCCAGTGATGCTTCCAGGCCTTCGATGCGCTCTAGCGCGCGCAAGCCAGTGACGCCTTCAATACGACGGACCCCTGACGCGATACCTTGTTCAGTAACAATACGAAAAATCCCGATATCTCCAGTACGGCTGGCGTGGGTGCCACCGCACAATTCAATGGAGAAGCCCTCACCCATGGTCAAAACCCGCACCTGTTCAGAGTATTTCTCACCAAACAAGGCCATGGCACCTTTCTCACGCGCGGCTTCAAGGTCCATGATCTCGGTCTCGATCTCAGAGTTACGCTGAATCTGCTCATTGACGATACGTTCGATCTTGCGAATTTCCACTCGGGTCATCGGCTCGAAGTGCGAGAAATCAAATCGAAAACGCTCCGCGTCGACCAAAGAACCACGCTGATTAACATGTTCGCCGAGCACCGCTTTGAGCGCTGCATGGAGTAAGTGGGTCGCCGAATGGTTCAATCGAGTCGCATCGCGTTGGAGACGATCAACCTCTGCGCTCAGCACATCGCCCATCGCCAGCGACCCCTCAAGCAACTTACCCTTATGTAAAAAGGCATTACCGGCCTTGATGGTATCGACAACATCAAACACCAAACCATTCGCTAACAGCCGGCCACTGTCACCAACCTGACCACCTGATTCCGCATAGAAAGGCGTACTGTCGAGTACCACAACCCCTTCGTCATCAGCGGTCAGTGAATCTACCGCGCTGTCGCCACGAAACAACGCCACCACTTTACTCTCGCCGTGCAAGGTACTGTAGCCAACAAACTCGGTGGTCGAGTCCACCTGATAACGGGCGATATCTACCGCACCAAATTTGCTCGCCGCACGGGCTCGCTGACGCTGTGCTTCCATGGCGCGTTCGAACCCGGGCATATCCAACTGCAGATCACGTTCGCGGGCAATATCGGCGGTCAGGTCGGTGGGGAAGCCAAACGTGTCATACAGCTTAAAGACCACCTCGCCTGGAATCTCATTCCCCTTCAGCGAACCGATCGCCTCGGTGAGAATGCGCATACCATGATCCAATGTCAGCTCGAACTGCTGCTCCTCCTTCAGCAAAACGCGCTCGATCTGCGCTTGAGTCGCACGTAACAGGGGATAAGCATCGCCCATTTGCTCTACCAGACAACCCACCAATTGATGAAAGAAGGGCTGCGTTGACTGCAGCTTATGCCCATGCCGTAAAGCCCGACGAATGATCCTGCGCATGACGTAGCCCCGACCTTCATTCGACGGCAAGACACCATCGGCAACGAGGAACGCGGCAGCTCGAATATGATCGGCAATGACCTTCAGCGAAGGATTCTGCAGATCAGTACAGTTCAGCAAACTCGCGGCTCTATGAATAAGCGCCTGGAACAAATCGATATCATAATTGGTATGCACATCCTGCAACACGGCGGCCAAGCGTTCGAGACCCATACCAGTATCTACACAGGGCTTCGGTAACGGTGTCAGGGTACCGTCAGCAGATCGGTCAAACTGGGTGAACACCAGGTTCCAAATCTCAATGTAACGATCCAATTCGCCGTCAGGGCTACCAGGCGGTCCGCCCGGGACTGACGGACCGTGGTCCCAGAAGATCTCTGAACTGGGACCACAGGGTCCTGTATCACCCATGGTCCAAAAGTTATCATCGTCACCCAGGCGCGTGATGCGCTTAGGATCAAAGCCAATGTGATTAACCCAGATCGCCTCAGCCTCATCATCATCCGTATGCACCGTGATCCAGAGCCGTTCAGGCGGCAGTTTGATCACCTGGGTCAGGAACTCCCAGGCAAACTCGATAGCCTCTTTTTTGAAGTAATCACCGAAACTAAAGTTGCCCAGCATCTCAAAGAACGTATGGTGGCGGGCGGTATAGCCGACGTTATCCAGATCATTGTGTTTGCCACCCGCCCGAATGCAGCGCTGGCAACTAGTCGCCCGGGTGTAGCCACGGTTTTCACGAAACGCCAGTGCTTCCTTAAATTGAACCATGCCAGCATTAGTGAATAGCAGCGTCGGGTCGTTGTCAGGTACTAAAGAGGAGCTATCAACAATCGTGTGGCCTTGGCTGGCAAAATAATCCAGAAACGCCTTACGCAATTCGCGGCTATTCATCGGTTCTACTTCGTATCGAATTCAGGACGGGTAAAGATACAGAAAAAGCGTTGAAGACTAAACCATGGAATGCTTAAAGACGGGTATTTCGGTCTGTTTCGCGCACTTTTAATCAGAATTTCTGTGACTTTTTGCGATTTTCCAGTATTCGTGTGCACGATGTTGGGCGATGGCGAGAATAGTATCTTGGGTATATTCACGGTCGACCGCCTCGCCAGGGGCTCGATCAAGCAACAGCCCGAGCGCCTGATAGATATTCGATACGGCATAAACCATAAATTTGCCCGTTTCTATGGCTTCAAGCACGTCGTCTCGGAGCATCATCTCCGGCGCATTCGCAGCGGGAATAATCACGCCTTGGGTGCCTGTTGCACCCACAGTCTGGCAAGCCTCAAAAAAGCCTTCGATTTTTTCGCTAACAGCCCCGATAGGTAAAATATTGCCTTTTTGGTCCACGGCGCCTGTCATGGCCAGATCCTGTCGAATCGGCAAGTCTGTCAGCGCACTGATCAAACAACAAATTTCTGCGCCTGAGGCCGAATCGCCATCGATGCCGCCGTAGGTTTGTTCAAAGGCAATTGACGCCGAGAACGCCATGGGGTGTTGCAACCGTAGAAGGAATCGCAACAAGCCGGACAAGATGAGAAAACCTTTGGTGTGGACAGCGCCAGATAATTCTGACTCGCGCTCAATATTCACCGCTCCGGCGCTTCCTGGGCCGATAGAGGCAGTAATTCGCGTGGGAAAGCCATAAATCAGTGGGCCAGCAGACGTCACTGCCAAACCATTCATCTGGCCGATGACCTTACCCGCCACCTCAATTCGCAGGCTACCCTCTGCCAGCAAACGCTTGAATCGCCGTGCAGGGATTTCAGCTCGGCGGCGGCCCTGCGTAATACTGAGCACAATATGCTTGGCATCGACGACCGGGTCACCGTCCCGGCGGGCGATAAACGAGGCCTCCCGAGCAATATCCGCAATCCGACTAAAACGGCTAGTCAGACGGCTCTGCTGCGCGCAGATTCTCGCCCCCTGTTCGATCAAGCCGGCCACAGCCGCCGCGGTAAACGCCAGGAGCTGGTCATTTTCCGCCAGCCGCGCAATAACATTGGCATACGCTGAGAAGCCTGCAGGATCACGACTTAATGTATCACTGAAATCTGCCAACACCTTGAATAATTGCGCAAACCTTGGCTCATACTCATCCAACAGAAAATATAGCGCTGGATCACCGACCAGCACTACCTTGACATCAATTTTGATGGGTTGGGGTCGTAGCTGTGGAGCCCCCCAAAAACCGAGCGGATCTGGGCTGTAGACTTCCAACAAACCAGTCTTTAGTGTCCGCAGAAGCATTGCCCAAGCACCAGGTTCTGAAAGGATCTCTTGCGCTTCGATGATCAAGTAGCCGCCATCCGCTTCGAGGAGCGCACCCGGTTTAATCATCAGATGATCTGAATGCATCAGCAGCATACTGGCGGTGACTTCTCGATCAATTTGGCCAACCAGGTTGATCAACGTGGGGTTAGTTAGGCTAATCACCGGGAAAGGCGCATCGGTTGCGTGACTTGTCACTAAGTTCACACGGTACAGTCTCGAAAAATCCACCGTTTCACTCGACTCTCGAAGTCGATGAGTCACCAAGTCGGTGACGATCTCGTCGAGAAAACTCAGGACACCGGCGATATTGAAGGTTCGAGTCAGCGCCGCGATGCGCGCGCCGACGAATTGACGGGCCTCCTCTACAATCAAGTTCTGCCATGCCTGCTGATGCTGTAGCTGAACCTCCCCGATACTCTGACCCAAGTCGGCAAACTTCAATTCAAACTCAGCGACCTTCTTCGACAACGCTTTGATCTCGTCAGCCGTCAGAAGTCCATCTCGGCGCATTTGTTCGAGCTCGTCGTATGGCACAGGCTTCTTATCGATGACTGGCAAAATCACCGGCAACATATTCTGCCCCATGGTCATGGGTACCATCGCCAGCCCAGCTTGGCGCAGCGCTTCATCAAAGGGACTGCCGATGCGTTGAATTTCCTCCTGGGTGGCCGATACCAAACGCTTTTGTTTAGATTTAACGAGATCAGAGTTCAGATAAGCGGGCAGCTCCACTTCGACGAACGTTGCGAACTCATCCATCGCTTCTGTAAAAGGTCGACCCATACCCGTTGGCAGGTCCAGTAATTTTGGCTGATCGGGTTGTTCGAAATTATGAACATAGCAATGATCGGGTACTTTGATAGCGCCCTTCGCGGTTTCGGCAATAATTTCGTGGATAAGTGCTATACGACCAAAGCCAGATAAGCCACGGACGAAAACATTATTCCCATGAACCCTGCTATCTAGACCGTACCTGAGCGCATCAACGGCATCAGCTTGTCCCAGAATTCGGTGTTCTGGGTGCAATTCTGCGGTCGTCTTAAAACCTAAAATATCGGGGTCGCAGCGCCAACGACAGTCTTGGATATCAAGCGCCAACAGCGGATAGTTTTTTACCACCCTATGGGCTCCCAGGCTCGCTTTACTGCTGTCGCAGACGTAGTTTGACTCTTTGATAAGCCGCACTGATCTCATCAACGATGATCGACATGGCCGTTTTGGCCTCACTCGCGATCTCGCCAGTCCCCTTCTTAAGCTCGTCTAGCTTTTTCTGCGCGGCTGCGTACTGCTCTTCCAGCTCTTCCCATTCGTCACGCAACTCAGCCTTCGCGAGATGCATTTGGACGCGCAGTTCGTCGCGCTCGGTCTTGAGCTCTTGCCACAAATTTTCTAATTTTTCATTGTCCATCTATCACACTCCAATAAGCGAATTGTTAACACATCAGGCCTTAGATATGACTATCTCCTCAGCCACAGAAAAGTACATTACACTCTAGCAACACTGCGCATTCATGTTGTCTGCCTATCCATATGAGACGACCAGACCACCTGGAGACGACAGACAGATGCAGTCCAGAGGAACAACAAGAACAACAAACAGCCGACCCCTCAGCACTCTCGAAGCACTCTCGAAGCACTCTCAAAGAAATCTAGAAGCACTCTCAAAGAAGTCTCAAAACAATATCAAAAACATTTCAAAACAATCGCTAAAAAAAGCAGCAACCACCTTCGATTTGACTCAACCGTGCAGCATTAAACTGTTGGCAGGCAACGCTCGCGAGACCCGACACATGGCACTCAACGAGTCTAAGGATTTAGTGGGAACAGGCTATTGATCTGGGTCAGCCACCAACACAACTCAGGTCTGAGAATGCGGGGAATGATGAAATTTGAGATAGAGAATGCCGGGGGTCATCACGATTTTCCAGGCGAGTTCTGTGTCCTCCCGAGCGTCCACATCCATCTCGGCAACCGTCTGCAGCAGAGAGTCGAGCCACAGATCATAGAGCCCAGGATTAATATCGAGATGGTCCTGATCATGACTCAAAGCGATATCTTCCATAAAATCGTTGGTATTTTTGACGAGGTAGAAGCTGATGAGATGAAACATGGCCTTTTGTAACACTCGGACTTGTTTATCGATGTCTGTGTCAGCAAATTTAAGGGCAACCTCGTCGGAGGAGGCTGAGAAAATCTCATAAAAGCGCCGAAAGAAAACCTGACCTCGATCGGTAATGCCGATGCCATGTCCGACCAGGCGGTCGTAGCTTTCTTCAAATAGCAACTCGAGGTCCATGTACCTGCCCTCATCTGGACACATAGTATACACGACAGGCAAGGGTTGTAATGTGGTGCGCAAAGTTATGAAAGGGTATGAAAGGTTATGAAAGGCCTATAACGCCGTTCAATGACTTCTCGGGCTGGCAC
>JABBAY010000010.1 GCA_018607725.1 K189A clade bacterium
GCGATCATGTGCCCATGTTAAATGTCAGTCAGCTCACCTGTGAGCGAGACCATCGTCTTTTGTTTGAGAACCTGTCGTTTGCTGCGGGCGAAGGCGAGGTGCTGTTGGTTGAAGGTGGTAACGGTACGGGAAAGACCACATTGTTACGCATTCTGTGTGGACTCTATGCTGAGTTCACGGGTGCGGTGGACTGGCAGTTGTCACAGTCGCCCTTGTATGTTGGGCATAAGCCTGGAGTCAAAGACCTGCTCAGCGCCCGTGAAAACCTCGCCTGGTTAACAAACCTCTATCAGACTAACGTCACAGCTACGCAGATCTCCGAGGCCTTGAGTCGTGTGGGGCTTCGGGGTTTTGAAGAGGTTGCCTGTGGGGCCATGTCTGAAGGTCAGCGAAAGCGGGTCAACCTTGCGCGTCTGTATTTGTTAGATAACCAGGCCTGGGTGCTTGATGAGCCTTTCAGTGCCATTGATATTGAGGGTGTTGCGAGTCTTGAGGCGCGGATGAATGCGCATCTGGATGGCGGTGGTCTACTCATACTGACGAGCCATTTACCCTTGTCTTTATCGAGGTCGGTGAAGACGTTGAGGTTAGGTCAGTGAGTTTGTTTTTTGGTGTTATCAAGCGAGAACTGTTGATTGCGTATCGCAACCCCGCGGATCTGCTTAACCCGCTGATCTTTTTTGTGATAGTGATCAGTCTCTTTCCGCTGGGTATCAGCCCTACCGAGAAAGTTTTAAGTCAAATTGCTCCGGGGGTTATCTGGGTGGCGGCGTTACTCTCGACCTTGCTGTCAATGGATATCCTGTTTCGTAGTGACTACGACGATGGCTCTTTAGAGCAAATGACCTTGAGTCGTGAACCTTTCTTGTTCCTGATTCTGGGGAAAATTGTCAGTCACTGGCTGGTCACCGGCCTCCCGCTGGCTCTGCTCAGCCCACTACTGGCGCTGATGTTGTTTATGAATGAGGCGGGTGCGTGGGCGTTGTTTTTCTCGCTCTTGCTGGGCACGCCGATTCTGAGTTTATTGGGAGCCATTGGCGCAGGCCTGACTGTTGGTTTGCGCAAAGGGGGCTTGTTGATCGCAGTATTGATTTTGCCTTTGTTCGTACCGGTACTGATTATTGCCACGGCCATGGTGCAGGCCGGAATGCAGTCGGTGGATTACACGGGCCATATGCTTTGGTTGGGGGCAATTCTCGCGGCCAGCATTGGTTTCGCGCCGATCGCAGCCAGCATGGGGGTTAGGATTTCTTTGAGCCACTAGTTGGGGACGCCTAGTTCGGGGGGGCTTTGATTTGTATCAATGGGTCTCAAGGTCGAGGGTCTAAACTGACTCCTAGCAGACACGCAAGGAAATCAGATGATGTCCACGATTCTGGTCGTGATTGATCCGGACGAATCGGAACATGGGGGTTTAAGCCGCATAACGTCGATGCCTGTGGACGTTGCTGATTTTTACGTTGAGCTCTACGTTGAACGTTCCTCGACGCCGCTGCGCGAAAAATGGATGGCTTCTGCTGCGGGCCATGAAGTCGCGCCGCAGACGACTAATCACAAGCTCATCTGGTTAGAATCTTTGGTGCAGCCCCTGCGTGACTTGGGGTATGCCATTGAGACGCGCGTGATTGTTTTCGACCGTCTGTATGAGACGATTATCCAGCGTGCTGCAGTACTGCATGCTGATCTCATTTTTAAACCCTTGCGCCAGCATGGCTTTCTGCGTCGAGCCTTATTTTCGGCCACCGACTGGAATTTGGTCCGCTGCTGTCCAGTCCCGTTGTTATTGATCAATCATGCCAACGCAATCCATGCGAAGCCGGTCATTGCCGCGGTAGATGTGGATGCGGAAGATGTTGCGCACAAGGAACTCAATCAAATTGTTCTGTCACAGGCGCGGCAATTGGCCGATTTGCTGAACTCGACAGTACATTTGGTAAATGCCTACAGTCTGTCTGCCTACATTGGATTGGATTCTACGGCAGATCAGCTGGTCTATCAGGCGATTCAGTTGAAGCAGAAAAACCAGTTTAAGTCCGCATTGAGCATGGCGGCAAAGTACCAGATAGCCGCGGATCAAGTACATTTACGTGAGGGTGCCGCTGATATCGTGATTAATGATCTGGCGCGAGAAATTGATGCAGGGGTCATTGTCCTTGGGACTGTGGCGCGATCAGGGATTTCAGGGCTGTTTATCGGGAATACAGCAGAGTCCATCATGGAACACACCCAGTCTGACGTGGTTGCTATGAAACAGTCAGATTTTATATCCTCAATTTGTCCATGTTGATCAACGCCAAGCAAAAAATCTGGTAGAATATGGTCGGTATGGCATGGGCACGAGCGGCGATTTGCTGCTGAATAATGATTTGGATTCCTGAAGGTGTAGCAGAAAAGTGTGGAACTGGTTTCATAGATTAAGTGCGCCTAAATCGTTTTTTGAATTGAGCGGCAAGCTACTACCTTGGTTTGGGATCCTTGCTGTGCTGGCGCTAGTAGTTGGCGCTGTTTGGGGCCTGGCGTTTGCGCCCCCTGATTACCAGCAAGGTAACAGCGCACGGATTATGTATGTCCATGTGCCCGCTTCAATTTTAGCCCAGTCGAGTTACATGATGATGGCATCGGCGGCCCTGGTGTTTCTTGTCTGGCGAATTAAGCTGGCAGATATCGCCCTGCAGTGCGCCGCGCCCATTGGTGCATCAATCACTTTATTGGCGCTGTTGACAGGTGCGATTTGGGGTAAGCCGACATGGGGGACCTGGTGGGTTTGGGACGCGCGTTTGACCTCAACGTTGATACTGTTTTTTCTTTTTGTTGGTGTTATCGCCTTGCGCTCTGCCATGGACAATCGTGACTCCGCGGGTCGGGCGACTGCTGTCCTGGCGTTAGTCGGTGTAGTTAACCTGCCGATCATCAAATATTCCGTAGATTGGTGGTTTACCCTGCATCAATCTGCTTCATTCAGTCTGACGGAGAAGCCAACCATGCCTGCCGAAATGTGGTTGCCTCTGTTGATCATGGTTATCGGGTTTTATCTGTTTTTCTTCGTTGCCTGGATGTTACGTATCAGAACTGAAATTTTGCATCGAGAAATTCGAACCCAATGGGTTCGAGAACGGCTGTTAAGCCAATGAGCTTCAGTAGCTTCAGTGAATTTATTCAGATGGGTGAGCATGGTTTGTTTGTCTGGAGTTGCTATGGCCTCACGTTAGTGGTTCTGGTAATGAATATTCTTCGGCCACTGCAATTGCAGCGCCGATTGATTCAGGAAAAACGCCGGGCCATGGCCCAAGAAGATGCCCTTTCGCAGGCCCCAGGGTCGAACCAGCAGGTTGATAAATGAAATTTGGTAAAATGAAGCCCCAGCGCCGTAATCGTTTGATGATCGTCGGTTTGGTGGTGTTGAGTGCCGGTGCGGCAGTGAGTCTAGCGTTGACGGCGCTGAATGAAAATATCAATTTATTTTACTCTCCTGAGCAGATTGTTCGGGGCGAAGCCCCGCGAAACACGCTGATCCGTGCCGGTGGAATGGTCGTAGAAAATAGCGTTAAACGATCAACAACAGATCTGCAGGTGAGCTTTTTAGTGAGTGATATGGCTGCCTCGGAAGTTATGATTAGCTATGTCGGTATCCTGCCAGATTTGTTTCGCGAGGGTCAGGGCGTGATTGCTCGAGGGGTGTTGAACGATCAGAATGTTTTGATTGCAGAAGAAGTATTGGCGAAACACGATGAAACTTATATGCCGCCAGAGATTATGCAAACGCTGGCGGAATCCAAAGCCAAAGCCGAGAAAAATGGAACGTCGTTATGATCGCCGAGCTGGGTCACTTTAGTTTAATTCTCGCGCTAGGCTTGGGTGTGTGCCTTGCGGTACTGCCAACTATCGGTGTCTATCGTCGCCATGAAGGCTTGATGCGTCTTGCCGGGTCGCTTTCGGCGGGCTTGTTTGTGTTCTTGCTGATCAGCTTCAGCTGTCTCGCCTATGCTTTCTGGGATGATGATTTTTCTGTGGCCTACGTCGCGCGAAATTCAAATTCGGCACTGCCCCTGCAATTTAAATTGTCAGCAATTTGGGGTGCCCACGAAGGATCCTTCTTGCTCTGGACCCTGATCATGGGTGGCTGGACATTCGCAGTCAGTCTGTTCAGCGGCGGTTTGTCCGTAGATATGCGGGCACGAGTTCTCGCCATTATGGGTGCCCTCAGTATCGGTTTTATGCTGTTCATTCTCTTAACTTCTAACCCATTTGATCGTATCCTGCCGGTGTTTCCTGCCGATGGCGCCGATCTGAATCCGTTGCTGCAGGACTTCGGCTTAATCGTCCATCCGCCTATGCTCTACATGGGCTATGTGGGTTTTGCAGTGCCATTTGCCTTTGCCATTGCGACACTAACTACTGGCCGATTGGACGCCGCCTGGGCTCGCTGGTCGCGTCCTTGGACTAATGTGGCCTGGGCGTTTCTGACCGTTGGCATTACGCTAGGCTCGTGGTGGGCTTACTATGAACTTGGTTGGGGTGGCTGGTGGTTCTGGGATGCAGTGGAAAATGCATCATTTATGCCTTGGCTGATCGGTACGGCCTTGATTCATTCTTTAGCTGCTACCGAGAAACGTGGCGTCTTTAAGAGTTGGACCGTGTTGTTAGCGATATTTGCGTTCTCGTTCAGCCTGCTTGGGGCTTTCCTGGTGCGCTCGGGAGTACTGACCTCGGTGCACGCCTTTGCCGTCGATCCAGAACGAGGCATGTTCATTCTGGCATTTTTGGTGCTCGTGATTGGTGGCTCACTGACGCTGTACGCCATCAAAGTCTCAGGTATCAAGAGCGAGGCCGGCTTCGACTGGACTGCTCGCGAAACCATGATCCTGGCGAATAACCTGTTGCTAGTCACGGCTGCCGGTGCTGTTTTACTGGGTACCTTGTATCCGTTGATCTACGAGGCGTTCACCGATGGTAAGAAAATCTCAGTGGGACCTCCCTACTTCAATGCCGTGTTCGTGCCCTTGATGCTGCTCCTGTTCGCGATTATGGCGATCAGTCCGGCCTCACGCTGGAAGAAAACGCCGCGGGAGACTCTGCGCCGACAGTTCCCCGCTTTGATCGGTAGTTTGATCGTGGTTGCCAGTTTGGTACTCGCGTTTGCGACTGAGGTCTCCGTGGCCGTGATATTAATCGATACACTTGCCCTCTGGATTGTTGCTAATTTGGTTCGTGATTTATGGTCTAAGGTGGCGAATAAGGTCGCCAAGCTGCCTGCTTTGTTCCAGCAGACGATGTCCTACTACGGCATGTTGTTGGGTCACTTGGGTATTGCAGTCACCATCGCCGGGGTTTGTACAACAGTGTACTACACCGAAGAGAAGGACCTGCGGATGGCCGCTGGTGACGTGGCTGAACTGGCGGGTTATGAATTCAGATTAAATGCCATGCGGCAAATCAAGGGCCCAAATTACGTGGCAGACCAGGGTGAAGTTGAGGTGTTTCAAGAGGGTAGGTCGGTCGTCAAACTCTATCCAGAGAAGCGCTTTTATGCAGTGTCAAAAAATGTAATGACCGAGGCGGATATTGATCCGACACTATTTCGCGATCTGTTCGTCGCGCTGGGTGAGCCCGTCGGCGACAACGCTTGGGCAGTCAGAATCCACTATAAGCCGTTCGTGCGCTGGATCTGGTTTGGTGGTTTGCTCATTGCTCTCGGTGGTTTTTGTACGGTTCTGGATCGTCGCTACCGGGCTGTTAAAAGTAGCCGTCAGACCGCTGTGAGCTTAGGTGTGGCTGCATGAGCAGCCTGAACAAGAGTCTGTTGATACCGCTGGGTATATTTATTGTGTTAGTGGCAATTTTGGCCGGCGGCTTTGGTCTGAAAGATCCACACTTTCTGCCCTCCCAGTTGATTGATCAGCAGTTTCCCGATTTTTCGCTGTCGGAATTGAATGATCCGAGCCGACAATTGACTGCAAGCGACATGCGGGGTCAGGTCGTGCTGGTTAATGTCTGGGCTACCTGGTGCCCTAATTGTCTAGTTGAGCATCCAGAGTTGCTCCGCATCAGTCGTGAGGAAGGCGTACCACTATACGGTATTAATTATAATGACGACCCCTTTAAGGCGCGGCAGTGGCTGGTTCGGCACAACAATCCTTTTCAATTTAATATTGTTGATAATAAAGGCAAGTTAGGCATCGAATTAGGTGTGTACGGAGCACCGGAAACCTTTATCGTTGACGCCAATGGCATTATTCGCTACCGGCATGTAGGACCGGTGTCCCGTCGCACTTGGGAAGAAACCTTGGGTCCAATTATCGAATTGTTGAAAACCAATCCCGATAGGGTAAAGGGCTAAAATGCCAACAAAATTTCATCGTATTGTCATCCTGTTCGTCTTGACGTTTTGTCAGGCGCCAGCGTGGGCCGCCATCGATGCGTACCCATTCCCAGAAGATAAAATGCGCCAACAGTATAATAGTCTGATTGCAGAGCTGCGTTGCCCTCAGTGTCTGAATACGAATATAGCCGGTTCGGATGCCATGATTGCTAAAGACTTGCGCCGCGAAGTTCACCGCATGGTCCTTGAAGGTCAGTCCGATGATGACATCAGGGCGTTTATGCTGGCTCGCTATGGTGACTTCATTCTTTACAAACCCCAACTTAGAGCAGGGACGCTGGTTCTCTGGTTTGGTCCAGGGATTTTATTCATCATCGCGCTCGTTGTGATCTTCGGAATGTTACGTCGTCGGAATTCGAACGTGACAGCCCTCTCTGATCAGGATCAGGAACGCCTCAAACAGTTGTTATCAAAATGATTCTAAGTTTCTGGATTTATGCCATCCTGCTCTGCGTGCTGGCTGTCGCTTTTGTGCTTTTGCCGGTGCTCTATCGAAGTCGCAAGGGTAGGAACGCGCAACAACGAGATGATCGCGCTGAGTTGAATCGAGTGATCTATCAAGAGCGTAGCGCTGAGTTGAATGCCAATTTGGCCGCTGGTGATATAGACCAACAAGTGTATGACCAATTGTCTCTTGAGCTTCAGCGAAACTTGCTGAACGAGGCTGGTAGTGTCAACACGGGATCTTCGACAACTAGCGATGAGATGTTCAATAGCGGCAGTGCTGGACGTAGTCCGTGGCTGCTAGCGGCCCTTGTGCCGCTGTTTGCTATCCTGGCGTATGGTGACTTCGGCCTTTCTTGGGGGGCTATTGTTGATTTACAGTTGTCGAAAGAGCTTCGCGGAGGTGGCGAGCAGACTGCCGCAAGTCCCCATGATACAGCTGGCGTTAACAAAACGGTTGAGAAGCTGGCCGAGCGTTTGCAATCTCAACCCGAGAATGACGAAGGCTGGTTTTTGATAAGTCAATCTTATATGCGTATGGGGGAGTTCGAAAAAGCCGCGGGGGCGTTTAAACACTTGCTGGATCGTTACCCCAATGATTCGGGTCTTTCGTCTTGGTATACGGAAGCATTGTTTCTGGTGGATAACCGAGAATTAACCGAACGGGTTTCGGCGGCAATTGAGCGGACTTTGGCACTTAATCCTCAGGACGTCTCGATGCTTGAAATTAAGGCGATGAGTGCTTTCCAGAATAATGATCTGGTGGCCTCTCTTGACTGGTTTCGTCAGGCGCAGAGCGCAGGTGTGGATGGTGAGCGAGCTGAGTTGATCCAGCAAGCGATTGATCGTTTGGAAGAAGATTTAGGCATTGCTGCGGCTGAGCCAACCTCTTCGCCATCAACAATTGTGCCTTTGCCGGCGTCTTCTGACGCAGTTGATGATGGTTTGGTAGGGCAGCGCAGGCTCGAGGTGCTGGTGGAAATTGCGCCTGGTGTACGAGTGGATCCTCAAGCTAGAGTGTTTGTTTTTGCCAGGGCTATGCGAGGGCCGCCAATGCCATTGGCCGTTCAGCAGATGACGGTCTCGGCACTGCCGCGACTAGTGACGTTGGACGAGACCATGGGAATGGTGGCGGGTATGAGTTTAGCTGATTTTGACCAAGTTCAGGTTGTGGCTAGGATCTCAAGCACGGGCATCGCCAATGTCAGTCCTGATGATTATCAGGCACTGTCAACGGCTGTAGATATGACAGTAAAAAATGGTGTGATCTCATTGACACTCAGTCGTCGAGTCAAAGATCAGTAGATTTTCTAGGCCGGCTTAGTCGTATAGTCATCAAGCACACGTAAGTTCTGAATATTAATTTACCAGGAAGCAACCTTATGGGCGTCGTCATCACTAAAGATTCAATCGATCTTGGCATCGTTACCACCGATGCAGGGCCAATGCTGAAGTTCTACAGAGATACACTCGGGCTCAAAGTTGAGGGTGAAATGGAAATGCCAGGTGGCAATCACATGACTCGATTGGCTTGTGGTACCACGACGTTGAAAATCGTTGTTAATGCTAAGGTCCCAACAGACAAGGCGGCGCCTGGTGGCATCGGTGGAGCCACTGGTCTGCGATATTTCACAATTAGCGTCAGTAATCTTGAGCAGGCAACGAATGAGCTGGCAGAAGCGGGTTATCGTGTTGTGGTTAAGCCGAGGGAGATTCGTGCCGGAGTCACTATCTCCATGATCGAGGACCCTGATGGTAACTGGGTCGAACTTTTACAGATGGGCTAGTCTCTGTTTGTTGAAGTCTTGATTGTTAACCCCTTGATTGTTAA
>JABBAY010000234.1 GCA_018607725.1 K189A clade bacterium
TTTTTTTTGGGTCTGTGGGTTTAGAGTCAGCATGGGCTACGGCCGATCATTGAAAACGAATCCTGGGGTCGACCAGGGCGACCAGAAAGTCAGAGATAATATTGCCTATCAGAAGCAAAAAGCTGGTCAATAAAACGACACCCATGACTACCGGGTAGTCGCGGTCGAGCACTGCAGTCAGGCCGAGCAAACCAAAGCCGTTAATGTCAAACACGGTTTCGATGAGGAATGACCCCCCGACCAGTAAGCCAATGTTTTGACCAAACGTGGTGGCAATAGGAATCAGCGAATTGCGCATGGCATGTCCAGTAACCGCACGACGAAATGACACGCCTTTGGCGATGGCTGTGCGGATGTAGTCTGATGCGAGATTGTCCATCAGGTGGTTCTTCAGCAATAAGGTGGTGAAGGCGAAGGCACCGATCAGGTAGCAAATCAACGGCAGTACGGAATGGTTGATCAGGTCCATCACTTTGCCCCAGAGGGTCAGGTCATCAAAGCGCATGCTCACGAAGCCGCCCATGGGGAACCATTCTAGGCGGACTGAAAAGTACAGTAATAGCAGGGCGCCAAGAACATAGCCGGGTACCGCATAGCCAACGAAAATCAATATCGAAGTGATAGTGTCAACGGGGCTCTTGTGCTTGATGGCCTTAACAACCCCTAACGGAATGCTGACGGCGTAGGTGATGATCAGTGTGACAAGGCCGTAATATAGGGAGACCGGGAAGCGGTCGCTGATGACGTCCCATACGGGCTCGTTGTAGCGATAGGATGAGCCCAGATCGCCTTGCGCCACCTTGCTGACCCAGTCCAGGTAACTTTCGAAGATCGGCTTGTCGAAGCCGTAGTATTCTTTTAAGCGCGCCAGCTGCGATTCGGACAGCGCCATGCCTTCGCCGGCCACCTGAGTGCTGATGCCTGTGGACGCATTCATCTGCTGCGATTCCATGATGGCCCGTTCCAACGGCCCGCCTGGCACCAGGCGAGTAATGGCAAAGACAATAATCGTCACGCCGACTAACGTCGGTAAGATGAGCAATAATCTTCTAAAGAAATAATCACGCATATTACGTTGGTCAATGTCCGTTGTGCTGTAATGAAGAGATTTTTGATCTCCCTGAATCAAAAGTCGCCTGGGTGAGACGTTTGGATTATTTGTGCACAGCTTGTACTGGTGCGCGGATAGTGCCATAAACCTGCGCCCGATTAAAGGCGCATAATGTATATAGCGCGGTGGTTTTGGCGTTTTATGTGACGGGCAAGACTGGTTGTCGGGCGCGAATTTGAGGTAACCTTGCGATTGCTGGTGAATTGAACACTTAAGGACCAAACGACATGGAACTAGAATTGTTACCGGTGGATAAATACACTGATGCGGCCATTTCGATGGTCATCACTTATGCACCGCAACTGGTCCTCGCTCTAGCGACGTTGTTTGTTGGCTTATGGGTGATAAAAGGTATTCTGGCGGGGGCACATAGTGCTTTTTCTCGTGCTGAGGTAGAGGCAACGTTGCAGAAGTTTCTGCTGAGCCTGATAGGGGTTGGCCTCAAGGGCTTACTGATCATCAGTGTGGCCTCCATGATTGGCATCGAGACGACCTCGTTTATCGCTGTCCTCGGTGCGGCCGGCTTGGCGGTTGGTCTGGCTTTGCAGGGTAGTTTGGCGAACTTTGCCGGTGGCGTGCTTATCTTGTTGTTCAAGCCGTACAAAATCGGTGACTTCATCGATGCGAAAGGACATATGGGAACCGTCCGCGAAATCGGCATATTCCACACCATCATGACCACCGGTGATAACAAAACGATCATCATCCCGAACGGTGCTGTTTCGAATAGTGCTATTACGAATTTCTCGGCACAAGCCACTCGGCGAGTCGACATTATTTTTGGCATTGGCTACGACGATGATCTGCGTCAAGCGAAGGACATTCTTCGTGGTTTGATTGAAGCGGATGAGCGGATTCTCAAAGATCCGCCGCCTCTGATTGTGATTTCAACACTGGGTGCCAGTTCGGTGGATATTACGACCCGTTCCTGGGTAGATGCGGCGAACTACTGGCCCGTATTGTTTGATCTAACGGAAAATACCAAGTTAGCGTTCGATGCCGCGGGAATCAGTATTCCGTTTCCACAAACGGATGTGCATCTCTACCAGGGCAACAAAACTTGAGCTTAACAGCCCGGTTCACGCGCTGAGACTTCTCTGACGACTAATGGTCACTTGTCGGCCAAAGTCTTGGGCATAGACATAACTGCATCCATAATGTCGAGCACCGTCGTCATCACGGGCGCCAACTTTTATAGGCCGACAATACTTTGAAGTGGAATGTTTGTCCTAGGTCTAACTAACGGTTTGACCGTAGCGCGGTTTAAGTCCGATAGCTAATCACGTCCCTTGGCGCTTGATCGAGATTGGAACCTGAAGGTTAGAGATTCTTTGCGATGCAATCATAAACGATCCGCGATAGCAGGGTCGCCCTTGGCACAGCATCGCCATCGGTGCGCATCTGGTTCATGGCATAACCGATGGCAACCTGATCGATGGGATCGGCAAACCCGGTGGATCCGCCTGCGCCATCGTGGCCGAAAGCCTGCTCGTGAGGGCCGAATTCCTGCCGACGATTGCGCATAAAGCCTCTTGCCCAGTGCATGGGTTTGTTTAACACGCGGTCAACTGGTGACTCGATCTCTAACTGTGTTGCGGCTTGAAGTGCCCTTTGACCGATGAGTTGGCCGCCTTGGAATTGGCCGCCCATAGCTAAACTTGAATAAATTTTGGCGATGCCTCTCGCGTTGGCCTGGCCATTGGCAGCGGGGATTTCGGCCTGGCGCCAGGCTGAGCTGCTGACATCACGAAAGGGGCTGATGACTGGATTTTGTTGAGCTATGGCAAAAAGTGGCGGGGCGGTGACCTGTGGGCCTGGAGCTGGTTGCTTGCGGGCGCGATTGGGCCCGATCATGGCCGCGCAGCGGGCTAGTTCTGAGCTTGGCAGGCCAATATAAAAGTCGGCATTCAACGGCGCTGCGATTTTTTCGTTGAAGAATTGTCCCAAGCTCTTGCCTGTGATCCGACGGATGAGCTCGCCGGGTAAATAGCCCCAGGTGATCGCGTGATAACCTGTGCCTTCGCCCAGTGGCCATAAGGGACGTTGGGCGGCCAACAGGTTAGTCATTTTTTGCCAATCATAAAGGTCTGCCACTTCGATTCGGGTTTCTATGCCACAGAGGCCGGCTTGGTGGGATAACATTTGGGCAACAGTAACGTTCTGCTTACCTGCCGCGCCGAATTCAGGCCAATGTTTACTGACGGTATCCGCATAGTTGAGCTTGCCTTCATCCACCAGTACCGCCAGTGCCAGCGCCGCCATACCTTTGGTGGTGGAATAAACGTTGACCAGGGTGTCTGCCTGCCAAGGTTGAGTCATCTCTGGATCCGTGAAGCCACCCCAAAGATCGACGACTTTCTCGCCCTGGTAGTAAGCGCAAAAGCTGGCGCCCACTTCAACATCTAGCCATAGATCCTGGAAGGTCTGTTTAACCGCTTCGAAGCCCGTTGCTACCTCGCCTTGAATTGTGATATCCATTTTTGTCACAGTACCTTATTCATAGTAGAAACCTGGTGGATACTAACACTAACGGCTTGATGAGTAATGCCAGGAGCCAGGGGCTAATCACCCTGGCGCTCTTTTGTCACTTAGGGGCACGTCTCGAAAAGTATCGGGGCTGGCTAAGCGAGCTTGTTGTGCAAGCAGGGTTAAATTTGAAAACCATTGGGCTAAGGGCGGCTCACCGCACTGGGCGCTGAGCTGGTTGAAGTAATCGGTCTGTTTTTCTGCCAGCTTGTGAAAGTGCCGAGTTTTAACGCCGGCATCACGAAGGCTTTGGGCGTGAGCCTGTTGGTCAGCTTCCATTTGCGCTTGTTCTGGCAGATTGAATTGGCCGGCAAGCCAGCGAGCAAACCAACGCGCCTGGATCTCAAACAAGGGAAATGGCACGATTAAGTAAGGCAGGCCGATGAATGCCAGGGTTGGATAGGCCGGTACAACAAGATCCTGATAGAGCGGATTCACCCAGTTGTCTTCGACGCTGATGATGTCGTTACTGAGGAAGGGGAATTGGTATTCGTAGCCAGTACAAAACATTAATACGTCAATGTCAGTGAGGCGCTCGGTATCGCTGAGCACCAGGTTACCCTGAGGATCGAAGCCGATGGGTTCGCCGTGGGTGTGAACCAGGTTTGGTGTGACCGATGCTGGCCGGTCCGCCAGTGCCTGGCCACACCAATGGACGTTGGCTGCTGTGGTCGCGATTTCACGAGAGATATCAGCCCCTGATGCCGCGGCCCCCCATAGAACCACGCGTTGATCTCGGTAGGCGTTCGCGTCGCGGTAGTTGTGGCTATGGATAATACGACCTTTGAAATGCTCAATCCCGGGTAAATGTGGCACTCGGGGCTGGGAATAGTGACCGTTACAGACCATGACTGCATCAAAGGTGTCGGTTGTTAGCGAGTTGTCAGCAAGGCTCCAGGTGACTTGCCAAAAATTGCTTGCAGGTTTGACGCTGACAATTGTGTGGTTGAAGCGCAGATAATTTTGGAGGTGAAAATCACGACAAAAATTTTCCAGGTAAGTTAGCACGCTCCGATGATGAGGGAAGCGCGGCCAGTCATCCTGGCCGCCACCCTGGCTATCAAATGGATAGTCGAGAAATGCCATAAGGTCACGAGGCAGGTTAGTTCGTAAGCTGGCATAGATCGATGAATACACCGGTTTGTGCACCTGTCGCCCGCTCGGGTCGTCATCTATTGCCGGATCAAATACCCAGACGCCACCGATGCGAGCAGATTGCTCGAAAATCACGGGCTCGTGTCCGGCTCTGATCAACTCTCGAGCCGCGACGAGGCCTGCTGCACCTGCGCCGATAATGGCGACTCGTCGAGTGTTCACCGTTCAGCGAGTCTCAGTCAGCGCCAGATCCTCGCGGATATAACGATTCGCCAGGGCATAGTGTAAGGCCGCCCACAGATTGATGCAGACGAAGATCATCAGGGAGTAGCGTAAGGACTCGTTACCGTAGTCTGTCTTGAAGTAGTCACTGAGTACGCCGACCAGTTGCGGGCCAATGCCGAGACCGATCAGGTTAGTTAAAAACAGGTTGATGGCCGCCGACACGGAGCGCATGCGAACCGGCACCAGGCTTTGAATCGCCGAAAATCCGGGGCCGATATAAAATCCGCTACAAAACGCCGGTATGCAGAATAAGGCGATAGCGATCCATGTTGTTTCGACCAGGAAGGACGCAACGGCCAAGGGAACAACAATGGTCAGTCCGATGGCGACTACCCACAGATTCCAACGCGCGTCCCTGGCAGACATTCGATCGGCGATCACGCCAGAACAAAAGGTGCCAATGCCGCCGATGATGCCGTACAGAAAAGCCAGGGTGAAACCTACCTCGGTCTGGGATAACCCGTGTGATCTGACGAAGTAAGCAGGTAGCCATAAGACCATACCATAGCCAACAAAGGCGGCGAGGGAACCGCCGGCAACCACGTGGCGCAGGGATCTTGTCGCCCACATGTTTCTCGCCACCGCCATAAATGACGGCGGGGTTGTGTTGGTCTGCACGGTTTTTTCTGCGGCGCCTCGAGCGGGTTCGATCAAGGTGAATCTGACAATAAGGGCGATGAGCAGCCCCGGCGCGCCGACCACAAAAAATGCGGTGCGCCAGCCCAGATGTTGGCTCATCCAGCCGCCGCCGATATAAGCAAACAACAAACCCAGGTTCACGCCCACAGCAAAAACGGCCATTGCCGTAGAGCGTTGTTCAATAGGAAAGTAGTCTGAAATTAACGAGTGCGAAGGCGGGTTGGAGCCAGCCTCGCCAATACCGACGCCGATTCGAGTCAGCGCAAGCTGAAAAAATGAAGTGGCAAAGCCGCAGGCGACAGTCATAGCGCTCCATATGGTTATCGCAATCGCGATAATATTACGCCGATTGCCCCGATCAGCAAGCATGGCGATGGGCATGCCCAGGGTCGCATAAAAGATGGCGAAGGTTAGACCGACCAAAAACCCCATCTGTGTATCTGACGCGCCCAGGTCGTTCTTGATCGGTTGTAACAGGATGCCGATAATTTGCCGATCCACGTGACTCGATGTGAACACCAGAGTGAGTAGAAACAGGGCGTAGTTGCGGTAGCGCTTGGTAATTATGACGGGTGCATCAACAGCTTGTTGCATGAGCCTCCAGAATCTGGTTTCTAGGTTTTTTTATTGTGCGTGGAATATACCACAGTCAACCAAGGCGTAAAGATAAGGCTGATCTGGTGTATCATGGGGTTAACCTTCTAGGGGAAAATAGCGTGTTTACGGTGTCCTTGATTCAACAAAAAGTATTGTCAGACTCGACGATCGAGTTGCAATTTCAGCGTGATGACGGCGAACCTGTGGTGTTTGTTCCGGGTCAATTTTTTCGATTTGTGTTCACCGATGTAGACGGTGAGTTCGAGCGCAGCTATAGCCTATGTAATTTGGCGCCCGATACGACTGGGATCTTACTGCTGGTGATTTCCAAGGTAGACGGTGGCCGCGCCACTCGTTTGTTGTTTAATGCCGAGTGCGGATTGAAAGCATCGGTGACCGGGCCATTTGGGCGGCTGGTACTCCCGGATCAACTGCCCAAGAGATTGTTTTTAGTGGCGACCAGTGTTGGCATTGCGCCTTATCTGCCAATGTTGGGGCCGCTGTCGGGTCCCTTGTGCCGAGATGAAATTGAGGTTTTCCTGTTGCTAGGAGTGAGAGACCCCAGTGAATTCATCTATGCGACGGAGCTTGTTGATTTTCAGCGTCGGCATCCGCGCTTTCATTTACGTATTTGCTACTCGCGCCGCCTGCCAGATTCGCCGCGATCCTTCGAAGGCTCAGGTTACGTTCAAGATTATTTACCCGCAGTGGTAACAAACCAGGATCTCGTGATGTTGTGCGGCAACCCGATGATGGTCGATGTTTGCTTTGCCAAGCTCAAACAGGCAGGGCTGTCCAGTCGCCAAGTCATACGGGAAAAGTACGTCTTCGCCAAGCAAGCGTCGGTTCAGCCCCCAAGCGCCTTGAGTGCCGAACAAAAGCGTTTGATCGCAGAGAAGATGCAAAAATACCGACGTTGATTATTGGGCGCGGCATGCCCAATGCCACGGTTCATAGTTGATGCCAGTGGTGTTGTTACGTGGATATGACATTGAGAACTCAAAACGGTGGGCATGCGTGTTTAGCCATTCAAAAGCGGCGGTCTGATCAAAGGCTTCAGATAAGGGTTCTGGCCCTGGCGTAGACAGATCCAGGGCCCGCCCGGTGTGGTGTTCACTGAAACCGGGGATCGCACTGATCTTAAAAATATCATCCAACTGCTGGCCTGCCGCGACTTTCTTGCGGATCAAGCCACACTGATATTCAACGGAGCGAAACGCCGAGACGAGCTGTAACTCAATCTCGTCCTGGTGGGCGGCCAGTCGCATAGCTTGCCAGCACTTCAGGGTGAAGGGTGTCATCCACTGTTCCCGGTCGAAGACGTCACGCCCGGCGGAAGCTAAATCTAGCGCTTCGATTTGCAGTGGCAACTGACAGTTCAGGCGAAGGTTAACGTCGCCGCCAAGTTCCCTCAGGAAATCGTCAATGATAGTCGTGTAGTCTTGGATGATCATCTAGCGACTCCCCGCCCGCTGTGAGACAAAGTGTTGAGATGCATGGCTGAGATTCATAGTGTCATCACGCCCGCTAATAAGCTAAGCAGAAAGGTGCCCGAGAATAATGTGAAATAGATGAGGCCAAGACCCGTAAACTTCAGCAGAGTAATAAAATAACCTTGGCCATAGACCCTGAGAAGACTCATGTACATATAGATTGGTATCCAAATTGAGAGCACCGTTGATGGGATCTCAGTACCGATAGATTGTTCTACAGGTGTCAACAAGCCTTCGAGTAGCAGCGCTAAAAAAATAAAACTGTGATTGTGGACAGCGAGAATCAGGTGCTGCGTATAGTAAAGGCCGCTGCCAAGATAGGCGAGTTTCAGTATCAAGGCGAAAATGGGGAGCAGCACAAAAAGTACCGGTGGGGCTATGTCGAGCAGCATACTGATGAGGTCGCGTGGATCTTCTTTGGCGAGTTCAACGGCTTTTCTCGTCTGGGCCTCGAGCTTGTTGCCCAGCTTGGTGTTTTGCTCGGCGGTTAAACCGGGTAGCTGAATGTTGGCGTGGATGTCATTGAGTGTTGAATCGGCCTCGACATACGCGGCGTCTTTTTCCGCATTTTGTTCCGCCTGTTGCTCCGAGTCTTGAGTTGAAACTTCAACGCCCGCCCCATCAGTCATGAAAGTGACCGGAGATTGTGCCGAGAAAAGGTTCTGGGCGGATAGAAACAAAAAAAACAATATGCTGGCGATCAGGTATAGACGCAGTGGTTGGATATAGCGCGCTCGCCGACCTGCAACGTATTCGGTGGCTAAAAAACCCGGGCGCAGAAACAGGGCAAACAGCGTTCTTGCCGTACGTGAATCGAAACTAAAAATATTTTCGAACGCTT
>JABBAY010000135.1 GCA_018607725.1 K189A clade bacterium
AGGTTCGTGGCTCGTGATAGACTAGTGCCCTAAGCGCTGGACTGATGATTGTTTAGCCAGCGAGCGTAACTGAACTAATGATCTGGAGGATTAGGGAATGAGTGAAGCAGAGGCAGTAGCAGAAGAGAATCCTTACGAGCGTTATCGTTACTTACGGCGAGAGCAGCCGGTCTTTCAAGAGGATCCAACAGGCCCCTGGACCGTGGCTCGCCATGCAGACGTGATGATCGCGCTGCGTGATCAAAACACGTTCTCATCGGATGTTTCTCTGCGGCCAGCAGAAGAGAAGTTGATTCGACCCTCTATGTTATTCAGCGATCCACCGGTCCACAACCGTTTGCGGAAGCTGGTGAGTTACGCTTTCAAGCCTGGGTTTGTCGAGAACCAACGTGATCTGATCACGGCCCGTTGTGAGGAATTGGTGACCGCCATGAGCCAACAACAGGAGGTTGATTTGGTTGATGCATTGGCTGCGCCGCTACCGGTTACTGTTATCGCCGAGATGCTTGGCGTCGCTGGCGGCGACATGCGCCAGTTTAAGGCTTGGTCGGATAAGATCTTCAGCAATATCGCCGACCTACTGTTTGCTCAGCCGAGTGCCGAAGTCGACAAGGCTCGAATCGAGATGGATGACTATTTTCTGGAGCGCATTGCTAATCTCAGGCGCCAACCAGAGGATAATCTGCTTAGCCGTCTGGTAGAGACGGAAACCGAAGTGGGTAAACTCACGGACCAGGAACTGTTGAGTTTTTGCGGGCTGCTGCTAATTGCGGGGAATGAGACTACGACGGGCTTAATTACCGCGAGTGTCAGAGTCTTTGATGAAATGCCGGAAACGTTCCTGCAGGTAAAACAACGCCCTGAGCTTATTCCGACATTTGTCGAAGAAGCGTTACGCTACTATTCACCCTTTTCTGCGACCATTCGTCGTACCACGTGTGCCACGGAACTCGGTGGCCAGCAGATTCCGCAAGGCGCGTTGGTTGTGCTGTTGATCGCGTCTGCTAACCGGGACGAAAGCGTATTTGACCGGGCCGACGAGTTTGTCATTGATCGGCAACCTAATCCTCATGTGGCATTTGGCTTTGGCATTCATAACTGTCTGGGTGCGCACTTGGCTCGACTGGAAGGCCAAATTGCTATTGCTTCAATGGTGAAGCATCTCAGTGCAATTCGGCTGGCGCCAGGGGAGGTGCCTGCGCCGGGCCAATTAGGTGGCCCCAGCCATTTGCGGGTCAGTATTGAGAAAGTCTGAGGCCGTTAATGCTGTGGGGTGTTGCAAGTTTCTAGCTCGAGTTTGTATGGTAAGTGTCGAGCCTCAATGTTGTACCCGCGGCAGATAGCATCGATGTACAACCCAAACACGAAAGCAAAAGGAAACAGATCATGAAAAAGCGCCAAACATTGACCATGCTCGCGATGCTTTGCTTGCCAATAACGGCGATTGCCGACCACCACGAAGGTGAGCGTCAGACTCGCATTGTGATACAGACAGAGGGCGAGCTGGATGCCACCAAGCTGGCAGAGCTGATGCAACAGGTACGCGGAGATACTGGCACTGACGGTGATGTGGAGGTCCACGTGCTAGTTGATGATGAGGGTAATGTGCAGGTAGACAAAGAACGGGGGATGCCACTGAGTCGTAGGCAACAGGCTTTGCATAAGATCAAAATGGCTCATGGCATTCAGGGAATGCACGGTATGCACGGTATGAATTATGGAATGAACATGCCTGCTGCCATGGCTAAGTGCATTCTGAAGAATCTCAACAAGGTGAATGCTGATGCAGCGGCGATGCTATTGCATCGAGCCTGCATGGCGCTCGAAGGTGGTGAGGATTCTCGTGACCGATAAAGGTGCGCCTTGATGACAGGCTTGATCGAACGCCGGATAACCTGCCCTTACTGCGCGGAAACTCTTCAAGTGCTACTGGACCCGTCAGAGCTAGGTCAGACCTATACAGAGGATTGTCAGGTGTGCTGTGCGCCGGTCTTGTTTGACCTGCAGGGTAGTGATGAAGACATTTTCGTCACGGTTCGCCGAGAAGATGAATAGCGCGGCTGTAATCTGCCTATGGGCATCGTTGATGGAAAGCACCTATGTATAGCACCTATGTATAGCGAGTAGGTATAGCAAGCATGGATAATCTATTCTTCTGGGCCTCGAAGCTGATTTGGCTATTTATCTCACCGGGTAGCTGGGTCCTGTTGAGCGTCATCGCCGCGTGGCTGGCCTTCGCGGTGGGGTGGCACCGACTGGGTCGGCGGCTGGTGAGTAGCGCCGCGCTGTTAGTCTTGGTCATCGGTTTTTTACCCGTCGGCGAATGGCTGATTGCGCCACTTGAAAATCGCTACACGGCGAACCCAACACTCCCTGAGCGGGTTGATGGCATTATCGTCTTGAGCGGTGCGATTGATCCTTATCGCTCCAGTCTTTGGCAGCAAACAGAACTTGGCAGTGCAGCCGAGCGTCTGCTGAGTTTTATGGATCTGGCCAAGCGTTATCCCGAGGCTCGGTTAGTCTTCTCTGGCGGTAACGGTAGTATGCTGGACCAGGCCTATAGCGCAGCGTTTGAGGCCAGAAACCTATTCTCGCGCCTGACCGATCTTGATCAACGGGTTGAGTACGAGCGTCAATCGCGGAATACCTTTGAAAACGTGACCCACAGCCAAGCCATGATTGATCCACGTCGCACTGAAAACTGGGTAGTGATTACCTCGGCCTTTCATATGCCTCGCACGATGGGCATATTTTGTGGGCAAAACTGGGCGGTGATACCCTACCCGGTTGATCATTATGCGGAGAAGGGCAACCTGTTACGGATTGATTTTGATTTCACCAATAATCTACAAATACTCAGTATCGCTGTCCGTGAGTGGGTGGGGTTACTGGCCTATCGAGTGACCGGCAAGACCCTGGGGTCTTGCCCGGCCAGTAACTGAGCCTTAGGGCGAATTTTGAAGGCGTAGGAGCAGGATAGCCGCGCGTTTTGTTTGCGTGGGTAATGTCGCCAGGTCGCCAGTTTCTGCGGCGGTATGGCCCTTGTTGCTGCCTAAACCCAGAGCATCGATCGCCATATCCACATAATCTGCAGTGAACGACACATCGGCGGCGCCGGCTCGCAAAGGGTTTACGGCGGTGACCTCGCCAAACCCGAGATCCTGGCTTACGCCGCTATAGATTTCCAGCAAACGCTTGTTGCCCGCCGTCGGCGCCATGGCTGGATAACCCTCGCTGAATTCGATCTCACCACGGGTGTGAGGGTAGCTGGCGGCGACGATCGCCTGCATCTTGGTCTTGACGCGATTGAGTTGAATCTCACTGATAGCGCGAATATCACCGGTTACCAAGGCGGTCTCGGCGATGATGTTATCCTTGCCGAAGGCGGTGCCTGTCTTGGTTTGATCATCAAAGGTGACCTTCGTGCCACCGAGAATGTTGCCGGGGTTGAAGGTCAATAAATCTTCCTGGCGAAGTTCGGCATAAAACTGAGTCAGAATTCTAGCGGCTTCATAGATCGCACCGGGGCCGATATCTTCACGAAAAATTTGTGACGAGTGAGCCGGCTTACCAGTGACTGTCAGCTTCCAGCCAATAGAGCCTCGGCGCGAGACATTCGCGGTAGCCGGGTTACCATCGCCATTTTCAAACCCGAGGGCAATATCTGCGTATTTGGCGGCGTCGATCAGCGCCTTCTTCGAGAGTGCCAGCGGCCTGCCACTGAGTTCTTCATCACCGGTCATTACGACGGTAATGTCCATCGCTTCGAGTGCACCAACGGCTTTCAGTGCGCGCAGTGCTTCTAAAATAATAATGTTGCCACCTTTCATATCGCCAATGCCGGGTCCTCGAGCGATCTGGTTATCCAATAGCTCGAACTTCTGGAACGGGCTGTCAGCCTCAAACACTGTGTCTAGGTGGCCGATCATTAAAAACTTGGGTCCAGAACCATTGCCGCGGTGCTCTGCGACGAGATGGCCGGCGCGGTTAAAGGCGCTGCCGGTTTCCCAACGGCTGTTGAATCCCAGCTGATTGAATTCGGTCATCAATAACCCGCCAACCGCTTTGACGCCCTCAAAATTCATTGTGCCGCTGTTGATGTTCACCAGCTCAGTCAACAATGCTATGGCTTGCGAGTTGTTGTTATCAACCTCGATCAGAATGCGCTGCTCCAGGTCAGATGCCGTTATATCCACAGGTGACCTATCCACAGATTCGGCTTGCAGGCCGGTCAGCGGCAGAACGCTCATGAGCAAGATGAGTCCTAGGCCTGATTTAAAATGGTTCACGGTGTGACTCCTGAAAGGACTTGAGCAGGGAATAATTCGTATTCGTTACCTTAACCCATACTTCACCCGCATTGGAGTCCCAACAGGACGCAAACCCTGTATGATCGGCACCCTCAACCAGCTTCGAGCGGCGATGGACCAGCCGGCGCTGGTGAGCAGTGGATAAATGGGCGAGGGAGATGCAATTTTGATAGAACTACTGGTCCCTTTGCTGGGATTTATTCTGATTTCAACGATCACTCCGGGACCCAATAATCTATTGTTGGCCACCTCCGGGATGCGGTTTGGCGTCAGAGCAACGATGCCCCATGTCATCGGGATACACTTTGGTATCTATACGATGACGGTGCTCTGTGGCTTGGGGATGGGGCAGCTGTTGTTAGCATTGCCGGATGCCATTATCGGCATGAAGATCTTCGGCAGTATGTATTTGGTCTATCTGGCCTGGAAAATCATGGGTTTTCGACTGACAGAAACCTCGAGCGATATACAGCGTCCCATGACAACGATGGAGGCGGGTCTATTTCAGTTTGCGAATCCTAAGGCTTGGTTCATGACGACCACTGGGGTTAGTCTGGCGATACCCGTAGGTGACTCGGCCACTGTCGCCGTGATCTGTGTCTGTCTGGGCTTCGCGACGCTGGGTCTGGCGTGCAACTATGCCTGGGTTCTAACGGGCTCGCTATTGCAGGGCTGGTTGCGTCACCCACGCTACGGGCTCTGGATCAATGGGCTGCTGGCCGTGCTCACACTGCTGACGGTTATCATGTTCTGGCTGACTGAATGATTTAATCGCGAACAACTATCCTGACACAGGGGGCCTGGCTTTGGCTCCTATAGCCAGGCTGATAGGACCCTTATAAGAGACAATGTCCATGATCAATATTTCACGGTTAGCAAAAGGTTTTTTACTGGTGTTACTAGCGAATCCAGCTGTGGCGTCGCCGCCCAAGAAAGGCCCGGTGATCGTCGACTATGGGCCGGTGTTTGATGTGCCTGCGACGGCCTATAATCTTAAATCGGGCATTCGCTATCAGGTGAGCATGGATGTTGCGGCCACGGCGGCCGATCAGACTGCCGTCAATCGAAATCTGGAGTCTGCAGCACGATTTCTCAATATGCAGGCTCAAGCGGGGACGCCGACAGCAGACCTTGAGTTAGCGGTAGTCGTCCATGGTCCGGCCGCAAGAGATCTGTTGACGGATGACGCCTACTTCGAACAGTTTGGGCTGCCAAATCCAAACTCGGGACTGCTGACTGGACTGCAGACGGCGGGCGTGGCGATATATATCTGTGGTCAGACAGCGGCGTATCAGGGATTCAAGCCCGCAGATTTCCATGCAGGTGTGACGATGGCATTATCTGCCATTACTGCCCATGCACGACTTCAGGCTGAGGGGTTCACCTTGACGCCATTTTAAGGACGCCAAGGTGATGAGTCTTAGCGCTTTTGCCAGACCGTCATTTCAGCAACCGAGTGTTGAAACTTACGCTGAGTCTCGCGTATGACAAACGGTACATCCTGGCGACCTTTGAATTCAAAGTGTTCACCCAAGGCTTCTTGTAAGCCATCCAATGTGCCGAAGTTCTCGCCGTTAACCTTGTAGCCGCCCAGCCAGTGTTCGACCTCTGTGTATTCTTCGAGCCAAGTATAGGGCGAGGTGATAATCAACCAGCCTTTGTCATTAATGCGGTTGACAATACGCTCAAGGAATAACTTCGGTTGGTAAAGACGATCGATCAGGTTGCCGGCAAAGATCAGGTCGTAGTCTTTGAAGTGCGGTTTTAGATTCGTCGCGTCCCCCTGTGAAAACTCAATCTGGCTATCAAGCGTCGCTAAATCAAGATCCTCAAGGGTCTTCTCGCGGTAGGCGACCAGATTGCCCTCGGTGGGTATCGTATAGCGAACCTGACCCGCCTCTTTGAGCTGAAAGGCAGACTGGATAAACCGTGCCGAAAAATCGATTCCGTCAACGTGCTTGAAGTAGCGGCCGAACTCGAAGGTTGAGCGACCCACGGCACAACCAAGATCCAGCGCGCGACCTCGCGGGTGATCGCCAATGGCGGCCATGCTGGCTTCTATGCAGGCCTTCGGAAAGTTAGGGACAGAAAAATAATCATCGCCGTAATGAAACTCCAGGTATTGCGAGACCAAATTGTCTGTCTCATAAGTGTTAACTTTTTCCACGGGTAACTCCGATTGTTTGGCTTCAATGTATCTAAAGCCGGCGTGTTGGTAAAAGTGCCGACGAAATGCGTAGCGAGCGTGCTTCAGGCTTTCGTTACCTGTGGCAATCCAGGAGCCACCCTTAATCAAATTGTGCTTGCCATCAAAGGTGGGCGTTGAAAAGTCATCGTAAATGGGATGTACTTTGAAGCCCGGATAGGTGTCGATGGGCGTTTCAGTCCATTGCCAGACATTACCGATAATATCGAAGATGACATCAGTCGATTGACCATCAACCTTTGTTGTTGCAAAGCGGTTTACGGGGCAGGATGAGGCGTAGTACTCCAGGTTAATATTGCCGGGCGCGGTATGCCAGTCAACCTGGTCAGTGTCGATATAATTTCGTAGCGCGCTCCACTCTGCTTCTGTTGGCAGCCGAATGTGGGTTTGGGTGATTTCGGCTTTCCAGTTACAAAATGCTTTGGACTCGAGGTAGTTGACTTCAACGGGCCAGTTAAGTGGTAGTGGTATTTCTTCTACCAGATTTCGTTGCAGGTATTGACCATCGTTGATGCGCCAAAACCGCGGCATAGTAGCCTCACTGAAGGATAGCCAGTCTTGGCCTTCGGCGGTCCAATACTCCGGTTTTTGGTAGCCACCGGCTTCGATAAAGGCCAGGTATTCACCGTTGCTGACCAGGTGCTGACTGACCTTGAATTCATCAACCAGGACATTTTTGTTGCCGTATTCATTGTCCCAGCCGTAAGTGGTATCTGTCTCTGATTTGCCGAGGTTGACGCTTTGCTGGCTAATGTTAACCAGTGTATTTGCCGGCGCTGCACCCACATCGTGGCAGCTTTCCCAACCGGTCACGAGTCGGACTGAGGCTAACGGCAGCATGCGGATGATCACCGATGAGGTTTCAAGGTGAATGCGCTCATGCTCGATACCCATCAGAATCGTCCAGCCGGGGTCCTCCTGACGAATGGGTACTGTCAGCGGCACGGCATCGATCAATTGATTAACTCGAGCGCGTACCTGATCACGATAGTCCTGCACGGCGCTGACAGTTGGCCAATCATAGTGGGCATCGTTTAAGTCATCCCAGGACATTTCGTCGACACCAATAGCAAACATGGCCTCGAATTCAGGGTTAATGCGCGTCTCGATTAGCTTGGCCAACAACAGCTTGTTGATAAAAAACGTCGCAGTGTGGCCGAAATAAAATATCAGGGGGTGGCGAAGGGGTTCGGCTTGCTCGTAGTAAGACTCGTCAAGGCAGATAAGTTTGAACAGCGACTCGTACAGATCGAAGGTCTGGTTGAAGTAGGCCTTGAGCTCCTGCCGCTTAGTGGCGCTGCTACCAATATCCAGGCGCAGGGTTTTACTAATTCGTTGCTGAATATCCATTAATGAGTCTTTGGTCCTGTTGGCCATTTGGCATGCGGGGCTGTAGTTAAGGCTTTAGTACGCAAAAAACCCTAACTAGATCAGTCTCTCGGTATTTAAAAACCACGTTATTCTGTCTGCTATTGAGCGCGCCTGCAACCTACGCCAGCAAACCATGGCTGCTGCAGGGCACAGAACTCTCAGTAGCAAGTGCTCGCCGAGAGGGTCGCCGACGGATTTCGGATAACTGTTTTAAAGAAAACTCGACCGCATTTTGATGCCCCAACGACCATCCTGCTTGATCAGTACATACAGTGAATTGTAAGCGCCAATTTCCGACCCATCGGCGCGTAAGCGCTGGAAGCGTGTGTTGACGTGTACCTTCGTATCACTCAGCGTCGTGATCTGGCGATCTAGCCAGATACTCTTGTGCCAACCGGTGGCCGGCAAATTTTTAAACAGCGCTTCATGGTCTCGAATGGCATCCTCGGCGGTTGCCCAACTGCGCATAACCCCGCCGGCGAGCCGAAAGTGTGGAAAATGGTAGGTCGCGGCATGGGCGACGGGATCTCGGCCGCTGAAGGACGTCATAAAGTCGTCGAGTACCGCCATGACCGCCTGCTCGATGGCTGCAGTATCAGACGCGACGCTAGCGCCTGCGGCGGAACTAGCGCCTGCGGCGGAACTAGCACCTGCGGGTGCAT
>JABBAY010000079.1 GCA_018607725.1 K189A clade bacterium
CCGCTAAACCACGAGATATCGACATGGCGGCTCTGCTGCCCCATGGTCCGGTGCGAGTTTATGTTATGGGTCAGCGCGCCGTTGATCGCGAAGCCGCCACGGCTGAAGATATTGCCCGAATGAAAGTCTTAATCAAAGACGCCTTATCTGCTGGCGCGGTAGGCTTGTCCACCTCGCGCACCCTATTGCATCGCAGCAGCAACGGCGAGTTCATCCCTACTTACCAGGCCGCCACCAGCGAGCTCAAACAATTAGGCGAGTCCTTGTCCGGCGCTCAAGGCCATGTATTTCAACTTATCTCTGACTGGGAAGACGCTGAGGATGAGTTCAGCATCCTTAGAGAGACCAGCAGAAAGACTGGCGCCAAAGGGACCTTTACACTGCTTGATATCGGTAATCGACCAGACCATTGGCGGCAACAGCTGGATCGGATCGAGGCCGCTCAGGCAGACGGCCTGGATATTCGTGGTCAGGTATTATCGCGACCCGTGGGCATGTTGATGGGCCACCCGGCGTCAATGAGCAGCTTCTACAAACGGCCCACTTTCCTGGGACTAGAATCCTTAGCCTGGGACGAGAAAATCGCGACCCTGAAGCAGCCGGACATCAAGGCTCGCATTCTTGCCGAAGACAACGATCATCCGCATGTTTTTGTCGAGATTTTCAATAATCGCTTCCGTCATATGTACCCGCTGGAAGAGCCGATCAATTACCTGCCCAACAAGGAAGACTCTGTCGCCGCCATTGCCGAACGCGAAGGCCGCCTGCCTGAAGAATGGTTGTATGACTACTTTCTGGGTAACAACGGTAACAACCTGGTGTACATCCCGGCTGCCAACTTCTCGGAGAATATTCCAACGTTGCTTGATCACCCCCATACCATCTCCGCGCTGGGCGATGGCGGCGCCCACGTTGGCTCTATTTGTGACACCAGCGCCAATGTCTATGTTCTCACCAAATGGGTGAAGGAGCGCCGCGTGTTCGAACTGGCGCGGGCCATCCAGTTGCTCACTCGTCAACCAGCGGAACTCTACTCTCTAAAAGATCGCGGCCTATTGGCCGAGGGCATGCGTGGCGATGTCAACATCATCGACTTTGACGCGCTAAAACTGCACACACCACACATCGTGCATGATCTGCCAGCCGGGGGTAAACGCTTCTTGCAGAATGCCGACGGGATTATCGCGACGATCAAGTCTGGAGAAGTCATTTACAGCCATGGTCAGGCAACGGGCGCACTACCCGGCAAACTGGTTCGCGGCCAGCAGGCGGATCCTCGTCTCAGCGCCTAAGGGTCACATTCAACAGGGCAGTTTTTGCGATCAAACTGCCCGTTGACCCTGAGCCATGAACCCCAGAGCTCCTTGTCGCTGGCACCAACAGTATGCAGTCGCTGACGGCTAGTCAGTAGTGCAAACTCTAACGGCGCCATGCGAAGATGAATACGCCGAACCGATAGCCAACAGCAACCACTACGGAATTTCAGTCATGAGCATCATTGTCACACCATCCGGCCAAGCCTGCGGCGCCACAATCACCAACGTCGATTTAAGCCAGCACTTAAGCCCAGCTACCATCGCTGAGATTCGAGCCGCCTGGCTGGCTCACCATGTGGTTGCCTTTCCGAATCAGTCCTTGAGCGATGATGATCTTGAACGCTTCTCCCAATACTTTGGTGAGTTTGGCGAAGATCCTTTTATCGCCGCCATACCGGATAGAGAACATATCATTGCGGTCAAGCGCATGGCCCAAGAAACCGCTCCGATTTTTGCGGAATCTTGGCACACCGACTGGAGCTTTCAGAAGACACCACCCGCTGCCACCTGCTTGTACGGCATCACCATTCCGCCTGTGGGCGGCGACACGCTGTATGCCAATCAACATCTGGCGCTGCAACAGATGCCGGCTGCATTGCGAGACAAGCTGGAAGGCAAACTCGCGATTCATTCTGCCGGACGGGCTTACGGCAATGAGGGTTCATACGGCAAAGCTGACAAGGCGACGGATCGCAGCATGGAAATTTTACCCTCCGACACTGCCCTGGCCACCCAACCTCACCCGCTTATTCGCCGCCATCGAGAAACTGGCCAAGAGGGCCTATACGGGGTTATTGGCTACATTATTGGCATCGAAGGCATGAGCGATGACGCAAGCCACGCGCTGTTGATGGAATTACACCAGTGGCAAACCCAACCCGAGTTTCAATACCGCCATCAATGGCAACCCGGCATGTTAACCATGTGGGATAACCGCTCGGTACTACACCGCGCTACGGGTGGCTATGAAGGTTATGATCGATTACTGCATCGCACGACCATTGCCGATGTCGCCTGAAAACGGTGCGCCTGCACCTGAAGTGAATCTACATCAGACCCTGCGCAAGCAGCTTGGACAATTGGTCTGCGTGGGTTTTCATGGCACCACCCTGACCGACCCAGGCGTCCAGAAAATCATTGAGCAGGCCGAGGCTGGATTGATCGGCGGCGTGATTATCTATCGCTATAACATTATTAACCGAGTGCAGTTAACCCTCCTGTTACAGAGTATTCAAGGCGCCAAGACTGAATTTCCGTTGTTCGTGTTTGTCGATCAGGAAGGTGGAAAAATCCAAAGGGTCGACAGCTCACAGGGCTTCAAAGAGACCTTGTCAGCGAAACGGATCGCCGCCGATCTAAGCCCGAAGGCCGCCCAACAGCACTACGCCGATCTTGGTCAGGAACTGCAGGCTGCGGGCTTTAATTTCGACCTGGCGCCTTGCGTCGACCTGGATGGCGATCCACCGGGGCCGGCGATCGGTCAATTGGACCGAAGTTATAGCCAGGATGTCACCACAGTCACCACCTACGCACAAACAATGCTGGAAGGCCTGGGCTCTCAGGGCGTACTGGGTTGTCTGAAGCATTTCCCCGGCCACGGCCGCGCTCGTGGTGACTCACATACGGGCTTGCTCGATATCACCCACACCTGGACGGCAGCAGAACTGGAGCCTTTCAAGCAGCTCGTTAGTCGCGGCGTTGTCGATGCGGTCATGACATCGCATCTGGTCCACCAGCATGTGGATGCCGGCACACCGGTGACATTTTCAACCGAATGGTTACGCATTCTCCGCGAGGACTTGGGATTTGATGGCGTGATCGTCGCCGACGATCTGCATATGGGGGCAGTCATCCGTCACTACACACTTAACGAGACGGTGGTCCAAGGGCTAACAGCAGGCCTTGATCTACTGATGTTTTCAAACAACCCCTTGGCAGCACAACCCCAAGGGATACGTCATGACTTAAATGCCACCATGGCGACGGTCAGTACCGGCGCCTGGGTCGTGGCTGACCCAGACCTGCCAGCCAAGGTCATCTTCGAAGCGACCAAGGCAGTGGTCGCGGGTCAGCTGACTGAAGGCGTCATCAACGCGGCATACGAGCGCGTCATTGAACTTAAACGCAAGCTGGTGCGCCTGCAGGCTGACACCATTAGTCTGCGGGGCGAACTAACATGAGGATCCGACAGGGATAGCCGTGATTGTTGCTGTCAAACTGATCAAACCGTCTGAAGCCTTCACTCAGATACAGCGCCAAAGCAGGCTTGTTGCCCTCTAACACATGGACCTGCGACCCTTGACCGATCAGCGCTAATGCCTGCCGAAGCAGTTGCCGGCCAATACCTTGCCGCGCGCAATCAGGATCAACGTATAACCAACCCACCTGATCGTCTTCGATACCGACAAAGCCAAGCACCTGCTCATCGCGCTCCGCGACTAGCTTTCTGGCACTCAGAAACTCCTCAAAATCTTCCCGGTCATCCACCAGCGGCACAAAGGCGCGGGCGTCGCACGCTCCCTGTAGCTCAATGGGCCGAGCCCGGTCGTGAATGTCGATCGTCGCTGACTGATCGTCGCGCCGATAGGCCCGTATGGTGATTTCATCTACCATGGCGCGTCTCAAACTTGCTCAGGGCCCATCGGAACATATTACTTTTACCTTAAAGGTGACGGCTGAAGATAGCGTCCAGTCTATTGATCTGGTATCAGCAGGACAACCGGCGGTTGCTTTGCCTGACGCAAATGTGCTCTAGTCATCGAGTCTATTATTAACTGCCAAATACGGAGATCAGAGCGATGAAATTCGGCGCACTCATTTTTGCTACTGACTATTCCATACCACTGGACGAGCTCGCGATCGAACTAGAACAACGGGGCTATGAATCGGTGTTTGTCCCGGAACATACCCATATACCCATCTCACGACAATCACCCTGGCCGGGCGGTGCGGACCTGCCACCGGAGTACTGGCATTCCTACGACCCTTTTGTATCACTCGCCTTTGCCGCTGCCGCCACCAAAACCCTGAAAATTGGCACGGGCATCTGCCTTCTGCCCCAACGTGACACCTTGGTGACCGCCAAACTGGTCGCCAGCCTCGACCGCATGTCCGCCGGGCGCTTTATCTTTGGCATTGGCGGCGGCTGGAACAAAGAAGAAATGGCCCATCATGGGGTTGATTACGATCAGCGTTTTCAACGTATGGAGGAACAGGTGTTAGCGATGCAACGCCTGTGGACGCAAGATGCTGCCGAGTACCAGGGTAAATTCGTCAACTTCACGGCCAGCTGGCTATACCCGAAACCCGTGCAAACGCCTTATCCACCGATCATTCTGGGTGGCGAAACGGACTACACGCTCAAGCGCGTTGTGCGTTACTGTGATGGCTGGCTGCCACGAGCCAGGGATGGCTTTGATGCTGAAGCCAGCATGAACCGCCTGCGGCACCTCGCCGCCAGTGCGGGCAGGGAGATGCAATCCCTGAGCGTCAGCGTTTTTGGTGCCCCCGCTGACCCAGTGATACTGGCCGGCTATCGAGCTGCCGGCATAAGCCGCGCCATCTTGCCTTTGCCATCAGTTTCTCGGGAGAAAATTCTGCCCATTCTGGATCAATATCAAGCCTTACTTGAAACCTAAGATTGAACCTAGCTTCGAAACCGAGGCCCCATCACCGAGACAACCCTGCTGGCTTCAGCCATTAGGCCAGGGTGGGGTCGTCACCGACGGCGACGATGGTCTTGCCGAAATTACGACCTGCCAGCATCGCCGAAAATGCTGCGGGCGCCTGATCCAAGCCCTGCCAACGATCCTCTTTATAAAACACTCGACCGGCCCGCACATATTCGCCCATCTCATCCAGAAATCGCTGCTGATAGTCGGCAACAAAATTGCCCACAAACAAGGGGTGAACTACCACCTGCTGTCGATCAAACGTCGACTGCCCCGTGGCTCGCCAGACTTCCTGGGCATTTTTGCCATCGGTGTTTCCATATTGGGAAATCATGCCACAGACCGTGATACGGGCACCCTTATTCAGCACGGGCAATACCGCTTCGAACACCGGGCCGCCGACATTCTCGAAATACACATCGCAACCATCGGGGCAAGCCGCCGCCAGCTGCGCCGGCAAATCATCGTCTAGGTGTGATACACAGGCATCAAGGCCCAGTTCTTCCAGGCAGAATTTTACTTTTTGCGCCGCACCGGCAATACCCACCACTCGGCAGCCACTGAGTTTGGCGAGTTGCGCAGCAACTTGCCCGACACCGCCGGAAGCAGCCGAGACCACCACCGTTTCACCGGCCCGCGGCTGGCATTGCACCATTAGCCCAGAGTAAGCTGTAAGCCCCAACATGCCCATGATGCCAATGGCTGTCGACAAGGGTGCCTGGGTAGGGGCAAGCTTGCGCGGCACCATATAGCCAAATTGGCTGACGCCCTCACCGGTTAAACCATGGCTCTGCCAGCCATTGGTATTGAACACGAAGTCACCTGCCTGGTAGCCGTCCAGCTGGCTCTCGAGCACCCGTGAGACGGTACGTCCATGACACACTTCACCAGGGGCTTCGGTGCCGCTGCGCCGCCGTCCCCATTGATACGGGTCCATCGACAGATATAGAGTTTCGGTCAGCATTTGATTCGGTCCTGGCACCGGCATTGAAGCCTCGCGCCAGCTGAAATCGCCGTCTTGCGGCCAACCGGCCAGGGGCGTGCGGGCGAGTTGCCATTGAGAAATCATCGAGGGATTCATAGACGCTACCATCCTGCTAATAAATGAAACGCTGTTATTAAATGCTCATTCCATGCCTGTCTAATGACAGAGTAACCAACTCCGCACCTCAATGACCAGTAGTGGACCGATTTTTTCAAGCATCAAGCTGCAGACCAGACCCGAGAACCGCAGTGAGCTATACTCTGCGAACAACAGTCAACAACTGCCACAACCCACCGTGACCGGCTTTATGTCCGCTATTCCGAAATACATCTCAGCATACCCAGAACATCTGCAGACGCAGGTGCAGCACCTGGTGGACCAGGATCAACTCGGCCAGTTCCTGCTGAACCGGTATCCGCAACCTCATAACGTTAAGAATGACGGGGCACTGCGAGATTACACCATGGACATTAAGCAGCAATATCTGAAGAAGTCTGACCCCTTGAGCAAGGTGGTGTTCGACAACAAAATTCACGTGGTCAACAACGCACTGGGATTACATACCTATTCGTCACGGGTCCAGGGCGGCAAACTCAAGAGCAAGAACGAGATCAGGATCAGCGCCATGTTCAAGCAGGCACCGGAAAACCTGCTGAATATGATCGTCGTGCATGAACTGGCGCACTTGAAGGAGAAAGACCACAACAAGAGTTTTTACCAACTATGCCGGCATATGCAGCCCGACTACCATCAGCTGGAGTTTGATACCCGCCTGTACTTGATACAACTCGAGACCTACGGCGCTATTTACTAACCCGTTCGGACCCGCACCCTCAAAAGCGGGTGCGTCACTCATGCGGGAGAGTCTAAGCGTGACTTAATCGAAGAGTTTCTTGCTGCTGGAAAACATCAGAAAAAACACCAAACCGAACAACGTGACACCGGCGGTCACCTGAAACACTAAGGCCCAGGAACCGGTGAGCTCCAGTATCAGGCCGCTAACAAACACACCGATGATGCCGGGGATGGTGCCCGCCGTGTTGGTAATTCCCATCAAAGTACCGGCATATTTTGGTGCAATATCCATATGATTGACCACAAAGCCACCGACGACAAACGCGCCCAGCGCGTTACCAATGGTCATGATCGTAATCGCGAGCCACACTGACTCCACTTCCCCCACGATCAACAACGCCGTAGAAATGCCGCCAAAGCCAATCGTCTGCATCAATTTACGGACCTTACCAACGTCCATACCAGAGCGCACCAGACGATCGGCGATATTGCCTGCCACATTCAAAAAGATGAATGAGGCAACATGGGGAATCATCGTCACCCAGCCCACAGAAGCATAATCAACGCCCAGGCCTTTATTGATAAACGTTGGCAGCCACGATAGCAAAACATACAGGGACCAGTTATTACAGAAGTGAGCCACAATAATGGCCCATACCGGCATGGACTTGAGGAACTCTCTAAGGGGTGGGCCCGACTCAACGGGATCACTGTTGGCGCCCGCCTTAATAAACTCGCGCTCAGCTTCAGTCATCCGCTCGTCAGCCTCGGGGCTTCGCGCAATCAGCACTTGCCAAAACACAAACCAGGCAAAGCCAACCAGACCAAACAGATAAAATGCCCACTGCCAGCCCCAGGCTTGAACGATCATCGGCGTGACAATCAACGCAAAAATAGTCCCCAACGGAATGCCACTATTCGCCAGACCCACAGCGCGAGAGCGTTCGGTGATGGGCACCCAACGAGAGTACAGACTGTAGATAGACGGAAAGGTCACCGCCTCACCCATGCCCATCAATATTCGAGTGGCGAGCAACAAACCAAGACCAATGGACGCAGCGGGCGGCGTCAAAATCGTGAACAAAGACCACAGCAAAACACCCACACCCAAGACTACCTTACCGCCAAATCGATCGGCCAATAAGCCCCCAACAATCTGCAGCAGCAGGTAACCCACGAAGAACGACGACAACACCATACCCTGGGTTTGCATGCCCCAGTCCAGGTCTGCCGCCATAGGAATAATAGCGACAGAGATATTCACCCGGTCGATATAACAAACAAACACTGCCAGCGTTGACAGCAGTACAACGTTGTAACGTCTGGGCCAATTGAATGTCGGCATAATCACTTCTCGTTGTTATTATTTTTTGGCTGTTGAGTCAATTTAGGACATTGATTCACAGCCGACTCATCAGCCACCAGCCGCTTTACTTAGAACTAAAAATTCAAACAATATCACCGGGCTGGTCGAGATATTCACTCAGGCCATAACCCACTCGGCCACCATCAAGCGTATATTCCGTCATGCCCTCGCCGATATAAGTGATCTGTTCAGAACGGCGATTCCGCAACGGCACAAACCCCTTCACCTTGCCCTGCACCTGATGTTGATCGCCATTTTCCAGGGTGACATCCACGGTAAAACTGCGATGAAAGCTTGTTCCTGGTTCGTAGTCTGTTTGCAGCACAAGGTCAGTAACCTTGAGGAACTGATCGCCTTTGTGGAACATGCCGCCGCGATGATCGCCCAC
>JABBAY010000082.1 GCA_018607725.1 K189A clade bacterium
ACCCAGAAGAAGCCTACGAGGAAAGCTTTATGGTCAAGCTTCGTGAGCAGGCCAATTGGGGGCTCCAGCTAGTCTTCACAAATAGTGAGAGTTGAACTTGAAGTCAGTTAGAAATTCAAGCTGATCAGGGCGCCACCGGTAGGCGCTCGGTTGGCGCTGATGCTGCCGCCATGGGCGATCATGATCTGGCGTGACAGGGCTAGGCCGACGCCGCTACCGTCCCGTCGGGTGGTGAAGAAGGGCACAAAGATCTGCTTGAGTAACTCTGCAGGAATGCCCGGCCCGTTATCCTGGACTTCAATGGTAATCTGGCCGCGGCGGTTCAAGCGGGCGCTGAGGCTTACGTCTACAGTGCCCCTACCTGTATTGGCCTGTGCCGCATTTTGCAGGAGGTTGATCAATACCTGCTCAATCATGGCGCGATCAGCTTCCAGCGTTAGGGTCTCTGGCAAAATATGGGTTGTCAGGGCTATATTACTGGCGTCATCGCGGGCAGTCATGATACGACCAACACCATCGAACAGGTCCTTGATGGGCAGTGCTTCTCGCTGTGGCGAGGGTAGTCGAGTCAGTTTGCGGTAGCTGGCAACGAAGTTCATCAATCCATCAGAGCGCCGTGCAACGGTTTCAATAGCTTCCTTGATATCGCCCAGTTCATCGCCCAGTTCATCACTCAGTTCCAGTTCGGAGGACAACCTGTCGGTTAGATCCTCCAATAGTTGCAGAGATGTTCTCGACAGAGACGCGACGGGCGTAATGGAGTTGAGGATCTCATGGGTTAAGACTCGGACCAACTCCTGCCAAGCATCCAGCTGGCTATCATCAAGTTCCTGCTGGATATTTTGCAGACTCAAAATCTTCTCGCTGCGGCCGGCAATGGTCATCTCGCTGGCGGCGATAGCGAGGGTCAGCTCCTGATCGTCACTAATGAATTTTGCCAGACGTCGTTCGCCAACTCGGATATCGATGACAGCGCGATAAAACCGCTCGCCAAACTGTTGCAAGTGATCGGTTTGGGCAAGGTCTGCCTGACCGAACAGTCTTCTGGCTGCATTATTCCATAGGGTAATCTGCTCATCGTGATAGAGCGAGACCAGCGGAATAGGGACTTGTTCGATGAGGGCTCTGAGGTGATTCAGTTCTGCCTCTTGCTGGCGGCGATCATCGCGATAACGAGCCATGATGCCGTTTAAGGTGTCGCCCAATGCTGGAAACTTCGCGCCCATGGGTGCTAGATCAAATTTTTGGTTGAAGTCAGCATAACGCACTGCATCGAGGAAGCGACTAAGTTCCTGGTTGGTGCGAGCCACAAATTGAGAAATTTCCCAACACTGGAAGGGAAGGATTAGTAGCATCAGCAATGTGCCGGCGTAGTAGCCTGGTTTGGCGAGTAGATAGGTCAGCGCCATCAAGCTTGCCAGCGCGAGAGTGAGGCGAAATGTCAGGAGCAGACTGAAGCGCTTGTAACCCATGGAATGTGGCCTATATTTCAACAGTGTTGGTGTTTACAAGTATCAATATCAATATTGTGTTGCTGAGGGTTCCCGCAGCTTCAAAGGCCGTGTTTCTCCATGCGTCGGTAGAGCGCTGCGCGAGTCAGTCCCAGATCGCGAGCAGCGTGGCTGATGTTATAGCCATGTAGGCGTAACGCCTGGCTGATGGTTTGCTTTTCTAGACGCTCGAGGTTGAGTTCAGGTGCCAGAGTTGTTTCTGTGTTGGTCAAAAAGGTGTCTTGCGAAGGAGGCTTTACTGCGATGGCTTCCAGTTGAAAGTCAGCCAGCTCAAACTGGTCGGTGGTGGAGAGAATTACCGCTCGTTCTAGCGCGTGTTTGAGGGCCCTAATATTACCCGGCCAGGCGTAATGTTTGAGTGCCGTGATGGTGCTGGGCGAAAAGTCTTTGGCCGCACGTCCATATTTTTTGCTATAGGTTTGAGCATAATGGCGAGCAATAACCTCGATATCATCCTGGCGCTGGCGCAGGGGCGGCAACTGAATTTCAACGGTATTCAGGCGAAACAGCAGATCCTGGCGAAACTGTTCTTCGTCATGCAACTCAGACTTGGGTCGGTTGGTGGCGGCGATCACGCGAATATCGATATCAACAATTCGGTTTGAACCAACAGGTGTAATCTGGCGTGATTCCAGTACCGTGAGCAGCTTGGCCTGAAGATACAATGGCAGGTTACCAATCTCATCAAGAAATACGGTGCCACCGTTCGCGGCCTCCATACGACCGATGCGATCTTCCCGGGCATCGGTAAAGGCGCCCTTCTTGTGCCCGAACAGTTCAGACTCAAACAAGGACTCGGTTAAGGCCCCCAGGTCGATGGCGATGAAGACCTTGTCGTGGCGGTCCGATTGCTGGTGAATAGCGCGGGCGACGAGTTCCTTGCCGGTGCCGTTCTCACCGAGAATCAGTACATTGGCGGCAGTGGGCGCGGCCCGAGCGACTAAAGAATTGACCTGCTGTAGTGCGCTTGAGTTGCCGAGCATAGCTTGCGTGTGACCTGTCACCGTGGCTGATAGTGCGGCATTCGACTGTTGCAGGGAGCGCGCGATATCACGGCTTTGCTTAAGTTTCGTGGCAGTTGAAATCGTGGCGAGCAGGCGCTCGTTCTCCCAGGGCTTCATGACGAAATCAGTGGCGCCAAGCTTCATGGCTTTGACGGCGACATTGACCCCGGCATGGGCGGTGATCAGGACGACCACGGCATCAGGGTCGAGCGCGAGAATGCACGCGAGCCATTCGAAGCCTTGAGCGCCGCTAGACTCTCCCGGGCCGAAATTCATGTCGAGCAGAATCACGTCAAAGTCGCGGGCTGCCATGCGGGCGGGAATGGACTGGGGGCGGTTGGTGATCTCGATATGTCCGTAGTGACGTTTTAGCAGGAGCTTGCCCGCGGTCAAAATATCATCGTCGTCATCGATAATCAGGATAGAGCCGCCGCCCATGGGCTTGTACCTTCTTGCTGGTGATGCCGAGCATTATCACCTGATTAGTGTTCATAAACGAACACTTTGTTGTTCGATATTGAACACATGCTAATGAATTTGGGTTGGAAATGGTGAAAATAATCAACAAAAACAATGAGATGTAATTGTGGCCCGGCGATTGCGACGTAGTGTTTGTCATAGGGAGGACAACATCGTGAGAATCTCCGTCAGCCGGTGATAAGCGCCGGGCCAGGTATCGACAATCACTCCTCAGGAATAATTTCAGGAGCCTAATGATGGCAACCACTGCAGGCAAGAACGAGATCAATCCGGGGTCGAGGCCAGTGGTGTCGAGCAAGCCGGGTTCTGGCGTGGGGATGGATCGCAAGGTTCAGAAGTCCACCTGGCAGCGCCTGCAACGATGGCTGCCGGCGACACTAGGTCTAGTGTTAATTGTGATTCTGGTGACCTACGCGGTGCTGGAGAGTACTAATAGCACCTTTACGGTGAACAGTAACCAGGTGGCGGTGGCCCGAGTGACCCAGGCTGTCTTTGATGACTTTATTCCGATTCGTGGTCGAGTCACACCGAAGAAGACCATCTACCTAGATGCCGTTGAAGGTGGTCAGGTCGAGCAGCGCCTGGTGGAAGATGGTGCCCTGGTGCGCAAAGGTGATTTGATTGTGGTGCTGACAAACAGCGGTTTGCAATTGGATGTGGTCCGCAATGAAGCGATTGTCACTGAGCAGCTGAATAATATGCGCAGTCTGGAGCTACAACTCGAACAGAACCGCCTGCAGCATCGACGATCTTTAGTGGATCTGGATTACCAGATTCAACGACTGACGCGGCAGGTTAAGCGCCTGAGTGATCTGGATAAGTCCGGAGTCGCCAGCAAGAGCCAGCTGGAAGATGCCAGCGATGAACTGGCCTACTATCAAGCCGGCCGTGCTGTCACCCTGGAAAGTCAGGCGACCGACGCTCGCCTGCAGGACTCGCAGCTGAATTTTCTGCGTAAGACGACAGTGCAATTGGAGCGTAGTCTCGCCATTACCCGAAATAATTTGGAAGCCCTGAATGTGCGGGCGCCAGAAGACGGCAAGCTATCAGGCCTGATCGTTGAGGTCGGTCAGAGCATCGCGCGTGGCGGTCGCATTGGCCAATTGGATGATCCGGCTAACTTCAAGCTACGCGCCAGTCTCGATGAGTATTACCTGAGCCGTATCGATATTGACCAGTCAGCTTATTTTTCGCTGGGTGGTGATGACTATCAGCTTAATGTCGCCAAGGTTTACCCGCAGGTTAAAAACGGTCAGTTCGAAATTGACCTGCTGTTTGTTGATGATGAGCCGACTCAGATTCGTCGCGGGCAGACGATTCAGGGCAAACTCACGCTGGGTGATCCGGCACCGGCGCGATTGATTCCGAACGGTGCTTTTTATCAGGATACTGGTGGCAACTGGCTGTTCGTCGTGACCGCAGATGGCGCCCGGGCGGTGCGGCGCAATGTTAAATTGGGTCGAAGAAATGCTCGCTTCATTGAGGTGTTAGAGGGTCTTGATGTGGGAGAACAGGTCATTACCAGCAGCTACGGTAGCTTTGCGCAAATGGATCAACTGAAGCTGGTAGCTAACTAGGGCGACATTAATTAGAAGTTTCTAGTGCCATTGGGAGCTCTACAAAGATGCAGAAGATTGATCACAAAGAAGTGATTCTTTAGAGAATAACAAGGAGACTTAATATGTTGAAGTTACATAATCTTTCAAAAGTTTATGCCACTGATGAAGTTGAGACTGTGGCATTGAATAACGTCAATATAGAGATCGCAGCAGGTGAGTTTGTCGCCATAATGGGGCCGTCAGGCTGTGGCAAGTCAACCCTGCTGAATATCATTGGTATGTTAGATAGCCCGTCTCAGGGTCAGTATATATTCGGTGGTCAAGATATTTCCGGCTACTCGGAACGTCAATTGGGACAGGTTCGCAAACACCAAGTGGGCTTTATCTTCCAGTCCTTTAACCTGATTGGCGAGCTTACCGTCGCTGATAATATTGAGCTGGCGCTGCTCTACCATGACATTCCCGCTGCGGAGCGTAAACAGCGTGTTGCTGCGGTGATGGACAAGGTGGGCATTGCGCATCGGGCGAAGCACTTGCCTGGCCAGCTATCCGGTGGTCAGCAACAGCGAGTGGCAGTGGCCCGAGCGGTGGTGGGTAATCAGTCGATGATCCTCGCTGACGAACCAACAGGCAATCTTGACAGCGCCCATGGTCAGGAGGTGATGGAAATGTTGCAACAACTCAATGCCGAAGGCACGACGATTATCATGGTGACCCATAGCGCCGCCCATAGTGATTACGCTCGCCGCACCATTAATTTGTTTGATGGGCATGTAGTGACTCAGAATTTGCGGGCGGCTAGCTAAGGGGGCAACGTATGTTTCGAAATTACTTGTTAACAGCGTGGCGTAATATGGTTAAGAACCGGCTCTATACCTTCATCAATATTCTGTGTTTGGTGGTGGGTCTGACGGTCTTTGTGTTTGGTTCTATGCTCCTGAACTATGAGCGGCACTACGATACATTTTTCGCTAATGTCGATCGCGTCATGACCGTAGGCACAGTGTTTACGCCTGAGGCGAATGTTGGCATGAAAGAAATCGACGGTACCTACAGTGCCGTTATGCCCCTGATCGCATCCCAGTTGCCGGAGGTCAAGGCGACCGCGCGGACACAACGTCGAGAATTTTTGCTCACCGAAGGTGACAATGATTATTACGAACAACTGTATTTCGCCGATCCTGCCTTCACGACGATTCTGAATTTTGATTATCTGGAAGGTGATGCCAGTGCTTTGGAGGATCCTCGTGGGCTGATTGTTACCCGCTCGATGGCGGAAAAGTATTTTGGTGAAGGTCCCTTCCTTGGCCGGGTCCTCACCCTGGATCATCAGTTCGAGTTGCATGTCACTGGCGTGATTGAAGATCTGCCTAAAGACAGTCACTTGAATACATCTATCCTCAACTCAAGTGGAGACTTTGTTGGTGTCGGGCCGATCACGGCGCTTGAGACTATCGAGGAGTTTGACCTGCAAGGTGGCTGGAGTAACCTCGCCAACGGTGAGCTCACGTACGTGTTGCTGCCGCAGGGCAAGTCTGAGGCGTGGTTGCAGACGGCGCTGGATGGTATTTATGCCAGTCATACGCCTGAGGATCAAAAAGACTTTATATCGGGCTTTCGAATCCGGCCTATGGGTGATCTGAATACAGCGGTCTGGGACATGATCGGTCTGCCGATGATCGAGTCAGTACAGTTGCTGGCACTGCTGGTTTTGATCGTCGCCATCGTCAACTATACGAATCTGGCAACCGCGCAATCCCTGGGTCGTGCCAGGGAAGTGGGTCTGCGTAAAACCATGGGTGCCAGCCGCCTGCAACTGTTGCAACAGTTTTTAGTTGAGAGCATTACATTTGTGGCCATAGCCATGCTCATCACGCTGGTGTTGCTCGAGTTCCTGATACCGGCTTTCAATACCGCGGTCGGGCGTAATCTTGAGATCAATTACAGTGAGGTTCTGGTCTGGCTGGTGGCCACTATCGTGATAGTGGGCGTCATCGCCGGCGCCTATCCGGCCTATATGATCACTCGCACCACGCCCATTGAGGCGCTGCGCAGTGGCAAGGCTGTCAGTGGCGGCGGCGGATTATTTCGCAGCATGATGCTCGGCCTGCAGTTTACCATTTCAATTTTCATGCTCGGGATGGTGATGGTGTTCTATTTTCAGAATATCCGTATCGAAGAAAGCGGTAGCATCTTCCCCCGAGCAGAAGTCTACAACCTGGAAAGACTGGATGTGGATGAGCTTCGTGGTCGCCATGAGCTGCTGCGCAACGAGTTGTCGGCCCTGCCCGGAGTCGAGGTGATGGCTTTCTCCCACCAGATACCGTTTCAACAAAGCAACAGTTCTGGTGTTAAGGGTCTGATCAAGGGTGATGAGGAAAGTGCTATCTCTATTATGAATATCGTCATCAGTCCCGACTTTTTTAAGGTCTATGACTTGCCTTTGCTGGCAGGCCGGCAGTTAAGCGAGGAATATGCTGACGATTCCCTCCAAGAAGGTGCCACGCGACTGAATGTTATTGTCAATGAACTGACGGTTGAGCGCTTTGGCTTCGCCTCACCGGCGGCGGCCATCGGTGGTACATTTTATGATTATCCTGATCCAACGGCTGAAGATACGCGCGAGCCCCGTACGCATACCATCGTTGGTGTCGTCCCGGCGATCAACTTTCAGGGCTTTCATAATGCGATTAAGCCCATGATGTATTTTTCCGAGCCCAAGAACTATCGGATTGCTTCGCTGCGTATTAAGGCAGGCGATATGGTGTCGACGATAGTAGATGTGGAACGAGTCTGGAGTCAGTTGATCCCTGACTATCCCATGCAGGGGAAGTTCCTGAATGAAACCTTTGATGACACCTTCAGTATTTTTCGGGATATTTCCAAGGTGATGGCGGGGTTCGCCTTTTTGGCCACCGCACTGTCAATGATGGGTCTGTTTGGCGTGGCTGCATTTATGGCCGCTCAACGGACCCGTGAGATCGGTATACGTAAGGTCATGGGCGCCAGTATTCTGCAGATCATCAAATTGCTGATCTGGCAATTCTCCAAGCCAGTGATCTGGGGCTTGCTCTTCGCGTTGCCGCTTACCTACCTGGCGTCGGGTCTCTATCTCGATTTCTTTGCCGATAAAGTACCCTATCGGGAGGTGTTGATTTTGATCGCGGGCGGTTTGTCAGTGCTCTTCGCTTGGGCCATCGTCGCGATACATGCGATCAGAATTGCGCGATCGAATCCCATTCACGCTTTGCGTTATGAATAGTGCCTGGTATGCCATGTTACCCTCAGTAGCGGTTGGCGCAGGCACGCGTGTGCAAGGGCTCAGGCCATGAAGGGGGCGGGTTGGGGGCGTCGCCAGGCCCTGTGGGGCTTGGCGGTGGCTGTGTTGATGGGAGAAATGCTGGCGGTTCCTTCTCTGCTTGAGATTGACAAGTTGCGGGCATCGGACGATGCAGGCTTAGGCATGATTCCCATTGAGTTCGTCGGCTACTTTAATAGGGTTGGCGACCGAGAAAATCGCCGCACCCATGTCGAAACGTCGAAGGCTGGTGTCGAATCAAAGTTGGCTCGGGGATCATCGGCGGCCCGCAAGAAGTGCGTCTTGTTGATAATGTAGACTCAATGCGGCGCGCGAAATCCTTCAATGCTCAGGCCTTATGAGCGACTGTTATCCTGCTGCCGCGTGACGCCGGCGGCCATTTCATCGTGACAGTAGTGTTGGAGCTGCTATGCTGCCGGGCTAGCCTGCCATTATTTTTGTAGCCGTCAGCAGGATGACCGGCCGGAGTCCATGTTCTGATGATCGTTTTGCGTAACCTAAGCACCACTGAGTTTGCTGATTATCGCGCTTATTTCGTCGCGGATTATGCGCGGGAAATTATCAGCAATTATGCTGAGACACCTGCTCGCGCCGAGGCAATCGCCAGGG